>CANIEV010000029.1 GCA_947466535.1 Betaproteobacteria bacterium
GGTGCGCGGCAAGCCGACGCTGCAGGAACTCATGCCCGCGATCCGCGACGTGGTTGCGGGGCAGGAGGTCGTCATCTACAACGCCGCCTTCGATACCGCGTTTTTTTCCGATCAGCTCAGGTCTTCGCGGCAGGTGTCCTGCGCGATGCGGCGCTTTGCCGAGGTGCTCGGCGGCAAATGGCGAAAGCTGGATGTGGCGGCAAAGCACGTCGGACATCAGTGGACCGGGACCGCGCATCGCGCGCTGGCCGATGCACTTGCCTGTCGCTCGGTGTGGCGCTGGCTCGAAGGCGGCATGAGCTGAGCGGGAAGGCGCGACATGAAATCGATTATTGGATTGTTTGCTGCGCTGTTCTTCGTTGCGTCCGCATACGCCCAGACGCCCGATGCTGCGCTCATCGCCGCCGCGGAAGCCGGTGATGTTGCCCGGGTACAGACGCTGATCGCGCAGGGCGCGAGCGTGAAGGCGCGGGATGCGCGCGGGCGCACCGCGCTGCTTGCGGCCACGCACGCGAACAAGGTGGAGGCGGCGCGGTTGCTGATCGCGGCGGGCGCGGATGTGAACGCAAAGGACGACCTGCAGGACAGCGCGTACCTGTACGCCGGTGCCCACGGGCGGCTGGAGATACTGAGAATGACGCTTGCCGCGGGCGCGGACCTGAAGAGCACCAACCGCTACAGCGGCACCGCGCTGATTCCGGCCTGCCACCACGGGCATGTGGACACCGTGCGGGAACTGCTGAAGACGAAGATCGACATCGACCATGTGAACCGGCTCGGCTGGACGGCGCTGCTCGAAGCGGTGATTCTCGGTGACGGCAGCCCGACGTATGTGCAGATAGTCCGGTTGCTGGTGGATCACCGCGCGAACGTGAACATCGCCGATCGCGAGGGCGTGAGCCCGACCGCGCATGCGAAGCGCCGCGATTTTCGCGAGATCGCGCAGATTCTGGAGCGTGCGGGCGGACGCTGAAATTCGCACGGCGCAGTTGTACGCCACATTCGTACACCACATTCGTACGCCGTATTCGTAGTCCGCGTTCGTACAGCGGGGGCGTCGGATGCGAGAATAGGCGCTCGTCGAATATCGTTGACCGTCACAGGCACTTCCCCGAGGAACACAATGGCCCAGCAAGACAGTTATGACTACATCGTCGTTGGTTCCGGTTCGGCCGGCTGCGTGCTCGCCGATCGTCTCACCGAGGACAACCACACCCGCGTGCTGGTGCTCGAGGCGGGCGGCTGGGACCGCGACATGTGGATCCACATTCCGCTCGGCTGGGGGCGGATCGTGCAGTTCCGCCTGCACGACTGGGGCTACGACTCCGGCCCGGAAGCGGGCGCGGATAACCGCATGATCGAATGCATGCGCGGCAAGGTGGTGGGCGGTTCGTCCTCGATCAACGCCATGGCCTATGTGCGCGGCCACCGCACCGACTACGACCGCTGGGCCGCCTCGGGCCTGAAGGGCTGGTCGTACGCGCACGCGCTGCCTTATCTGCGCAAGCAGGAGTCCTGGGAAGGCGGCTCGAGCGAATACCGCGGCGGCGAAGGGCCGATTGCGACGCGCCGCTCGAATTACCAGGACCCGCTGGTGGAGGCCTGGATGGCGGCGGGCAAGGCGTTCGACCAGCCCTACACCGAGGACTACAACGGCGCGCAGCAGTGGGGTTTCAGCCGGCTGCAGTCGATGATCCGCGGCGGCAAGCGCGACAGCGGCGCGCGCGCCTACCTGAAGCCGGCGCTCAAGCGCCAGAACCTGAAACTCGAGATCAACGCACACGCCACCCGCGTGCTGATGGATGGCAACCGCGCGATCGGCGTGGAGTACGTGCAGAACGGCCGCATCTTCACCGCGCACGCGACCAGCGAAGTCCTGCTCGCGGGCGGCGTGATCAATTCGCCGCAACTGCTGATGCTCTCGGGCATCGGCGACCCGGAGGAACTCGCGCAGCACAAGATCGCGGTGAAGTCGCCGCTTCGTGGTGTGGGCCGGAACCTGCAGGACCACATCTCGGCGATCATCAACTACAGCCGCAAGGAACCCGGCACCTTCCAGAAGAACCTGCGGCTGGACCGCGTGGCGCTGGCGTTGCTGCAGGCGCAGCTCTTTGGCACCGGCTTTGCCACCGACCTGCCCTCGGGTGTGGTGGCCTTCCTCAAGACCGACACCAGCCTGCCTGCGCCGGACGTGCAATTGCTGTTTCACGCGGGTGCGCTGGGTGCTACGCCGTATCTGCCGCCGTTCAAGCCGGCGTTCGCCGACGGTTTCTCCTGCCGCGTGGTGCTGCTGCGCCCGGAGAGCCGCGGCACGGTGCGCCTCGCCTCGGCCGACCCCGCGACGCCGGTTCACATTCATCAGAACTTCCTTTCCACCGACCGCGACTGGCGCGTGCTGCGCGCAGGCGTGGAGCTGGTTCGCAACATCGGCCGCCAGTCGCCGCTTATGCCCTTCGTGAAGGAAGAAACCGGGCCGGGCGCGGGCGTGAATGACATCGCCTCGATCGATGAGCACATCAAAAAATTCGCGATCACCGTGCATCACCCGCTGGGCACCTGCAAGATGGGCCTGCCGACCGATCCGGGCGCGGTGGTGGACGACCAGCTTCGCGTGCTCGGCGTGGAGCGCCTTCGCGTGGTGGACGCGTCGGTGATGCCGGACCTCGTGGGCGGAAACATCAACGCCTCGGTGGTGATGATCGCCGAGCGCGCCGCCGACCTGATCCGCGGCCGCACGCCGCTGCCGGCGGCCACGGTGTCGGCGAAGATGGCAGCGGTCTGATTCGACGCTGTAGTGGACGCCGTGCCGGAGGAGATTGCTTCGTCGCTGCGCTCCTCGCAATGACTACGGACAGGTGTCATTGCGAGCGAAGCGAAGCAATCCAGGATCGATCGAGCGCGGGAAATCGGATTCGCGGGAGGGAAAATGGCCCAGCAAGACAGCTTTGACTACATCATCGTCGGCTGCGGTTCGGCCGGCTGCGTGCTCGCCAATCGCCTCACCGAGGACAAGCACACCCGCGTGCTGGTGCTGGAAGCAGGCGGCTGGGACCGCGACATGTGGATTCACATGCCGCTCGGCTTCGGGCGCATCCTGCAGTACCGTCTGCACGACTGGGGCTACGACTCGGGGCCGGAGCCCGGCGCCGATGGTCGCATGGTCGAATGCATGCGCGGCAAGGTGGTAGGCGGCTCCTCTTCGATCAACGCCATGGCCTATGTGCGCGGCCACCGCACCGACTACGACCGCTGGGCCGCTGCGGGACTGACGGGCTGGTCGTATGCGGATGCGCTGCCCTACTTTCGCAGGCAGGAGTCCTGGGAAGGCGGGGCAAACGACTTCCGCGGCGGTGACGGGCCGATCGCCACCCGCATGTCGCGCTATCCCGATCCGCTGGTGGATGCGTGGATGGCGGCCGGTCAGGCGGCGGGGCAGCCGCTGTCCCCCGACTACAACGGCGCGCAGCAGGAAGGCTTCAGCCGCCTGCAGTCGACGATACACAAGGGCAGGCGGGTGAGCGGCGCGACCGCCTACCTGCGCCCGGCATTGGCGCGGCCCAATCTGCGCATCGAGGTCGAGGCGCAGGTGACGCGGGTGCTGATGGACGGCACGCGCGCGACGGGCATTGAATACGTGCAGCGCGGGCAGAAGCGCACTGCCCGTGCCGGCAGCGAAGTGATTCTTTCGGGCGGCGTGATCAATACGCCGCAGGTATTGATGCTCTCGGGCATCGGCGACCCGGAGGAACTCGCGCAGCACAAGATTGCGGTGAAGATGCCGTTGCGCGGTGTGGGCCGGAACCTGCAGGACCACATCACCGCGATGATCAACTACAGCCGCAAGACGCCCGGCCCGTTCCTGAAGAACATGCGCCTCGACCGGGTGGCGCTGGCGCTTGCGCAGGCTAAGTTGTTCGGCACCGGCTTTGCCTCCGACCTGCCCTCGGGCGTGATGGCATTCCTGAAGACCGATTCCAGCCTGCCGGCGCCCGACGTGCAGTTGCTGTTCCATGCGGGCGCGCTTGGCGCCGCGCCCTGGCTGCCGCCGTTCAAGCCGGGCTTTGTCGACGGCTTTTCCTGCCGCGTGGTGCTGTTGCGCCCGGAGAGCCGCGGTCGCGTGAGCCTTGCCTCGGCCGACCCTGCGACGCCGATGCGCATCCGGCAGAATTTCCTTGCCACCGACGGCGACTGGAACACCCTGCGCGCCGGCGTGCAACTGTTCCGAAGCATCGGCCGCGAGTCGCCGCTTGCGCCTTTCGTGAAAGCGGAAGTGCTGCCCGGTCCTGGGGTGAACGACCCGAAGGCGATCGATGCGGTGATCCGCAAGACCGCGCTCACCGCGCACCATCCGCTCGGCACCTGCAGGATGGGCCTGCCGACCGATCCGGGCGCGGTGGTGGACGACCAGCTTCGCGTGCTCGGCGTGGAGTGTCTTCGCGTGGTGGATGCGTCGGTGATGCCGGATCTCGTGGGCGGGAACATCAACGCCTCGGTGGTGATGATCGCCGAACGCGCCGCCGACCTGATTCGCGGACGCGCGCCGCTGCCCGCGGCGACGGTTTGATTTCGATGTCGTTACGGATTGCGGTGACAGAGATTGCTTCGCTGCGCTCGCAATGACGGCTATGCGGGGTCATTGCGAGCGCAGCGAAGCAATCCCGACACGGGTTTCCCGAATGGATATTGCTAAATCTAGCAATCAAATTGGCCACTTTTCATCGTCCATGCTTGATATAAAAAACGATAAGTTGCACTTTATGGCTTCCTCCGGCCGCCGCCTTGGAACGCACTGAGCGTTTCTACAAAATCGAACAGCTGCTGCGCGCGCGCACGAGCGTGCCGTTGCGGACCTTCCTCGACACGCTGGAAATCTCCCGCGCCACCTTCAAGCGCGACCTCGAATACCTGCGCGACCGCATGAACGTGCCGATCGAGTGGGATGCCGAATCGGGCGGCTACCGGCTCGATCCGGCCGCGCCGCGCGCCGAGCTGCCCGGGCTGTGGTTCTCGCCCGCGGAAGCCTATGCGTTGCTCACCATGCAGCATCTGCTCGAGAATCTTCAGCCCGGCCTGCTTGCACCGCACGTGCAGCCGTTGCTCGGGCGGCTGACCTCGATACTCGGCCGCGGTGACACGTCAGGCGGCGAAATCAAGCGGCGCATCCGCGTGCTGCACCAGGCGGCGCGCCGCGCAAAGCTCGAACACTTCGAAGTCGTGGCGAGCGCGGTGCTCAAGCGCAGGCGCCTTTCGATCCGTCACTGGAACCGCGGGCGCAACGAGGAGACCGACCGCGTCATCTCCCCACAGCGCCTCGTGCATTACCGCGGCAACTGGTATGTGGACGCGTGGTGCCACAAGGCCGACGACGTGCGCAGCTTCGCGCTGGATGCGATCCGCGCCGCCGACCTGCTCGACGAGTCGGCCAAGGAAGTGCCGGATACCAAGCTCGACCCGCTGTTCCAGTCGGGCTACGGCATCTTCGCCGGCACCGACCTGCGCTGGGCGAAGCTGCGCTTCACGCCCGAGCGGGCGCGCTGGGTGGCGAGCGAATCCTGGCACCCCGACCAGAAGTCGCGCTTCGAGGCGGGCGGCGAATACGTGCTGGAAGTGCCCTACGCCGACGATCGCGAACTGCTGATGGACATCCTGAAATTCGGGCCGGATGTGGAGGTGCTGGCGCCCGCGGCATTGCGCAGGCGCGTGGCCGAGGCGCACAGGGCTGCGACGGCGATCTACCGGTAGTCGGCGGGTTGTCTTTACGACCCGCGCCAACACGATTCACGGGCAGGCTCACGTCCTGAGCCACCCCCCTGCCTAGACTGGCCGCAACGCATCGCAATGCGTGTTTTGCGTCCATCGAACAGGAGATACGCAATGTCCGGATTACCGCTCAGTTCCGCCCACCATCCCGCCGTCCCCCTTGCCGCACTTCCGCTGTCGCGCCACGCCCGCGCCCGCATGCAGCAGCGCGGCATCACACGCAGCGCGCTAGACCGCCTGCTCGACTGGGGCCGGGAGGCCTACGCCGGGCACGGCAGCACGATCGTTTATTTCGACGGTTCAGCGTACAAGCGCGCTGTCGCCAAACCGGCGCGCAAACGCGCGGGGCTGGCCCTGCCAGGCTGCACCCGTCCGGAACTCGACTGCCTGCGCCGACTGTATGCGGTGCTGTCCTCCGAAGGTGATGTCGTCACCGTCGGCCACCGCTATCGCCGCATCGGGAGGCCCTCGTGAGCCCGTCCTTCGAGGAACTGCGCCCGCTGGTGGAGGCGCTCATCCTGAGCGTGTCGGTGTTCCTGATCGTGCTCGGGGCGGAGTAGACAGTTGAATTGCCCGCTGCGGAGATACGGTCGGATTGCCTCGACGGGTTGGTGCGACAAATGAGGTGAGCCCCGGTTCACCGTGTGATCATCGACTTGGGGGGCGATGTGGCATCGCACGTGTGTCATCGAATTTGGTTCGGACTGCCCCCTGCGGTAGCATGGCGGTTGTATCGCGCCGCAAGAACGTCCGGGCACGGATGAACGCCAGCGGGTGCGTACTCCCTCTACATTCGCCGACGGCCGAAAGACACGATGCAACTTCCCTCGAACCGATCCTTTGGTTCCCTGTTTGTGGTCGTGTTCGGATTTTTCGGTCTCAACTCCTACCTACGTTCTGGCGACTGGTGGCCGGTGCTGGCGGGTCTTGCGGTCCTGACTGCGCTGGTCACCCTGTTCGCACCCGGCGTGCTGACGCCGCTCAACCGCGCCTGGATGAAGCTTGGCGATCTGATGGGCCGGGTGGTGAATCCGATCGTGCTCGGCCTCCTCTTCTACGGCGTTATCACGCCCTTCGGCGTGGCACGGCAACTCTTCGGCGCGGACCCGATGAAGCGGAAGTTCGAGCCGGCCCTCAAGACATACTGGGTCGATCGAGACCCTCCCGGCCCTGCGGCCGACAGTTTCCCCAACCAGTTCTGAACTGAAGCGGACCATGAATTTCCTCAAAGAGCTCTGGAAGTTTCTTCGCGCGCGCAAGAAGTTCTGGCTGCTGCCCATCGTGATCATCATGCTGATGCTGGGTGGCCTGCTGATCCTCGCGCAAGGCTCGGTCGTCGCGCCTTTCATCTATACATTGTTCTGACGCGAATTGAACGTACTGGGCATTTCCGCCTACTACCATGACAGTGCCGCGGCGCTGGTCAGGGATGGCGAGATCGTTGCAGCCGCTCAGGAGGAGCGCTTCACCCGGAAGAAGCACGACCCGGATTTTCCGCATAAGGCGATCGCCTCCTGCCTGAAGATCGCGGACATCCGCCCATCCGACATCGATTGCGTGGCGTTCTACGACAAGCCGTTCCTCAAATTCGAACGCTTGCTTGAAACTTACCTCGCCTTTGCGCCCCGTGGCTTCACCTCGTTCCGGCAGGCGTTGCCGGTGTGGCTGAAGGAAAAGCTGTTCCAGAAAAGCCTGCTCTGCAAGGAACTCGCGAAGCTCGACGATTCGATCGACTGGTCGGCGAAGATGCTGTTCTCGGAACACCACCTGAGCCACGCGGCGAGCGCGTTCTTTCCCTCGCCTTTCGAGCGTGCAGCCATCCTGACAATGGACGGCGTGGGCGAATGGGCAACCACCTCGCTTGCGCTCGGCTCCGGCGCGGGCATCGAAGTGTCCAAGGAAATCCACTTCCCGCATTCGCTTGGCCTGCTGTATTCCGCGCTGACCTACTACACCGGCTTCAAGGTGAATTCGGGCGAGTACAAGGTAATGGGGCTTGCGCCCTACGGCGAGCCGCGTTTCGCGAAGACCATCTTCGACCATTTGATCGACGTGAAGGAGGACGGCAGCTTTCGCCTGAACCTCGAGTACTTCAACTACTGCACCGGCCTGACCATGACCAACGAGCGCTTTGACGCGCTCTTTGGCGGTCCTCCCCGCAGGGCCGAGGCACTGCTCACCCAGCGCGAGATGGACCTCGCAGCCTCCATCCAGTACGTGACCGAAGAAGTGATTCTCAAGCTCGCCCGCGGCGTGGCGAAACAGACCGGGGAGAAGAACCTGTGCCTTGCTGGCGGCGTGGCACTCAATTGCGTGGCCAACGGCAGGCTTCTG
This sequence comes from Betaproteobacteria bacterium, assembly GCA_947466535.1. Lineage (GTDB taxonomy): Bacteria > Pseudomonadota > Gammaproteobacteria > Burkholderiales > SG8-39 > CAMBSA01. The sequence continues at coordinate 8,095 of CANIEV010000029.1, forward strand.
CGCGACAAGTCCTTCGATCGCCTCTGGATCCAGCCTGCCTCGGGCGACGCGGGCGGTGCGCTCGGCGCGGCACTCGGCGCCTATCACATGCACCACGGCAAGCCGCGCAGCGTGCGCGCCGGGTCGGACTCGATGCGCGGCAGCTACCTCGGACCGGAGGATGCGCAGGCGGACATCGAGCGCGAACTCACCGTACTCGGTGCGCGCTTCGAGGTGCTCGATGACGTGGCTATGATGGATGCTTGTGCAAAGGCCCTCGCCGACGGACAGGCGCTCGGCTGGCACCAGGGAAGGATGGAATTCGGCCCGCGCGCGCTCGGCGGGCGTTCCATCCTCGGCGATGCACGCTCGCCCTCGATGCAGAAATTGCTCAACCTGAAGGTGAAGTACCGGGAATCCTTCCGGCCGTTTGCACCCGCGGTGCTGCGCGAGGATCTCGCCGAATGGTTCGACATCGACACCGACAGCCCCTACATGCTGCTGGTGGCCGAAGTCGCGGAGAAGCATCGCGTGACGATGACCGTGGAGCAGCAGGCGCTCTTTGGCATCGACAAGCTGAACGTGCCGCGTTCGTCGATTCCGGCGGTGACCCATGTGGACTACACGGCGCGCATCCAGACGGTGCATGCGGAGACCAACCCGCGCTATCACGCGCTGATCGCCCGGTTCAAGGCGCTCACCGGCTGCCCGGTGCTGGTGAACACGAGCTTCAACATTCGCGGCGAGCCGATCGTGTGCAGCCCGGAGGACTCCTTTCGCTGCTTCATGGGCACCGACATCGAAACCCTGGCTGTGGGCAACTGCCTTCTGCGCAAGCAGGACCAGGATCCGGCGCTGCACAAAAAGTATCATCTCAGCTACGAACTGGATTGATCGCGGTCCGATACGTCCGGTGCCGGACCTCAAGGCTCCGGGCAGGCGCCGGCACTCCTCAAACGCATGGGTAGACACTTCTGATGTTGAAATCGATCGCAACCAACACAGTCCTGTTCCTGATCTCGATCGCGGTCGCACTCGGTGCGGGCGAGCTGGTGCTGCGGCTGAAGAACCGCAGCATGCAGAACTACGACATCGAGATGTGGCGCTACGCGAGGGAACTCAAGACCCTGAGCCCCGATCCCGCGCTCGGACACGAGCACCAGCCCTCGATGTCGGCTGTGCTGCAGTCGGTGTCGATACGCACCAACAGGTTCGGACTTCGCGGCGACGAGGTGGCGCCGGAGCGCGGCGAGCGTCGCCGGATCCTGTTCCTCGGTTCCTCGATCACGCTTGGCTGGGGAGTGAACGAACAGGACACGGTGGTCGCGAGGCTGCAGAAGAAATTCCGCGACCAGAACGCCGACGTGGAAGTGCTCAACGCAGGCATCGGAAACTATAACGCGCCACGCTATGTGCGCCTGTTCATGACCCGGCTGCAGGCGCTCAAGCCCACCGACATCGTGGTGCAGTACTTCCTGCGCGATGCCGAGTCCCTGCATTCGGACGAAGGCAACATCGTTCTTCGCAACAGCGAGCTCGCAGTGACGCTCTGGATCGCGCTCAGCCAGGCGATGCGCAACACCGGTGAGGATGCGTTGCTCAAGCACTATCAGGTGGTGTACGACCCGAAGAGTCCGGGCTTTAACGAGATGAAGGTGGCGCTGAAGGAATTGTCGGACTATGCGCTGAAGAACAACATCCGCGTGTACCTGACGATGACGCCGGACGTGCATGACCTTGCGAAATACCGGTTTGATTTCATCCACGATACGATGAAGGGCATCTCGAAGGACTTGAACTTCGAGTACGTCGATCTGCTGCCGTCGATGAAGGACCTCGCCCCGGCCACGCTGTGGGCGATGCCGGGCGACCCGCACCCGAACGCGCTCGGCCACCAGCGCATGGCGGACGCGATCTTCCCCGTGCTGTGGCGCGACCAGCCCGCACGCTGAGGCCAGGGCGACCGGATGCTGTTCAATTCGCTGTCGTTCCTGCTGTTCTTCGCGGTCTATTTCATCCTGCACCGGCTGTTCGCCGGCACCGCGCAGCGCACCCTGATTGCGATACTCGGCAGCGCGTTCTTCTATGCCTGGTGGAACCCGGCGTTCATCTGGGTCCCGGTGCTTTTGATCCTGATTGCCTGGGCGGGGTGCCGCGCGATCCTTGCCGCCCGCGACGCGGCGGGAAAAAAGCGCGCGTTTGTGGTGACGGTGGTGGTGCTGCTCGTTCCGCTGGTGTTCTTCAAGTACACGAATTTCATTTACGCGACGGTGATCGGGTTCGTGTCGCCCGATGCACCGCGCGCACTGATGAGCGTGCCGCTGCCGCTCGGGATCTCCTTCATCAGCTTCACGCTGCTCGCCTACGTGGTGGATCTCTACACCGGAAAATACAAGGGGACGGCGGGGCTCGCGGACCTGTCGGTGTACACGATGTTCTTTCCGCACAGCATCGCCGGACCGATCCTTCGCCCGTGTGAATTCCTGCCGCAGGTGAAGCGCTGGGGCGAGACGCGCCGGGTGCCGCTTGCGCTCGGCTCGCTGCTGTTCGCGATCGGGCTGCTGAAGAAGCTCGCCTTTGCCGACCAACTCGCAATCCTGGTGGACAAGGTGTATTCGGGCACCGTCCCGGTGGGCGGGTTCGACTACCTGCTCGCGATCTACGGTTTTTCGCTGCAGATCTACTGTGATTTCAGCGGTTATTCCGATATGGCGATCGGCCTGGCGCTGATCCTCGGCATTCGCTTTCCGCGCAACTTCAATGCGCCCTATACGTCCGCCTCGGTGGTGGAGTTCTGGCGCCGCTGGCACATCACGCTCTCGCGCTGGATTCGCGACTACATATACATTCCGCTCGGCGGCAATCGCGGCGGGTCGATGCGCGCTTCACGCAACATCCTGATCACCATGGGGGTCGCCGGGCTTTGGCACGGCGCGAGCTGGACCTTCGTCGCCTGGGGCCTTGTTCATGCGTTCGCGATCATGTGGTCGCACGCCCGGGGGCGAGGGATGTCGTCATCCCTTCCCGCATGGCTGCGCACGGTGGCGACCTTCCATTTCGTGACACTCGCCTGGATCCTGTTTCGCAGCCGCGACATGGAAACGGCGGCCCGGGTGGCGAGCGGACCGTTTGTTGCGCCCTGGGGTGACCTGGCGGGCGCCGTGTCGGACCATCTTTTTCCGCTTGCGTTGCTTGCGGTGTTCCTTGTCTGGCATCGCTTCGACACCCACGCGAGGATGCGCCTGCTCGTATCGAGGCTGCCGGCGGCGGTGGTCTGGGCGATCACCGCGTTCGCGCTGCTGCTTGCCGTCACCGTGGGCACCGGCAGCTCGTCGCAGTTCATCTACTTCGAATTCTGAGTCGGCGAATTCCGAGTGGCCGAATTCAGAGTCGTATTTCCGAGGGCACCATGACGAATTCCGAAGATCAGTCTCAGGGCGCGGCCCTCGCCAAGGCAGCGAGCGTCATTCTTCTCTGCGTGGCGGCAGTTTGCGCCGCGATCCTGGTGCGCTACGCGATCGCGGGCTGGCAGCTGCGCGCCTCGGGCGACACCGGCATTTCCGCCCGCGCGATCGTGCTGTTCTACGTGATTCCGGCAATCGTCTGCCCGGTGTTTGCATGGATCGCGCTCGGTTCGCGCAATGCTGCGCTCAAGGCGAACGTGGCGCTTGCGGCCTGCGCGACGGTGTTGTCCCTTTATGTACTCGAGGCGGCGGTAAGCGTGCTGTTTCCGGCGCAGAGTCCCAACGCGTTCGCCCGCAATATCGAGGCGGCCAAAAGAAAGGGCATCGAGTTCGACGGCCGGCCGAAGTACGAGGTGATCGCGCAGATGCGCAAGAACGGCGAGAAAGCCTATCCGCAGTTCGCGCTCAGTCCGCTCTTTGGCCGGGAGCAGGAATACTTCAAGCCCGGCCTGTTGCCGCTCGCGGGACTGTCCGGTTCGACCGTGGTGGTGTGCAACGAACTCGGCCGCTACATGATCTACCGCACCGACGAGCACGGGTTCAACAATCCGCCCGGGCTCCATGCGGCGCCCACGGATGTGCTGATGGTGGGCGGCTCCTACGTGGAGGGCGAGTGTGTCAAGCCGGGAGAGACCTCGCCCGACGTGATCCGCGCCTCATTTCCGCGAACCCTCAATCTCGGCATGGGCGGCACCGGACCGTTGCAGATGCTCGCGCGCCTTCGCGAGTACGGCCGCGCCGCGAAGCCGAAGGTGGTGATCTGGCTACACAACGCGGGCGACATGGACGGCATCATGGGCGAGCGGCAGACGAAGTTCCTGATGAAGTATCTCGATCCGTCCTTCCGCCAGGACCTTGCCTCGCGCCAGGCGGAGGTCGATCAGGCGTTGCTCGGCATGCTCGAGAAGGCCCAGGCGGAACACGAGGCGCAACGCGTCCAGGAACTCGAGCAGATCGCCCGCGAGGAAGGCCGCTGGTGGAAGCACATCGTGTTCGGCGCGCTGCGCACGCGGCTGGGACTGATGACAATCGCCGATCCCGCGAGAAAATCTGCGGACAGGGCGGGCGAGATTCTCGTGGAGTTCGACCGGGTGGTAAAGCTCGCGAAAGCCGAGGCCGAATCCTGGGGCGGCAAGCTGCTGTTCGCCTACATCAGCAATCCGGTGATGCCGCCGGTGGCGCCCGAATTCCTTCCCGTGCCGATCCTTGCGCGGGTGGAGGCGATGGGCATCCCTGCGATCAACCTGCATGAGGCCCTCGTCCGGCATCCGGACCCGGCCTCGTTGTTCGCACTTGGCGACAACTGGAACCATCCCAACGAAGCGGGCTATCGCCTGATTGGTGAGGCGCTGGTACGCCGCCTGCGCGAGGACCCGAAGCTCAAGTGATCGTGATACGCCGGGCGCAGTACTACTGGATAGTTCCGTGGCACTGCTTGTACTTCTTGCCGCTGCCGCAGGGGCAGGGGTCGTTGCGGCCGATGCGCGGGCCTTCGCGGGTGAAGGTCTCGGGCTTGAGGCGGATCGCGGTCCAGTAGTCGTAGATTTCCTGCACCACTTCCGGCAGCCGTTCGGCGGAGGTGCGGATCAGCTTGGCTTCCTCGCGTGCGTTCAGGCCGAGCTCCGCGCGCAGTTCCTCGTCTTCCTCGAGCGCGCCGCTCAGCACGAGGATGTTCATCAGCAGGTCGTCGAGTTCTTCCTCGTCGGGCGCGGCTTCCTCCCAGGCGGTCTCGCAGATGTCTATGCCTTCGACATAGCCCTGGGTCCAGGTTTCGTAGTCAAGGTCGTCGGTGTCGTCCTCGGTCATCGGGTAGAGGATCAGATTGACGCTCTCGCCCGTCTGCAGGCTGTGCCCGATGCTGTTCTTGAAGCGCACCAGCAGCTCGACGACCTCCTCGGTGGCGGGGCTTTCGCCGAGCGCGGCCGAGACCCACACCTGTTGCGGGATTTCCTGCGGGGCGCTGCAGACCGCGCAGAGAAAGCCCTGCAGTGCATCCAGCGGCAGCGCGCCTTCGTCGGATTCGGGAACGGCGAGCAGCCCCTCGAGGCGGTCGAGTTCGGCTTCGGTGAGCGGTACGGCTGGCGAGGCGGCTGACATGGTGTTTCCTTTGCGTGGTGTATCCGGCGTCGATGAGCCGGCGAATTTGAATGTGTGGAAGCGAATCAGGCGATGGCGGCGTGGGCGTTGGGGGTGGGGCCCGTCGTGATATGGGGCGGCGCTCAGGTTCGGATATCAGGCGCGGATGTCGGGGTCGAGCTGGCGCTCGAGGCCGGCGATCTGGTCCTTGAGCAGCAGCTTGCGTTTTTTCAGGCGCTTGAGCGACAACGGGTCGTGCAACGGCGCCTCTTCCAGCCGGAGTATGGCCGCGTCGAGATCGCGGTGCTCCTGTTTCAGCTCCGCGAGTCGCGCCTCGAAGGCGCTGCGCAGGGATTCGTCGAGCTCCCGGGTCATGTGGGGATTGTATTCCGTCTGTATGACCAGAAAAGCATTGCCGCGCCGAGGATTGCCATGGGTGCCGACAGCCACTGTCCCATCGACAGGCCGAGCGAAAGCAGGCCGAGGAAATCGTCCGGTTCGCGCCAGAATTCTGCGGTGAAGCGCAGTACACCGTAGCCGAAGAGGAATGCGCCCGATACCGCGCCGAGCGGCCGCGGTTTGCGCGAATAGATCCACAGCAGAGCGAAGAGCAGGCAGCCTTCGAGCGCGAACTGGTAGAGCTGCGAAGGATGGCGAGGGGCTACGCTGCCGTGAAACAGCATGCCCCAGGGCACGTCGGTGATTCGACCCCAGAGTTCGCCGTTGATGAAATTGCCCAGGCGCCCGGCGGCGATGCCCGGCGGGACCAGCGGCGCGAGGAAATCCATGAGCTTCAGCCAGGGAATGCGGTGCTTGTGCGCGAACCAGAGCACCGCGGCGAGCACGCCGAGGAAGCCGCCGTGGAAGGACATACCGCCCTGCCAGACCGCGAGAATTTCCAGCGGATGCGAAAGGTAGAACGCCGGCTTGTAGAAAAGCACGTAGCCAAGGCGCCCGCCTAGGATGATGCCGAGCACCACGAAAAACAGCAGGTCGTCGAACTGCTCCTGCGTGATCGGTGCCTGCCCCGCGCGGATGCGCGCGCGCCCGAGCCACCAGCCGACCGCAAAACCAACGAGATACATCATGCCGTACCAGCGGACAGCGAGAGGGCCGATGGCGAAGATGACCGGATCGATCGTCGGATGGATCAGCATCAGCGTCGTGCCTTGTTGAGCGACTGCGCGAGCGCGACGAAGGCCTCGGCGGTGGCGAGCGCGCTGCCGCGCTTCCAGGCGAGGCCCATCTCGAACTCGGGCGCTTTGTCAGCCAGTTGCCGGTACACCACGCCGGTGCGCTGCAACTGACTCATGGTCGAGGGTACCAGCGCCACGCCCATGCCGCCTGCCACGAGCGAGACGATGGTCTGCATCTGGGTGGCTTCCTGCTCCACCCGAGGCGAGAAGCCCGCGCGCTGGCAGAAGCCGACGATCTGGTCGTGAAAGCCCGGTGCGGCCTTGCGCGGGAACAGGACGAAGGGCGCCTGCGAAAGCGAGCGGATGGAAATGCCGCTGGTGGCGCTGCCGTGGAACTCCTTCATTGAAGCAGGCAGGGCGACGATCAGCTTGTCGCGGAACAGCGGACGGTATTCGATGGCGGGGTCATCCACCGGCGGAAGCACGAGGCCCACGTCAAGATCGCCCGAGCGCAGAAGCGCGGTCTGCACATCGGTGGTGGATTCCTGCAACGCGAGCTTCACGCCGGGATGCGCGCGGCGGTAGGCCATCAGTAGTTCGGGCAGGACGTTGTAGGCGGCGGTGCTGATGAAGCCAAGCGCGAGCGATCCGGTTTCGCCGCGCGCGGCGCGCCCCGCCTGCTCGCGCAGGGCCTCGGCCTGCCGCAGCAGGCGCTTGGCTTCGGGCAGCAGCGCCGCGCCCGCCGTGGTGAGTTTCACCGAGCGCTGGGTGCGGGTGAGCAATTGTGTGCCGAGGTCTTGCTCGAGCGCCTGGATCTGGCGTGACAGTGGCGGCTGCGATACCGCGAGCGTCTGCGCTGCGCGGCCGAAATGCAGGTGTTCGGCAACGGCCACGAAGTAGCGAAGGCGGCGAAGGTCGATGAGGTCGGTCACGTCGGGTTTCTTGAATGTGTCGTGCGTGTGCGTCGTCGATCGCTTCGCTCGGTTAGGCGGGAGATTGCTTCGCTTCGCTCGCAATGACCACTGTTACAGGGGCATTTCGAGAAGCGCAGCGAAGAAGCAATCCCGGCGCGCCATGCAAGCAGCTGCAAGTGTAATACGGATACGGCATCAATCCGAACCCATTATTGTATTGGATAAGATTAATCCGGCGCGTTACATTGCGCCCGGTGAATGCTGGACATGCCCTGACTCCCTGGACGCGCGCTGGCGCCTACGCAGCGCTGATCGTCACATCTGCGCTCTGGGGCAGCAACGGGTCGGTGGCGCGGTTGCTGATGGGTTCGGTCGGGCCGGTGTCTTTGAGTTTCATGCGCTGGAGCCTGGTGATGCTGATCCTCATACCCATCGTTTGGCACGAGCGCACGGCGATCGCGCTGGCGGTTCGTGACCACTGGCGCACGCTGGTCCCGCTGGCTTTTCTTGGTGGCGTGCCGCAGAACGCGACCGTGTATATCGGCCTGTCGGGCACGACCGCAATCCATCTTGGTCTGCTCAACTCCATCGTGCCGGTGATGATCATCCTGATCGGATGGGTCGGCTATGCGCGCCGCCCGCGCGGGCTGGAACTTGGCGGCCTCGCGATTTCGTCCGTTGGTGTGCTGCTGATCATCGCCCAGGGGGATTTCGCGGCGCTCATGCACTTCGAATTCAACTTCGGCGACATTCTGGTGCTTGTCGCGATGCTCTGCTGGTCGTTCTACACCGTGCGGTTTCCGATGCGACCGAAAGGGCTCAGCCTGTTCGGTTTCCTCTTTACCGTTGGACTTCTCAGCCTGCCGATGGTGCTGCCCCTTTTCGTCAGCGAACTGTTGAGCCAGGGGGTGCCGAGTGTCGGCGCAACCGAGTTCGCCGCGATTTTCTATATCGCCGTGGTACCCACGCTCGGCGCGATGTTCCTGCACGCGTGGGGCGTGGAAAAAGTCGGCGCGGTGCAGTCGGGCTTTTTCCTGCATGCGATGCCGCCCTTCGCCGCGCTGTTCGCCGCGCTGCTGCTGGGCGAGCAATTGCATGCCTATCACGCGATCGGTTTCGTCCTCGTTGCGGGCGGTGCGGTCCTGAGTTGTTGGAAGCAGGACGCGGTGCTATCGTCTCGCGCTCGCTGAGCCGGATGCAATGAGTCGGATGAACTTCGGCGGCTGAATTTCTGCTTGTCCTAAATATGAGGTGTATTCATGGCTGACAACTGGCGTTCCAAACTGATTACCCAGGGCGTGGCGCGCTCGCCCAACCGTGCGATGCTGCGCGCGGTCGGTTTCGGCGACCGCGACTTCGAGAAGCCGATTGTCGGCATCGCCAACGGCCACTCCACGCTCAACCCCTGCAACGCCGGCATCCAGCCGCTGGTGGACCGCGCGATCGCGGCGGTGAAGGGCGGCGGCGGCATGCCGCAGATGTTCGGCTTTCCCACGGTGACCGACGGCATCGGCATGGGCACCGAGGCAATGAAGTACTCGCTCGTCTCGCGCGAGGTGATCGCGGACGCGATCGAGACCTCGGTCAACGGCCAGGCGATGGACGGCGTGCTCGCGGTGGGCGGCTGCGACAAGAACATGCCCGGCTGCATGATCGCGATGGCACGCATGAACGTGCCTGCCATTTACGTGTACGGCGGCACGATCAAGCCGGGACGCTGGAAGGGCGAGGACCTCACGATCGTGTCGGTGTTCGAGGCGGTGGGCGCGTTCAACGCGGGCAAGATGGACAAGAAGGATTTCGTCGGCATCGAGAAGAACGCCTGCCCCTCGGTGGGCGCCTGCGGCGGCATGTACACCGCGAACACGATGTCCTCCTCGTTCGAAGCGCTCGGCATGAGCCTGCTGGGCTCCTCGCAGATGGCGGCGCCCGACGGCGAGAAGGCGGACTCCTCGGCGGAATCGGCGAAGGTGCTGCTGAACGCGATCAGGAAGGGCATCAAGCCACGCCAGATCATCACCCGCAAGTCGATCGAGAACGCGATCGCGCTGGTGATGGCCACCGGCGGTTCCACCAACGCGGTTCTGCACTATCTCGCAATTGCCCATGCGGCAGAGGTGAAATGGACGATCGACGATTTCGAGCGCGTGCGCCGCAAGGTGCCGGTGCTGTGCGACCTCAAGCCCTCGGGCAAGTACGTGGCGGTGGATTTCCATCGCGCGGGCGGCGTGCCGCAGGTGCTGAAGATGCTGCTCGCCCACGGCGTGCTGCACGGCGACTGCATGACCATCACCGGCCGCACGATCGCGCAGGAACTGAAGAACATCCCGACGAATCCGCGCAAGGACCAGGACGTCATCCGCCCGTGGAAGAGCCCGATGTACGCCGAGGGCCATCTTGCGATCCTGAAGGGCAATCTGTCGCCCGAAGGTTGCGTCGCCAAGATCACCGGCCTGAAGCAGACCTCGATCACCGGCCCGGCGCGGGTGTTCGATTCGGAAGTCGCCACCATGAAGGCGATCATGGCAAAGAAGATCAAGCCGGGCGATGTGCTGGTGATCCGCTATGAAGGTCCGCAGGGCGGTCCCGGCATGCAGGAGATGCTCGCGCCGACCTCCGCCCTCATCGGGCAGGGTCTTGGCGATTCGGTGGGCCTGATCACCGACGGGCGCTTCTCCGGCGGCACCTGGGGCATGGTGGTGGGCCACGTCTCGCCCGAGGCGTATGTGGGCGGACCGATCGCGCTGGTGAAGGAAGGTGACTCGATCACCATCGATGCGAAGAAGCACCTCATCCAGCTCAACGTCTCCGCCGCCGAAATCGCGCGGCGCAAGAAGGCCTGGAAACAGCCCAAGCCGCGCTACACCCGCGGCCTGCTTGCCAAGTACGCGCGTGTTGTTTCGACCGCAAGCAAGGGGGCCGTTACCGACGAGGTCTGAAGGACCGAGGAGGTTGCACCCTCCAACCGACGAGGTCTGAGAGACCTTGTCTGTAAATTGGAAATGGGAAAACTTCCTATAGGAATTCGGGTGATTCGCTGATTCATCGAATCACCTGCACTGCCGACAATTCCCGTATCGGTTCAATCCGGACGCAGGGAGTTGGCGGTGAAACGAATTCTCTTCGCAGTAGTCGCATTGATCGAAAACGCGCACGCGCTGGCCGATGAGGGGGCGCTGATCGCGCGCGTCGAACACGCCTACGTGCGCGCCGCCGAAGGAGTATTACTGGAGCGAAGCGCGGCGAGTTCCAGAGCCGGGGATCAAGTCTGGGTCGAAGTTCGTATTGCACGCGAAGACGGCGGCGGCGTGAGGTTGCTGCGTCTGTCCCCGGTGATTTCGACCGAACCCGGCGATCTGCTGGAAGTGAAGCTCGCCCGCTCGGGGAGCATTCCCTCGCGCATGCAGGTCGGGTCGATGCCCGAGGTGTCGCGAGCAATCGCAGTCGCGGCTCGGCGCGACACCGAGATGGCGCGTGCCTTTGATGCGCGGGAGGGATCGCGGCAGGCGCTGCTGGCACTGATTACGAACCGCGCGCAGTAAATCCTGCCCTAGTAGACCTCGTACCGATCCATGAAGGCCTGCGGTGGCATCCTGCCGACAAGCCCTTCGAGCAGGACCAGTTCCGAGTCGGTGTGATTCACCAGTGGGGCGCTTTCCATCATTGCGGCGCGGTTGTCTCCGTAGATGAAGCGCGGTGCCTCGTGGTGCATGCTGCTGTACACCTCGCGTGCCTCGGGTCGCATTGTTGGCGTCAGGTCGGCTGTGCCGTAGCAAAGGCAGAAGTAGGTCTTGTCGTAGTCGGCTTCGAGATAGCCGCCGGTCCCGCGTATTCCGATGGTCGCGGTGCGCGTGGAGAGTTCGCGACGTGCATTGTTGCGTCCATACACGCCAAGCAATTTCCCGGTGATCAGGCGCAGCGACGAGATGAGCAGCGACTGTCCCGCGAGGTCGATCCGGCTGTTTTCGCGCAGAAGATAGGCATCCAGGCCGACGACGAAGGTCACGTAGGCGTTGCTGCCGGTGGTGACCGTGTCGCCCGGGCCTACGGTTGTACCGAGCACCGCGGGGCGGCTGTTTACACGCACATCGCCATCGAGGCTGCGAACGCCCTGTGCTTCCGGGATGAGATTCTGCGCCGAGGCTTCACGCAGGATGGCGGGTGCGCCGAGACCGGCTCCCATCATGGCGATCAGCAGGCGCCGTCGCCGGGCATCGCGTTCGCTCATTGTCACGCCGGGTGTCGAAGTCTTGTCGATGTTCATATCAGGGGGCGATCGCCAGGCCGCGCACCACCAGGCCGACGCCGATGTCACCGATGCGCTTTGCAGTGCCGCTCGCGAGGTTGATTTCGTACAGCACCGAGCGGTCATTCTCGAGGAATGAGGCGTAGGCGCTGTTGCGTTGCGGATGGATGTCGAAGCTCACGCGCATTCCGGTCATCACGCCGAGGCGCCCGATAGTGAAGAGCTGTCCCTCGTTTGGATTGGACGGAGTTTTTGCCGGCGTAGTGCCTTCAGGACGCCCCATCGTGACGAGCGTGGCCTGCGCCGCTTCGATCGCGTAATTGGTGGTGGCCTTCGCGCCCGCGCCGTGTGTGTAAGCGACTGCGACCACCCGCGAGATGCGACCGGCATTGATGTCCTCGGCCGAATACGCAAGGTTACGGTCGGGCTGCAAGCCGGGCGCGGTTGCGCTCCCGTCCACCATCTCGCCGGTGTCGGGGTGCACCCGGAAGTTGTTGCCGGCGTTGTCTATCATGCGGATGCGGTCTGCCACCGGATTGAAATCGAACCCGGCTTCAATGCCGGTGAGGGCGCCGGCGAACGAGCCGCTGCCGACGTGCGATGCGACACCGGTCTTGACGTCGAGCGTGTAGAGACGACCGCTCGATCCGGCGGCATACAGACGTCCGTTTGCCGGACGGAAATCCATCCCCATCACCGTTTCGTCCGCCTGCAGTCCCTTCACCTGCAACACCTCGTCGAGATAGTCAGGCCGGCCGGCATTGAAGCGAATGAGCTCGTTTCTGCCGGTTACGACATAGATCGTGTCGGGACGTGGTGGCGCTTCTGGCGCGAGGGCGCAACCGGCGAGCACGGCGATGAGCAGTGCGGTGCCTGCAAATCCGGCACGCTTGAAGCGGGATCGTCTCATCGGGGGCGGGGTCATGGTATTCCGTATGCTCTCTTTAACGGTCGGCTTGCTCAACGATCCGGTGATTGAACCTCAAAACATCTTCTGCCGCAGGGTTTTATCAAAGGCACGGGTGGGAAAAATCACAAATTGTGCGTGCTAGACTCGGTTCCGATTTTCATTCCAGCGAGCACCGTTTGTCGCCGCTGCGAAAAAATCATCACGCCTGTCTTCATTGCGCCTTTCCTTTCCACTGCGGAATTCCCAACGTTCATGCCGAATCGCCTAGCGCAGGAAACCAGTCCCTATCTCCAACAGCACGCGGATAACCCGGTGGACTGGTATCCGTGGGGCCCGGAGGCGCTCGAACGCGCGAGGAGCGAAGGCAAGCCGATACTCTTGTCGGTGGGTTACTCCGCATGTCACTGGTGCCATGTAATGGCGCACGAATCCTTCGAGGATCCGCAGATCGCGCAGCTGATGAACAGCCTGTTCATCAATGTGAAGGTGGACCGCGAGGAGCGGCCCGACCTCGACCAGATCTACCAGCTGGCGCTGCGCATGCTCAACAACAATGGATCGGGCGGTTGGCCGCTGACGGTTTTTCTTACGCCCGATCAGGTGCCGATGTTCGCGGGCACCTATTTCCCCAAGACGGCGCAGTACAACCTGCCGGCGTTTCCCGATGTGTGCCAGCGCGTTGCCGGAGCCTTCGTTGAGCATCGCGCGGAGTTGCGCCAGCACAGTGATTCGATCAGCGCGGCGTTCAAGAGCATGCTCACTGCACCGGTGCCGGCCAACCGCCTCGGGCTTGCGCCCGCAGAGGCGTTTCTCGCGGGGATGAAGGAAGGTTTCGATCCGCGCGCCGGCGGAATGGGTCAGGCGCCGAAGTTTCCGCATCCGGTGGAATTCGAATTCGCGCTGCGTCGTGCCGCTGGGCGCGGAAAGGTGGCAGGCGACACTGACTCGCTGCATATCGTGCGGCACACGCTCGAGCGGATGGCCCTTGGCGGAATCTTCGATCAGCTCGGCGGCGGCTTTGCGCGCTACAGCGTGGATGCGAACTGGACCATCCCGCATTTCGAGAAAATGCTCTACGACAACGGCCAGCTGCTGCGGCTTTACGCGGACACCTGGGCACTGACGAAGGAGCCCCTGCTCGCGAAGGTCGCCGAGGAAACCGCCGGCTGGATTCTGCGCGAGATGACCTCGCCCGAGGGCGGCTACTACGCGTCAATCGATGCGGATTCCGAAGGCGAGGAAGGTACGTTCTACGTCTGGACCCGCGAACAGGTGAAATCGCTGCTTTCGGACGACGAGTACGCGGTCGCAGCTCCACATTACGGACTGGATGCACCCGCGAACTTTGAAGGGCGCCACTGGCATCTGAACGTGATGCAAAGCCTGGGCGATGTCGCGCAGCGCATCGGCAGGCCGGTGGCGGAGTGCGAGAGCCTGCGCGCTTCGGCGCGCTCGAAGCTTTTCGCCGCGCGCGAGAAGCGCGTGCGCCCGGGCCGCGACGAGAAAATCCTCGCGAGCTGGAACGGTCTTGCGATCGCCGGAATGGCACGTGCGGGCAGCGTGTTCGGACGCCCGGAGTGGGTGGCCTCGGCGCGGCGCGCGCTGGATTTCATCCGCGCGAACATGTGGCGCGACGGCAAGCTCCTTGCTAGTTACAAGGACGGTCGCGCGAATCTCAACGCCTATCTCGACGATCACGCCTATCTGCTGCACGCGGCGATCGAACTGCTGCAGGCGGAATTCGATACCGGGGTGCTCGCCTTTGCGGTGCAGCTTGCGGATTCGATGCTCGCGCGCTTTCAGGATCAGGAATCGGGCGCGTTCTATTTCACCAGCCACGACCACGAGCGCCTGTTCACGCGCATCCGGCCGAGCCCGGACAACGACAAGCCCTCCGGCAACGGCTGGGCTGCGCTGTCACTGGTGCGTCTCGGGCATATCACCGGCGACACGCGTTACACGCTCGCCGCCGAACACGCGCTGCGCTGCCTCTGGCCGGTGATCGAGCAGCACGCGGGCGCGCATGCGTCGCTGCTGATGGCGGTGGAAGAACACCTCGACCCGACGCGCGTTGTCGTGCTGCGCGGTGCGCGTGCCGCGCTTGTCGAATGGCAGCGGGATCTTGCGCAGCGCTATCTCGGCGCGACGATCGTGCTTGCTGTTCCCGACGACGCGAGGGGCCTGCCCGATGTGCTGGACAAGCCGGTTCTTCCCGCGGTCAACGCATGGGTGTGCGAGGGCGTTAGTTGTCTTGCGCCGATCGCATCGATGGATGAACTGCGATTGACGATACTCAAGTCTTCCGAAAGCGCGTAGCATCGCGGCACTCGAATTTACTTAATTTCCCAACTACCTCAAGGAGATACGATGAAGAATCTGATCATCGCCTCGGCCGTCGCCGCCCTCGGATTCACCGCCGGTGCCCAAGCTCAGGACGCCGCCAAGCTCGCCCAGGAAAAAGCCTGCCTGTCCTGCCACCAGATCGCCACCAAGGTCGTCGGCCCGTCCTACAAGGATATCGCCGCGAAATACCGCAGCGACAAGGGTGCGGAAGCCAAGCTGATCAAGAAGGTCCGCGAAGGCGGCGTGGGCGCGTGGGGCCAGGTTCCGATGCCGCCGAACGCCACCGTGAGCGAGAAGGAAGCGCAGATCCTGGTGAAATGGGTGCTGTCACAAAAGTAAGCATCGATCGGCTAAGCATCGATCGGATGCCATCAACAACGCCGGCCTTGTGCCGGCGTTGTTGTTTGTACCCCGCAGGTTGAGAAGCAGTCGCAAGTCACGGACTTTGCAAGGTTTTCCAGAATTTCTGCGTTGACATCGTAGGTGGGGGTGCGCATAATCGATCGCTATTTTCCGGAGGCACTTCCATGAACAAGACGCGCGTATCGATCTACACGCTCGCAGCCCTTGCGACGCTTGGCGTTGTCGGTTGTGGCGAAGAACCCAAACCCCAACCGCCGGCCGCGCCGCCTCCGCCGCCGTCGATCGAAATCAAGATTGGCCACGTTGCGCCGCTTACTGGCGGCATCGCGCATCTTGGCAAGGACAACGAAAACGGCGCGCGCCTGGCGATCGACGAAGCCAATGCGGCCAAGATCCAGATCGAGGGCAAGCAGGCGAACTTCGTGCTGGTCGCGGAAGATGACCAGGCCGATCCCAAGGTTGGCACGACGGTCGCCCAGAAGCTGGTCGACGCAAAGGTGGCCGGCGTGGTCGGGCACCTGAATTCGGGCACCTCGATTCCCGCCTCCGCGATCTACAACGGCGCGAACATCCCGATGATCTCGGGCAGCGCGACCAATCCTCAGCTCACCGAGCAGGGCTTCAAGGGCGTGTTCCGCACCGTCGGACGTGACGACCAGCAAGGGCCGGCGATCGCGAGCTATCTCGCCGCGAACAACAAGCCGAAGCTGGTGGCAATCGTCGATGACGCGACCGCGTACGGCGAGGGGCTGGCGAACGAAGTCGAGAAAACCCTCAAGGCTGCGGGCGTGAAGGTTCTGCCGCGCGAGAAGGGCACCGACAAGACGAGCGACTGGAAAGCAGTGCTGACCAAGCTGAAGGGTCGGCGTCCCGACGCGGTGTTCTACGGCGGCATGGACGCCACCGGTGGGCCGCTGCTAAAGCAGGCGCGCGAACTCGCGATCAAGGCGGTGTTCTCCTTCGGCGACGGTGCCTGCACCGACAAGATGAAGGAACTCGCAGGCGATGCCGCCGACGGGCTGCTCTGCTCGCAGGCCGGCATCCCGCCGCAGGCCGCGGACAAGAAATTCCTCGAGGCCTACAAGAAGAAGTTCAACGCCGATCCGATCCTCTACGCGCCCTTTACCTATGACGGCACGCGCCTGCTGATCGAGGCGATGAAAAAGGCCAATTCGCCCGATCCGGCGAAGTACCTGCCCGAGCTGCAGAAGATCGAGTACACCGGCGCAAGCGGCAAGATCTCCTTCGACGACAAGGGCGATCGCAAGGACGCGGAGATGACGATCTTCACGATGAAGGAAGGCAAGCTCGCACCGATCGCGATCATCAAGGGCGGCCAGACGATTTCCTTCGACGATTTCGTGAAGGCGTCCGAGCCCGCGCCGGCCCCGGCCGCAGCACCGGTCGCTGCGCCCGCAGCGGAACCGGCGAAAGCGGCGGAAGCGCCGAAGGCAGAGGCTCCCAAGGCCGACGCCGTGAAGAAGTAATTTTTCTTCCGGGGAAAACGGCACCGCAAGGTGCCGTTTTCTTTTTCAGGTCCTGTTTTCGCAACGCCACGTCGGGATAAGTTAGTCTCCGTAACGATGGATATCTTCATCCAGCAGATCATCAACGGGCTCACGCTTGGCGCGGTCTACGCCGTCGTCGCGCTGGGATACACGATGGTCTACGGGATCATTCAGTTGATCAACTTCGCCCACGGCGAAGTGGTGATGGTGGGGGCGATGGTGGCCTTCTCGGTGATTAGCGCGCTCGCGCCTTCGGGCCTGCATCCGCTTCTCATCGTGTCGATTGCCGTGGTCTGTGCCGTGCCGGCGTGCATGCTGCTTGGCTATGCGATGGAGCGGATCGCCTACCGTCCGCTTCGCGGCGCGCCGCGCCTCGCGCCGCTCATCACGGCAATCGGCGTGTCCATCGTACTGCAGCATGTGGCGATGATGATCTGGTCGCGCAATCCGCTCGCGTTTCCGCAGGTCATCAAGGCAGAGCTGTTTCACATCGGCGGCGCCACGATCTCGAGCGTCCAGATCGCGATCATCACGATATCGGTGGCAATGATGGCGGGGCTCGCATTCATGGTGTACCGCACACGGCTCGGCACCGCGATGCGCGCCACCGCGCAGAACCCGGCAGTGGCGGGACTGATGGGCGTGGATCCGAACCGGATCATCTCCTTCACCTTTGTCGTCGGCGCGGGGCTTGCCGCGGTAGCGGGCGTGATGGTGGCGAGCTATTACGGCATCGCGCACTACACCATGGGCTCGCAACTCGGGCTCAAGGCATTCTGCGCAGCGGTTCTCGGCGGAATCGGCAACCTGCCCGGTGCGATGCTCGGCGGTGTTCTGCTGGGTCTGGTCGAGGCGCTTGGAGCGGGTTACATCGGCGATTTTACCGACAACATGTTCGGGTCCAATTACCAGGACGTGTTCGCCTTCATCGTGCTGATCCTGGTGCTGGTGTTCCGGCCGTCCGGACTTCTCGGGGAGCGGGTGGGGGACCGCGCGTGACAGCGTTGATGACGCACCCGAAGGCGAAGTGGGCGGGTGTGGCGCTGATCGCGATCGCGTTGATCGCGCTGCCGTTCGCGCTGGCGCAGGCGGGTACCGCCTGGGTGCGGATCACCAATTTCGCCCTGCTCTTCGTGATGCTCTCGCTCGGCCTGAACATCGTGGTCGGCTTCGCCGGGCTGCTCGACCTCGGCTACATCGCGTTCTATGCAGTGGGCGCCTATGTGTATGCGCTGCTCGCCTCGCCGCATTTCAATATTCACCTGCCGTTCTGGGTGATCCTGCCGATCGGTGCGCTGGTGGCAGCGATGTTCGGCGTGCTGCTCGGCGCGCCGACACTGAAACTCCGCGGCGATTACCTTGCGATCGTGACGCTCGGCTTTGGCGAGATCGTCCGCATCTTTCTCAACAACCTGTCGCAGCCGGTGAACATCACCAACGGGCCGCGAGGCATCGCGCGCATCGACCCGTTCAGTATCGGGAGCTTCAGCTTTTCGAAGTCGGAAACGTTTTTCGGACTCACCTTCAGCGGACCGATCAAGTACTACTACCTCCTGCTCGTCGTGATGCTCCTGGTGATTTTCATCAACCTGCGGCTGCAGGATTCGCGCATCGGCCGCGCCTGGGAGGCGATCCGCGAGGACGAGGTGGCGGCGCGGTCGATGGGCATCGACACCACGAAGATGAAGCTGCTCGCTTTCGCGATGGGCGCGTCCTTCGGCGGCGTGGCGGGCGGAATGTTCTCGGCGATCCAGGGATTCATTTCGCCGGAGAGCTTCGTGCTGGTGGAGTCGGTGATGGTGCTCGCGATGGTGGTGCTCGGGGGCATGGGCAATATCGGGGGCGTTATCCTAGGCGCAGTATTGCTTTCCTTCGTGCCGGAAATCCTTCGTTTCACCGTCGAGCCCTTGCAGCGGCATCTGTTCGGAAAGATGCTGATCGAGCCGGAGGTGATCCGCATGCTGATCTTCGGCCTCGCGCTGGTGCTGGTGATGACCCTGCGGCCGGGGGGGCTGTGGCCCTCCGCGGTTCGGCGGCGCGAGCTCGCGGCGCGGAACGAGCCGGGAGCGACCGCGTGAGCGATCTGCTTGTGGCCTCCGGCGTGACCAAGCGTTTCGGCGGCGTGCATGCACTCTCGGAGGTCAGCTTCACCATCCGGCGCGGCGAGATCTACGGCCTGATCGGTCCGAACGGCGCGGGCAAGACGACCTTGTTCAACGTGCTCACCGGGTTGTACGCCTCGGGCGGCGGCCGGATCGATTTTTGCGGCGCGCGGATCGATCGCCTCAAGCCGCATCAGGTTGCCGCGAGCGGAATCGCGCGCACGTTCCAGAACATTCGCCTGTTCGGCAATCTCTCCGCGCTCGAGAACGTGATGGTCGGGCGCCATGTGCGCACCCGCGCGGGCGTGCTTGGCGCGGTGTTGCGCGATCGCTCGACGCGCGAGGAGGAGGCGGCGATCCAGGCGCGCGCGATCGAACTGCTCGCCTATGTCGGCATCGCGGGCCGCGCGAACGATGCTGCATCCAGCCTGCCCTACGGAGATCAGCGTCGCCTCGAAATTGCGCGTTCGCTCGCGACCGACCCGACGTTGCTCGCGCTGGACGAACCGGCGGCGGGAATGAACGCGACTGAAACCGCAGGACTGCGCGCGCTGATGGAGCGCATCCGCGCAGACGGCGTCACGATCCTTCTGATCGAACACGATGTGAAGCTTGTGATGGGATTGTGTGATCGCGTGGCGGTGCTCGACTACGGCAGGAAGATTGCCGAAGGCATACCTGCCGAAGTGAAACGCGACCCGAAGGTGATCGAAGCCTATCTCGGGGTGAGCGCATGAGCGCGCCGATGCTCGAGGTGCGCGGTCTTCAGGTTGCGTACGGCGGCATCAATGCGGTGAAAGGCATCGATCTGTCGATCGGCGAAGGCGAGCTCGTCTGCCTGATCGGTGCCAACGGCGCCGGAAAGACATCCACCCTGAAGGCGCTTGCCGCGATGATCCGGCGCTCGGGCGGCGTGGTGAAGCTCGCCGGAGAGGATACGGCGGGACTCGCATCGCACCAGCTGGTGCGAAAGGGGCTTGCGCTGGTGCCCGAGGGCCGCGGCATTTTCGGCCAGCTCACCGTGCTCGAGAACCTGCAGATGGGGGCGTACCACCGGTCGGGCAGGGACGCGACGCGCGACATCGCGCGCGATCTCGATCGCGTCTATGCCCTGATGCCGCGATTATTCGAACGTCGCACCCAGACTGGTGGCACGCTCTCGGGCGGCGAACAGCAGATGCTCGCGATCGGCCGCGCATTGATGAGCAAGCCGCGCATCCTGCTGCTCGACGAACCGAGCATGGGCCTCGCCCCGCTGATGGTGCAGAAAGTGCTGGAGACGGTGCAGGCGGTGGCGAAAGAAGGAATGACGCTGCTGCTCGTCGAGCAGAATGCAAAGCTCGCCCTCGAGGTGGCGGGCAGGGCCTATGTGATGGAAAGCGGGCGCATCACGCTCGAGGGGCCGGCGCGTGAACTGCTGGCCGATCCGAAGGTGCGCGAGGCCTACCTCGGTGAAGCGGGATCTTCGCCGCCGAACGAGGCGACGTTGGCGTAGATCTCCTGCAGCGTCGCCTTGAGCCGGCGGATGCGCTCCGGGTCCACGCCGCGGGTGATCGCGCGTTCGTGATCGGCGACCGCGTCGAGGCATTTTTCCGCGAGCCGTCTGCCTTTTGGCGTGAGCTTCACCAGCACACTGCGGTTGTCGTGCGCCTGGCGCTCCTTGGTGAACAGTCCCTGGCGGCTCAGGCGACGCAGGATGTGCGAGAGTGTCGACGGATCGATCGAGGTGGCCTCAGCGAGTTCGCCCACGGTGGCGGACTTGTTGACCAGAAGCACCACCAGTACCCTCGCGCTCAGCAGATTGAGGCCGAACTTGCGGAATTCGGTGTTGGCGGAGGCGGAAATCTGCGCCGAAATCCGGTTCATCAGAAACGGAACGGTGTCGTGCAGGAAATGGATGGTCATGCGCTTGAGTGTCGGGTCGGGCAGGTCGGGCGGATGGTATCGGATTACCGTGCCCGGTCAAAGCTGCCGACATCCTGCTTGACAATATATGGCGTGCCATATAACTATGCCGGCCTGCTGTACTGCCCCGGTCCTGCAATCCCGCCATGCGCCCGAATTCACGAAGAGGCGCAGACTGCGAACCCTGCTAGGGGTCTGACCGTGGGTCGAACTCAGGATCGAACTGGAGGAGGTCGCATGAGCAATCGGGTCAAGTACTTCGAGGAATTCACCGTCGGTGCCTCGTTCGAGGGCAGTTACCGGCGAACGATGACGGAGGCGGAACTCGTCGCCACTGTTGCCTTGTCGGGCCTGCGCTTTCCCCTGTTCAGCGATGCCGAGTGGTGCAAGGAGAACATCCCGGGAGGCGAGCGTCGTTTTCCCGGTTTCGTCGGCTTGGGGATCGCCAATGCGATGTGCGAGGAGCATGTCGGCCACGGCAATCTCGGTGTGCGCGTCATAGAGAACGTGAAGTTCCACGGTTCGATCAAGCCCGGCGACACGATCCACGCCCGGGCCGAGGTGATGCGCGTTGACCCCGGCAGCGATCCGGCCAAGGGTCTCGTGGTGATGAACGTCCGGCTCTACAACCAGCGCGATGAAAGGATGCTCGAGTTCCTGCCGGTGTTCACGATGAAAAAGCGCCCGAAATAGGGCAGGTGTCCGGTTTGACTGAAGGAGGATTTTCGATGCGACATTTCGTCATGCGGGCGCCTTGTGCAGCCGCACGCGTGCTTTGCGCCGCCGCGCTCGTGTTTTGTTCCGCGCTTTCCGTCGCGCAGACGTTTCCGACGCGTACCGTGCGTATCGTGGTGCCAACGTCGGCGGGCGGCGTGACCGACATCATCGCCCGCGCCATCACGCCAGGGTTGTCAGCCGTATGGGGACAGCCGGTGGTAGTGGACAACCGGCCCGGCGCGGCGCAGATCATCGGCTCCGACCTGGTGGCGAAATCGCCCTCCGACGGCTACACCCTCCTTTTGTCCGACAGCGCGACCTTCGTCATCAATCCGCACCTGTACAAGAAGCTGCCGTATGACGCGCTGCGCGATTTCACGCCGATCACCGCAATCGCCCAGATCGCACCGATCATCGCGGTCGGGTCCGCCGTGCCGGTGAACAACATCCGCGAGCTGATCGCGCTGGCGAAGTCCAAACCGGGGACGCTGAGCTATGGCTCCTTCGGCAGTGGATCGTATGTGCATATAGCGATGGAGAACTTCAAGCAGCTCGCCGGTGTGGACATGATCCACGTGCCCTACAAGGGGTCGACGCCGGCGGCGAATGCGCTGCTGGCGGGGGAGGTGACCGCGATGCTGGTTCACGTGAGCGTACTCGCGCAGCATGCCAAGGCGGGCAAGCTTCGCCTGATCGCCGCGGCGACCCCGAAGCGCCTTGCGGAATACCCCGACCTGCCCACGGTGGCGGAATCCGGCCTGCCGGGATTCGAGACCGGCACCTGGTTCGGTCTGCTCGGCCCGGGCGGCGTGCCGCGCGAGGTGGTGTCGCGCATCCACGACAGTGTGTCGAAACTGGTGTCCGCGCCGGATTTCCGGGCGCAATACGTAACCAAGTTTTCGTTCGAGCCGATGAACATGACACCCGATGAATTCAACCAGTTCATGAGGCGGGACTTCGAACGCTGGGCGCCGTTGGTCAAGGCATCGGGCGCGGTTGTCGAGTGAGTCCGGGTCACCTCGCATGAACAAGGAACGCAAATGCATGTAGCAATCATTGGCGGCGGCATCGGCGGTCTGGTGACCGCGCTGTATCTGCATCGCGAGGGCATCGGCTGTCGCATCTATGAATCGGTGCCGGAATTCAAGCCGCTTGGCGTGGGCATCAACCTGTTTCCCCATGCGATACGCCGGCTGTATGAACTCGGCCTCGGCGACGGACTGGCGGCGGTTGGTGTCGAGGCGAATGAATTCACCTGGTTCAACCAGCACGGGCAGCTCATCTACAGCGAACCCTGCGGTCGCCATGCGGGCTACAACTGGCCGCACTTCTCCTTTCACCGCGCCGACCTGCATTCGGTTCTGCTCGCGGCGGTCAAACACCGGCTCGGTGACGACGCTGTTGTGCTTGGCCACAAATGCAGCGGGGTCGATCAGGACGAGCGCGGCGTGAAGGTGAAATTCACCGACACCGCAAGCGGCGCGCCGCTTCCCGCCGCCGCGGCGGACGTGGCGATCGGCTGCGACGGATTTCATTCCGCGGTTCGCCGCCAGTTTCATCCCGACGAAGGCCCGGCGCAGTTCGGCGGAATCAATCTCTGGCGCGGCGTAACCCGCGGCAAACCGTTCCTGACCGGCGCGAGCGTTACTCGCTGCGGGCCGCTCAAGGACGGCAAGCTCGTGGTGTACGCAGTGCGCAATCACGACGACGGCACCCAGACGATCAACTGGGCGGCCGAGGTGCAAAAGGGCAGCTGGACCGAGAACGACTGGAACAAGCACGGCCGGCTCGAGGACTTCATCGGCTATTTCGAGCGCCGCCGCTTCGACTGGCTGGACATCCCTGACCTGTTGCAGCGCTCGGAATTCGTGCTCGAGTACCCGATGGTGGACCGCGACCCGGTCGACCGCTGGTCCTTTGGCAGGGTGACGCTTCTCGGCGATGCAGCGCATCCGATGTATCCGCGCGGCGGCAACGGCGGCGCGCAGTCGATACTCGATGCGGAACTCATCTCCGGCCTGTTGAAGAAGATTCCCGATCCGGTGGCGGCACTGAAGGCCTACGAGGCCGACCGCCTGCCCAAGACCGCGAAGATCGTTCTCACCAACCGCAGCACGCCGCCCGACACCATCATCGAGACGGTGGAGGAACTCACCGGCGGCAAACCGTTCAAGCGTCTCGAGGACGTCATCAGCCGCGAGAAGCTGGTGCAGATTTCCGAAAGTTACAAGCAAGTGGCTGCCTGGGATATTGCTTCGGTCAACCGCGCCGCTGTCTAGATCTACCGTACACACCAAACGCATGAGGATGCCCATGAAACCCAATCCAGCCTTTCCGCCCACCGCCCGTCCGATCCCCGAGGGCGCGCGCGCCACGCGCGAGCTGCTCCAGTACACGCCGCAGTTCTCGATCGCCGAGCGCGA
>CANIEV010000030.1 GCA_947466535.1 Betaproteobacteria bacterium
ACCCCCGGCGTGACAGGCCGGTATTCTAACCAACTGAACTACCACTCCGCGACAACTGCAACTCCAAAACCCTGGTGGGTGCTGTAGGGGTCGAACCTACGACATTCGCCTTGTAAGGGCGACGCTCTACCGCTGAGCTAAGCACCCCGCTACAACACACCCTGTACTACACAATACTTTTGCCCGTTACCTGATGCCTGTGCTTCGCTGCTCTTTGAGTTCATCCGCCGCAACTTCACGACAGGTATCGCTCAAAAGAGGATTGTTAGTTTAACGCATCTTTGAGCGCTTTGCCAGGGCGAAACTTCGGAACACGTGCTGCCTTGATCTTGATCGCTGCTCCTGTGCGCGGATTGCGCCCGGCGCGCGCTGCACGTTTGCCCACATGGAACGTTCCGAACCCGACCAGTGTGACCTGATTGCCTTTTTTCAGGCTCGACTTGATCGCTGCAAGCGTCGCATCAAGCGAACGTTCGGCTGCGGCCTTGGAAAGGTCGGCTGCCTTGGCGATGTGCTCGATGATCTCTAACTTGTTCACGTAACTACCCCTTTTGATTGTTATGTGGCGTGGTGTTTAGGTTGCAGAATACAACCTGCAGTTAATCTTTGACGCTGTTCGGTTGTCGGTGTTCTGCCGGCTTGATGCGCGTTCGGGCCGAATCCTTAATTTCTCTTTGCAACGATGCAACGCTTGATTGATTTAACAGCCAGTCATGAGGAGTGTCAAGAAAATTGGCTGATACCCGATCATTCAAGTGCAGAAACGAGAACGGACGTCAAGAGCATTGAATCACGGAGCAACGCTTTGTTCTGCTGCAATGCGCACCGCATCGTGCGACGAGGCGTGCACCGTGATGCTCGGCGAATGCTCAGTGGGTGATAACCGTGGATGCGGCCTTGTCATCGCCCACTGCGGGTACCGCCGCTGCGGGTTCGATCTTCAGAGGCTCGGGGACGCGTTCGAGCGCGTATTCGAGCACCTGTTCGATCCACTTCACCGGAACGATCTCGAGCTGATTCTTGATGTTATCCGGGATATCGACGAGATCCTTCACGTTTTCTTCCGGAATCAGAACCTTCTTGATGCCGCCGCGATGCGCTGCCAGCAGCTTTTCCTTCAGACCGCCAATAATCAGAACTTCACCGCGCAGGGTAATTTCCCCCGTCATCGCGACATCGGCACGAACCGGTATTCCGGTCAGCGCCGACACCATCGCCACGGTGAGCGCGGCACCCGCACTCGGTCCGTCCTTGGGCGTCGCGCCTTCGGGCAGGTGGATATGGATGTCCCTCTTCTCGAACAGTTCCGCTGCAATGCCAAGCCGGTCCGCGCGTCCGCGAACCACCGACAACGCAGCCGCCACCGACTCCTGCATCACTTCGCCGAGTTTGCCGGTACGCTGGACCTTGCCCTTGCCGGGAAGCACCACCGCCTCGATCGTCAGCAGTTCGCCGCCGACCTCGGTCCAGGCAAGTCCGGTGACCTGCCCCACCTGATTGGTCTTCTCTGCTATACCGAAGCTGTACTTGCGAACGCCGAGAAATTTGTCCAGATTGCGCGCGCTCACCGAGAAGCGCTTGTTGGTGTCGCCCTTGGTGACCAGCATCTTCACCGCCTTGCGGCAGATCTTGGACAGTTCGCGCTCGAGGCTGCGCACACCCGCTTCACGGGTGTAGTAGCGGATGATGTCGCGAAGGCCGCTTTCGGCCACCGTAAGTTCGTCCTTCCTCAGCCCGTTGTTTTTCATCTGCTTGGGCAGAAGGTACTTTTGCGCGATGTTGACCTTCTCATCCTCGGTGTAACCCGAGAGACGGATCACTTCCATCCGGTCGAGCAGCGCCATCGGGATGTTGAGCGTGTTTGCCGTGGCGACGAACATCACCTCCGAGAGGTCGTATTCGACTTCGACGTAGTGATCGACAAAGGTGTGGTTCTGCTCCGGGTCGAGCACTTCGAGCAGCGCCGACGCGGGGTCGCCGCGGAAGTCCATGCCCATCTTGTCGACCTCGTCGAGCAGGAACAAGGGATTGCGCACCGCCACCTTGGTCATGTTCTGCAGTATCTTGCCCGGCATCGAACCGATGTAGGTGCGGCGATGGCCGCGGATCTCCGCCTCGTCACGCACTCCGCCGAGAGACATTCGCACGAACTTGCGGTTGGTCGCTTTCGCGATCGACTGGCCAAGCGAGGTCTTGCCGACGCCGGGGGGCCCGACGAGGCACAGGATCGGCGCCTTCATCTGTTCGACGCGACTCTGCACCGCGAGATACTCGAGGATTCGTTCCTTGACCTTCTCCAGACCGTAGTGATCGGTGTCGAGCATGCGCTCGGCCTCAAGCATGTCCTTGGAAATCTTGGTCTTCTTCTTCCAGGGAAGATTGACCAGCACGTCGATGTAATTGCGAACCACCGTGGCCTCGGCCGACATCGGCGACATCAGGCGCAGCTTCTTGATTTCGGCATCGACCTTTTTGCGCGCGTCCTTGGGCATGCGCGCCTTCTGCACCTTCTTCTCGAGTTCCTCGAGATCGGCACCGTCTTCGCCCTCGCCGAGTTCCTTCTGGATCGCCTTGACCTGCTCGTTCAGGTAGTACTCGCGCTGGCTCTTTTCCATCTGGCGCTTGACGCGGCCGCGGATGCGCTTTTCTACCTGAAGGATGTCGATCTCGGTCTCGAGCTGCGACAGCAGATGCTCGAGCCTCTGCTTGACGTCGAACATCTCGAGTACCTGCTGCTTCTGCTCGAGTTTCAGCGGCAGATGCGCCGCGATCGTGTCGGCAAGACGGCCTGCTTCCTCGATACCCGCGAGCGAAGTCAGGATCTCGGGCGGAATCTTCTTGTTGAGCTTGACGTACTGGTCGAACTGCGCGATCAGCGCACGGCGCATCGCCTCGACCTCGGTGTTGTCGCCGCTGTCCACCGGAACCGGATTCGCATCGGCGTTGTAATGGGTGTGCGCGTCGCTGATGCCCTGAATACGGGCGCGCTGGCTGCCTTCGACCAGCACCTTCACCGTGCCGTCGGGAAGCTTGAGCATCTGCAGAATGTTGGCGATGCAGCCGATCTTGTACATGTCCTCGGCAGCGGGCTCATCCTTGGCTGCGGTTTTCTGCGCGACGAGCAGGATCGACTTGCCCGCTTCCATCGCGATTTCCATCGCCTTGATCGACTTCGGGCGCCCGACGAACAAAGGGATCACCATGTGAGGAAATACCACCACGTCCCGCAATGGCAGCAGCGGGAACTGGATCAGATCTTCCGGGTATTCAATGGTGCTGGCCATGGCATTTCCAAAAGGTTGGGTATCGAAGTGAACTTGGGGGCGTTTCGCCGAAAATCAAGCGAAACCCGTGGACAAACCACCGCTGGTTCCCCCGGAACGGCGAAAAAAACGCGTCCCCGCCCAGGTCTGCGCAAAAGGGCCGCGCGGAGTGCAACTCAGGCCGAACCCGCCACGCGGGGCTGGTCGGCGTAAATGAGCAGCGGTTTGCCGTCGCCGGTGACGGTGGACTCGTCCACCACCACCTTGGAGACGTTTTCGAGCGCAGGCAGGTCATACATCGTGTCGAGCAGGACATGCTCGAGGATGGAACGCAGGCCGCGCGCGCCGGTCTTGCGCGCAAGCGCTTTTTTCGCGATCGCGAGCAGTCCCGCCTGACGGACTTCAAGTTCCGCCCCTTCCATCGCGAACAGCTTCTGGTACTGCTTGATAAGCGCGTTCTTTGGCGCGGTGAGTATCTCGATCAACGCTGGTTCATCGAGCTCGCCAAGCGTCGCTACCACCGGCAGACGGCCAACGAATTCCGGGATCAGACCGAACTTGATCAGATCCTCGGGCTCGACCATCTGCAGCAGCTCGCTCACTTCCTTCGAACTGGTCATGCTCTTCACGTCCGCGCCGAAGCCGATGCCGCTCTTCTCCGTACGGTTGCGCACGACCTTCTCCAGACCGTCGAATGCGCCGCCGCAGATAAAGAGGATGTTCGTGGTGTCGACCTGGACGAAGTCCTGGTTCGGATGCTTGCGCCCGCCCTGTGGCGGCACCGACGCCGTGGTTCCCTCGATAAGCTTCAGCAGCGCCTGCTGCACGCCCTCGCCCGAGACATCGCGGGTGATCGACGGGTTGTCCGACTTGCGCGAGATCTTGTCGATCTCGTCGATGTAGACGATGCCGCGCTTGGCCTTGTCCACATCGTAGTCGCAGTTCTGCAGCAGTTTCTGGATGATGTTCTCGACATCCTCGCCAACATAGCCGGCTTCGGTCAGCGTGGTCGCATCCGCGATCACGAACGGGACGTTCAGCAGCCGCGCAAGCGTCTGCGCAAGCAGCGTCTTTCCCGAACCGGTCGGGCCGACAAGCAGGATGTTGGACTTCGCAAGCTCGACCTCGTCACTCTTGGACAGGTGCTTGAGCCGCTTGTAGTGGTTGTAGACCGCGACCGAAAGAATCTTCTTGGCGTTTTCCTGCCCGATCACGTACTCGTCGAGGATCTTGCAGATCTCACGCGGTGTCGGCAGATCGGACTTGACGGTCTTTCCGCCCTTGTCAGCCGCGTTTTCCTCGCGAATGATGTCGTTGCAGAGTTCTATGCACTCGTCGCAGATGAAGACCGAGGGACCCGCTATCAGCTTGCGGACCTCGTGCTGGCTCTTGCCGCAGAAGGAGCAGTAAAGAAGCTTTTCACTGCCCGTTTTTTCGGTCATTCCGGTCTCCTGGTCACCCTGCTTCCTGGGTCGTATTCGATTCTTGTACGCCGAGAACCTGTTCCGCTCATCCGCCCGACGCGGCCGCAGCGGCCTCGGCGCGCGAACTCAGCACCTTGTCGAGCAGACCATACGCCACGGATTCTTCCGCGGACAGGAAATTATCCCTGTCGGTGTCGCGTCCCACCTTCTCGATGTCCTGCCCGGTGTGCTTGGCCATGATTTCGTTCAGGCGCTGCCGCAGGTATAGAATTTCCTTGGCGTGGATCTCGATGTCCGAGGCCTGCCCCTGAAATCCGCCCATCGGCTGATGGATCATGATGCGCGAATTCGGAAGAGCAAAACGCTTGCCCTTGGCTCCCGCGCACATCAGCAATGCGCCCATGCTCGCCGCCTGTCCGACGCATAGCGTGGAGACATCCGGCTTGATGAACTGCATCGTGTCGTAGATGCCCAGTCCGGCGGAAACGGAACCGCCGGGCGAGTTGATGTAGAAGAAGATGTCCTTGTCCGGATTCTCGGACTCGAGGAAAAGCAGCTGCGCGACGATCAGATTGGCGGAGATCTCGTTGACCGGACCGACGAGGAACACGACCCGCTCCTTGAGCAGGCGAGAGTAGATGTCGTAGGCCCGTTCGCCGCGACCGCTTTGCTCGATCACCATCGGGACCATACCCAGCCCCTGCGGGTCCGAACGTCCGGCGTCGATTCCGTTGCGTGTTGTCGAAGTCCAATCCATGTCGCTCATGCCCTCTTTAACCCGCCTTGGCCATCAACTCGTCGAATCCGATCGGCTTGTCTTCCACCTTCGCGTTGTCTATCACCCACTTGACCACGCTGGCTTCGAGCGCAAGCGCTTCAAACTCGGAGTACCTCTGTGGATCCGAGTATATCCATTTTACGACCTCGGCCGGGTGCTCATAGCTTTGCGCGTAGTCCTCGATTTGCTTCTTCACGAGGTCCGGTTTCGGCTTGAGTTCCTTGACCTTCACCAGCTCGCCGATGATCAGGCCGAGGGACACGCGGCGCCTGCCCTGTTCTTCAAACATCTGCGGGTTGATAGGCAGCTGGTCCATCTTCATGCCGCGGGCCTCGAAGTCGGCGCGCATCGACTGCACCATGCGCTCGATTTCCATGTCCACGAGCGACTTGGGCAGCTCGATCGGCGTGCTGTCGGTCAGCGCCTGCATCACCTTGTTCTTGAGGTCAGCCTCGATGCGCTTGGCGACTTCGCGCTCGACGTTTCCGCGCACTTCGGTGCGCATCTTGTCGGTGTCACCGTCGGCGACTCCGAGCGACTTGGCGAATTCGCCATCGATCTCAGGCAGCACCGGCACCTCGACCGCGGTGGCGGTGGCATCGAACTGCGCGGTCTTGCCCTTGAGGTTCTCGGCCGAGTAGTCATCCGGGAACTTCACATCGAAGGTGCGCGATTCGCCCGTCTTCATCCCCGAGATGCCTTTTTCGAAATCGGGAAGCATGCGGCCTTCACCGAGAACGATCGGCATCTGGCCCTTGCCGCCGGCGAACTCCACGCCATCGAGTTTGCCGGTGAAATCAACCGTCACGCGATCGCCCTCGGCGGCGGCGCGGTCGACAGCAGCCCAAGTGACGCGCTGCTTGCGCAGGATCTCGATCGTCTTGTCGACATCGGCATCAGCCACGATGAGCGCGAGGCGCTCGATCTTCGAGCCCGACACATCACCCAGCTTGATTTCGGGATAGATCTCGAACGTTGCCGCAAAGGCTATCTGCGATTTGTCCGCCTCATCCTTCGGCTCGATGCGCGGATACCCCGCCACGCGCAGCTTGTTCTCCTGCACCGCCTGGTCGAAGCCCTTTTGCACCGCATCGCCGATCACTTCCGAGCGGACCTGCGGACCGTATTGCTGCTGCACCAGCTTGAGCGGCACCTTGCCGGGACGGAAGCCGTGCATTTTCACCGTGCGGGTGAGCTGCTTCAGGCGGTCGGAGACCTCCTTCTCTATCGAGTCGGAGGGCAGGGACAAGGTCAGCCGGCGTTCGAGCGAGCTGATCGTTTCGATTTGGGTCTGCATGGATGGATAGGAGTCGTCGGCTGAATGGTTGGGGAAAATCGCAAAACCGCGGCGATCGGGAAGTCTGAAATCGGTCGATGCTGTACTCGGTCGATGCGCGTCCGGCGTGTCTGGTGCGAAGGAAGGGACTCGAACCCCCACGCCTTGCGGCGCTGGAACCTAAATCCAGTGCGTCTACCAATTCCGCCACCCTCGCCCGCCACCTTCGCGTCCGCGGACTTGCGCCCGCCTCAACCAAGGCCGCCGAATCGGCACGACCGGCCTGCAGCTGGCCCTCGCGTTCTGGAACAACGTCCGCGTCAGCCGCATTACGACAAACGATTATTCTACCTCAAAGCCCCCTATACTGTCAGCCCAAGTCATCGAAACTGCTTGAATTTTCAAGGAATGTCGGTCGGTCATTACGAAAATTTCCCGGTCGCGTCGGTGCTGCTGCCGCCGCATCTGCGCCAGCCGGTCGCGGTGATCTACCGCTATGCCCGTACCGCCGATGATTTCGCCGACGAAGGCGATCTCCCTGCACCGGAACGACTTGCCCTGCTCGACGGTTATCGGCAGGAATTGCGCCGACTTGAGGCAGGCATTACGCCGAAAACCCCGCTTTTCGACGATCTCGGCGAAGTCATCCGGATCCGGAAGCTGCCGTTTCAACCGTTTTACGACCTGCTTGATGCGTTTTCGCAGGATGTGGTCAAGGCGCGCTATGCGGATTTTGACCAGGTGCTCGACTATTGCCGCCGCTCAGCCGACCCGGTCGGCCGACTGATGCTGCATTTGTATGAAGCAGTGCCCGGCCCCGACGCGAGCACCTATATCGCCTGGTCGGATTCGATCTGCTCCGCGCTGCAGCTCATCAACTTCTGGCAGGACGTGGAAATCGACTTCGCCAAAGACCGCATCTATCTCCCGCAGGACGAAATGGCGCGGCACGGCGTCACCGAAGCGCAATTGAACGCACGCGACAGCGGCGGCGGATTCAAGCCGCTGATGCGCTTCCAGATCGATCGCGCCCGCGCGATGCTACTATCCGGCGCCCCGCTGGCACGACGCCTTCCGGGGCGCATAGGGCTGGAATTACGGATGATCGTGCAGGGCGGATTGCGGATACTCGAAAAGCTCGAACACGTGGACGGCGACGTGTTTCGCCATCGCCCCACGCTGAAGCCGCTCGACTGGCCGCTGATGCTGCTTCGGGCGGTGCGAGCTTGAGCCCCGACCAGTACTGCCAGCAAAAAGCCGCGCAAAGCGGGTCGAGCTTCTATTACTCGTTTCGATTCCTTCCGCCCGAACGCCGGCAGGCGATCACCGCGCTCTACGCCTTCTGCCGCGAAGTGGACGACGCGGTGGACGAACCAAGCGACCCGGCGGTGGCGCTTGCGCGCATCGGCTGGTGGCGAGAGGAAGTCGCCCGCCTCTATGCCGGCAGCCCCGGACACCCGGTCACCCAGGCACTGCTCGCCGCGGTGGGCCGCTATCACCTCAAGCAGTCGGATCTACTCGAGATCATCGACGGCATGGAGATGGACCTCGATCGGGCGCGCTACGACAGCTTTGCCGAGTTGCAGCTGTACTGCCATCGCGTCGCCGGCGTGGTGGGCCTGCTCGCGGCGCGCATCTTCGGCTTTCGCAATCCGCAGACGCTTGAATACGCGGAAAAGCTCGGCCTCGCGTTCCAGCTCACCAACATCATCCGCGATGTCGGCGAGGACGCGCGCATGAACCGCATCTACCTGCCGGTGGAAGACCTTCGGACATTCGAGGTGCCCGCCGCCGACATCCTCGGCGCGAATTACACCGAGGGGTTTCGCCGGCTGATGGCGTTCGAAGCCGATCGCGCGGAGCGCATCTACGACGAAGCGATGGCGCTCCTCCCGGAAGAAGACCGCCGTGCGCAGCGACCGGGTCTGATGATGGCCGGCATCTACCGCACGCTCCTTGGCGAAATCCGTCGCGACGGATTCCGGGTGCTCTCGCAGCGAACCGCGCTGACCCCGATGCGCAAGCTCTGGATCGCGTGGCGCACATGGATGACCGCGTAAGCGCGCGGGTCGCCGTCATCGGCGGCGGTTGGGCGGGGCTGTCCGCGGCGGTCACACTCGCCAAACGCGGCCGCAAGGTCACGCTGTTCGAAGCCGCACGCACGCTCGGCGGCCGCGCCCGCAGGGTTGACATCGACGACATCGCGCTCGACAACGGCCAGCACATCCTGATCGGCGCCTACCGCGAGACGCTCGCGATGATGCGCACGGTCGGCGCCGACCCCGAACGCCTGCTGCTTCGCCTGCCGCTCGAAATGCGCTATGCCGACGGTTTTCATATGCGCACGCCGCGCCTGCCGTTTCCGCTCAACCTCGCCGCGGCGATGCTGTTCGCCGAGGGCCTGCCGCTCGGGCAGGCAGTCGCTGCGATGCGCTTCATGCGAAGGCTGGAAGCCGCCGGATTTCGCGTGCAGCCGGATCGAAGCGTGCGGCAGTTCCTCGACGAGCAAGGCCAGCGCGGCAGCGTTCTCGCGCATCTCTGGGAGCCGCTCTGCGTCTCGGCGCTCAACACCCCGATCGCGCACGCGTCGGCGCAGGTCTTTGCCAACGTATTGCGCGACGGCCTCACCGGACGCCGCGAGAACAGCGACCTGCTGGTGCCGCGCGTCGATCTCGGCCGACTCCTGCCCGAACCCGCCATCGCCTTCATCCACGGCCAGGGCGGCGAGGTGCGCACCGGAGCGGCGATACGCCGGATCGGCCGCGACGATCTGGGCTTCCTGCTCGACGAGGTCGAGGAACGCTTCGATCATGTCGTCGTCGCGGTCGGGCCGCAGCACGCAAGCGCGCTCCTCGCCGATTTCCCCGCGCTCTCCGTCACCCGCGCCGCGATCGACGCGCTTGCCTATGAACCGATTGTCACCTGCTACCTGCAGTACCCGCAGCACGTCACCCTGGCCTCGCCGATGCTAGGCTTCTGCGGCGGAATCGTGCAGTGGGTGTTCGACCGCGGACAACTCGGCGGACCGAAAGGCCTGCTTGCCGCGGTGATCAGCGCCTCGGGCGTCCATGAAGAACTCGCACGCGACGCTCTTGCCGCGCGCATCCATCATGAACTCGAAGGCGCACTCGGCACGCTGCCCGCGCACCGGATGTTCCAGGTGATCACCGAACGCCGCGCCACCTTCTCCTGCACACCGGGACTCGCGCGACCCGGCCGCGACACGCCGTTGCCCGGCCTGCTGCTCGCCGGCGAC
Source organism: Betaproteobacteria bacterium (assembly GCA_947466535.1). GTDB lineage: Bacteria > Pseudomonadota > Gammaproteobacteria > Burkholderiales > SG8-39 > CAMBSA01. The sequence goes on from CANIEV010000030.1 coordinate 9,998, forward strand.
TATGTCGCAAGCGACTACCCCGGCACGCTCGAGGCCGCGGTGCGAAGCGGCATCGCTGCAGCGCAGGCCTGCAATTGACCCGCGTCCACGCCTGTCACGGGTGAATTGCCAACTTTAGCAATCGATTTGACCGTTTTCACGCACCTCTGCTTGACCTGAAAACTGAAAAGTGAGCAATTGACGGTTGGGACTGCCGGGGAATCAGAGCGAACGGCACCTCGACACCGCGTCCGAAACGCGATCCACCGCGATGATCTCCAGCCCCTCGATCGGCTGCTTCGGCCGGTTGGCGGTGGGAATGATCGCCTGCGTGAACCCGAGCTTTGCCGCCTCGCGCAGCCGCTCCTGCCCGCGCGGCGCGGGACGGATCTCGCCCGCCAGCCCCACCTCGCCGAACACCGCGAGCTTGCCCGGCAGCGCACGGTCGGTGAGCGACGAGACGATCGCAAGCAGCACCGCAAGATCCGCCGCCGGCTCACTGATCCGCACCCCGCCCACCGCGTTCACGAACACGTCCTGGTCGTAGCAGGCGATGCCCGCATGCCGGTGCAGCACCGCGAGCAGCATCGCCAGCCGGTTCTGCTCAAGGCCCACGGTCAGACGCCGCGGGTTTGGCGCGTGCGAACTGTCCACCAGCGCCTGGATTTCCACCAGCAGCGGTCGCGTGCCTTCCTGCGTAACAAGTATGCAGGCGCCCGACACGTCCGCCGCGTGACCCGACAGGAACAACGCCGACGGATTCGCCACGCCGCGCAGGCCCCGGTCGGTCATCGCGAACACGCCAAGCTCGTTGACCGCGCCAAAGCGGTTCTTGAACGCGCGCACCAGCCGATGACTGGAGTGCGTGTCGCCTTCGAAATACAGCACGGTGTCGACGATGTGCTCCACCACCCGCGGCCCGGCGAGCGCGCCTTCCTTGGTGACGTGGCCCACGAGGATCACCACCGTGCCGCGCTCCTTGGCGAAGCGGGTGAGCTGCGCCACGCATTCGCGTACCTGCGCCACCGACCCCGGTGCCGAACTCAGGCCCTCGGAATACAGCGTCTGGATCGAGTCGATCACCGCCACGTCGGGCTTGGCTTCATCGAGCGCAGCGAGGATGCGTTCGAGCTGGATCTCCGCCAGCAGCTCGATCGAGCTCGAATCGAGCGACAGCCGCTGCGCGCGCAGCGCCACCTGCTCGGCGGATTCCTCGCCGCTCACATACAACGCGGGAACCTTCTGCCCGAGTTGCGCCAGCGCCTGCAGGAGCAGGGTCGATTTGCCCACGCCGGGATCGCCGCCGATCAGCACCACCTGCCCCGCCACCAGCCCGCCGCCAAGCACCCGGTCGAATTCCGGAATGCCGGTGTCGATCCGCGGCGCATTCTTCGCGCTGACATCCGAGAGCTTCAGCCGCGAGGAGGTCTTGGCGAGACTCGAGAAGCGGTTGCGCGTCGGGCCTTCCGCCACCGTCTCGACCAGGGTGTTCCACACCCCGCAGCTCGGGCACTGGCCCTGCCACTTGGAGGTGTTCCCGCCGCACTCGGTACAGGTGTAGACCGACTTCGCTTTTGCCAATGCCTTCTCCGTTTATGTGCTGTTGCCGTCGATCACATCCACCGGCACCCGCGCCGCAAGCGCGCACAGCAGCTCATAGCTCACCGTGCCTGCCGCGGTCGCGACTTCATCCGCGGACAAGCCCTCGCCCCAGAGCGTCACCTCGCTGCCCACGTTCGCCGCGGGCACAGGCGCAAGATCGACGATCAGCATGTCCATCGACACCCGCCCCACGGTGCGCGTGCGCACGCCATCGATAAGCACCGGCGTGCCGTGCTCGCGCGTGCCGGGCGCGTGGCGCGGATAGCCGTCCGCGTAGCCGCAGGCCACCACGCCCACGCGCATCGGACGCTCCGCTGCGAACGTGCCGCCGTAGCCGACGCGATCCCCCGCCGCAAGATCGCGCACCGCGATCAGGCGGCTCTTCAACGTCATCACGGGCTGAAGCCCGATCGACTCCGCGGTTTGGTCGGGCAGCGGCGAACAACCGTAGAGCATGATCCCCGGCCGCACCCATTCGCGATGCGTCTGGGGATAGCGCAGGATCGCGGCGGAATTCGCAAGCGTCGCGCGCAGGTTCATGCCGGCCGATGCGGCGTTGAAGCGCGCGAACGCATCGGCCACGCCCGGCTCGCCGTCGGCATCCGCGAAGTGCGTCATCAGCGCAAGCGAGGCGATATTCGCGTGCCCCTGCAGTGTCGACACCGCGGCGCGCAGCCCGGCGGCGTGGAAACCCAGCCGGTTCATGCCGGAGTTGAACTTGAGAAACACCGACAGCGGCTTCGCCGGACGAGCGGACACGATCATGCGCACCTGCTCGTGGCTGTGGACGACAAGCGAAAGGTTGTACTTTGCGCAATCCGCGAGTTCGGGCGCGTCGAACGCGCCTTCGAGCATCAGGATCGGCTGCGTGTTGCCCGCCTGTCGCAGCGCAATCGCCGATTCGATTTCGAGCAGTGCAAGGCCGTCAGCCGTTAAAATCACAGGCACAAACCTCGCAAGCCCGTGTCCGTAGGCATTGGCCTTGCACACCGCCCAGACGCGCGCCCCTGGCGCGCGTGCACGGACCACCGCCAGGTTGGCTCGCACGGCGGCGAGATCGATCGTTGCCCGGATGGGTCTCATGGGCGAATGTGTCGCAGTGTCCTTGGATTGCGGCTACCGCCGGTCACGGTTGTTGCGTACTTGGAACCGGCCAAAACCGGAATGACCGGAGGATGAATACACGCGCCGGAAAAACCTCGCGCACAAGGCGGTATTGGGCCGGTATTCAACCACAATCGGCATGCAAAATGGCGCAATCCGCAACAAATCCAATGGTATTGGACGTCCATTGAACATGGTATAAATCCGCCTCCATTTGCGCAGCAGGGCTATCCAGTAATGAAACGCGGTTTCTACACCATCATGGCGGCGCAGTTTTTCAGCTCGCTCGCCGACAACGCACTGCTGATCGCCGCTATCGCGCTGATGTTCGAGCTGAAGGGCCCGGCGTGGATGACGCCGCTGCTGAAGTTCTTCTTCACCGTGTCCTATGTGGCCCTTGCCGCATTCGTAGGCGCATTCGCCGACTCGATGCCCAAGGGCAAGGTGATGTTCATCACCAACCTGATCAAGATATCCGGTTGCGTGATGATGTTCTTCTACGAGTATCTGCAGGTGCCGGGCGTGGCGCCGTATGTCTCGGTGCTGTTCGCCTACGCGGTGGTGGGCCTGGGCGCCGCCGCCTACTCGCCCGCCAAGTACGGCATCCTCACCGAACTGCTGCCGCCGCATCAACTGGTGATCGCCAACGGCTGGATCGAAGGCCTCACCGTGGCATCGATCATCGTCGGCACCGTGGTCGGCGGCGCGCTGATCAGCCCCAAGATATCGGCGATGCTGCTCTCGATCGACATCCCGAGCTTCGAATCCGACGTCGATACGCCGGCCGAAGCGGCGATCATCGTCATCGCCTTCTTCTACATCGTCGCGGCAGGCTTCAACCTGTTCATCCCCGACACCGGCGCGCGCTACGAGAAACACGACAGCAACCCGGTGGTCGTGGTGCGCGACTTCTTGTTTTGCATGACCACGCTCTGGAAGGACAAGCTCGGCCAGATCTCGCTTGCCGTGACCACGCTCTTCTGGGGCGCGGGTGCGACGCTGCAGTTCATCGTGCTCAAGTGGGCGGAAGTCCACCTCGGCCTGCCGCTGGATCGCGGCGCGGTGCTGCAGGGCGTCACCGCGCTTGGCATTGCCATGGGCGCGGTGCTCGCCGCGAAGTTCGTGCCGCTGAAAAAGTCCCTCACCGTGCTGCCCTTCGGCGTCACCATGGGCGCGGTGGTGATCTCGCTCATCTTCGTCACCTGGATGCCGCTGGTGTTCGCGCTGCTGATTGTGGTCGGCGGCATGGCGGGCTATTTCGTGGTGCCGATGAACGCGCTGCTGCAGCATCGCGGCCATGTGCTGCTGTCGGCCGGGCATTCGATCGCGGTGCAGAACTTCAACGAGAACCTGTCCATCCTGATCATGCTTGCGCTCTACGCCAGCATGATTCGCGCTGACGTGGGCATCCACTGGATCATCCTCATGTTCGGCCTGTTCGTGTCCTCGACCATGTTCCTGGTGATTCTGAAACACCGCGCCAACCAGCGAAAGCAGGACTCGCTGCACCTGATCGGAATGGAAAAGCCTGGGCAACCTGGCGGTCATTAGACCGCCGGACAATTTTTCCTGGCGCACATTCGCCGTGCGCCCGACGCCGCCGGATCAGGCAGAATCGCCGTATCCCCTGCGACGCAGCACCCTTGATACCGTTCCTCACACGCCTGCAGCACATGACCACCAAAGACAACCCTCTATGGAGCCCGGTGATCGCCGGCCTCTCGCCCTATGTGCCGGGCGAGCAGCCGAAGGTTGCCGACCTGATCAAGCTCAACACCAACGAGAATCCCTACCCGCCCTCGCCGCGGGCGCTTGAGGCAATCCGCGAGGCCACGGCCTCGGGACTTCGGCTTTATCCCGATCCCGACAGCAGCGCGCTCAAGACTGCGATCGCCGAGAACTACGGAGTGTCACCCGCCGAGGTGTTCGTCGGCAACGGCTCGGACGAGGTTCTCGCCCACGCCTTCTTCGGTCTGCTCCAGCACCCGCAGCCGATCCTGTTTCCGGACATCACCTACAGCTTCTACCCGGTGTACTGCGACCTGTACGGCATCCAGCGCACCCTGGTGCCACTGGATGAGAGTTTTCGCATCCGCATCAACGACTACCTGCGCCCGAACGGCGGCATCGTGCTGCCCAATCCGAACGCGCCCACCGGCTGCGCCCTGCCCCTGCCCGAGATCCGCAGGCTGCTGGAGGCCAACCGCGGGTCAGTGGTGATCGTGGACGAAGCCTATGTGGATTTCGGTACCGAGTCGGCGGTGGGCCTGGTGCGCGAGTTCCCGCAGTTGCTGGTGATCCACACGCTGTCTAAATCGCGCTCGTTCGCCGGCCTGCGGGTGGGCTATGCCATCGGCAACCCGTCGCTGATCGAGGCCCTGATCCGGGTGAAGGACTGTTTCAACTCCTACCCGATCGACCGGCTTGCGCTTGTGGGGGCTGTCGCCGCGATCCGTGACACGGCGTATTTCGAGTCCACCTGCGCAAAGGTGATTGCCACCCGCGAGCGGCTGGTGCCGGAACTGGAAAAGCTCGGTTTCGAGGTCCTGCCCTCGGGCGCGAACTTCGTGTTCGCGCGCCATCCACAGCACGAAGGCGCCGCGCTGCAGGCGAAGCTTCGCGAACGAAAGATCATAGTTCGCCATTTCAACAAGCCGCGCATCGACCGCTTCCTGAGGATCACCATCGGTACCGAAGACGAATGCCGCGCCCTCGTTGATGCCCTCCGGGAAATCGTCGGCTGACGCAGTCGCGGTGTGCAACGCAAAAAAAAAACGGCGCCGCGGCGCCGTTTTCTTTTTGCGGGATGAGACCGCTCAGGCTGCCTTCACCGTTGGCGCGCCGGACTTGAGCGCATGCAGGTACTGCAGGATCTCCTCCACGCCGCACACATCGGCGTACTTCGCGTTCAGGTCGAACAGGCTCTGCTCGTGCGCAGCCTTCGAGCGGTCGCCCACCGCCTCGCGCGCGATGATCGGCCGGAAACCGAGCTGGCAGGCATCCACCGCCGTGGCACGCACGCAACCGCTGGTGGTGCAACCGGTGATGATCAGCGTGTCGATACCGCGGAACTGCAGGCGCGACGCCAGATCGCTGCTGAAAAAGCAGGAGGCGTATTTCTTCATGAACACCGGGTCGCGCGGCTCGCGGTGCAGGCGCGAATCGATCTCCACCCCGGGCGTGCCCGCCTTCAGGCTGGTGATGCCCTTCTGCTTGAGCCCCCAAATGCCGGCGTCGCGTAGGTCCGGCTCGTCGTAATACACCTTGGAAAACAGCACCGGCGCGTCCTTCGCGTGCGCCGCATCGATCAGCCGGTTGGTCTGCACCAGTTCGGCATCGAGCTTGGAGCCAAGCGGCTGGCTCGCGTCGGTGAACGCGTTCACGTAATCGACAATCAAAAGCGCGGGTCGGGCACCGAAGCCGATCCGCAGTCCGAAACCGCGATCGTCAAAGAATTTCTTGTCCCCGTTGTCCAGATTCGCCATGCGCCCTCTCCTTTGTATAGGTAATGTCCAACATTTATTTAAAAACACCAGCATCGACGCCTGAAAACGGTCGATTTTCGTTCAGAACTGGAACAGTTTCAGTGTCTACTCCGCCTTGATACCCGCCTCGCGGATCACCTTCGCCCAGACCGCGGTCTCGCGCTTAATCTGGGCCGCGAACTCCTCCGGCTTGTTGGCCACCGCGTACAGGCCCTGCGCTTCCAGTTTCGCATGCACATCGGGCAGCGCAACAATCGCCGCGATCTCCGACTGGATTTTCGCAATCGTCTCACGCGGCGTGCCTGCGGGCACCAGCGCGCCGTACCAGGACGGGATATCGAGATTCTTCAGCCCGCCCTCAATCAGGGTCGGCAGTTCCGGCACCGCTTCCGAGCGCTTCGCGGTCGTCACCGCGATGCCGCGCAGCTTGCCCGCCTTCACCTGCGGCAGCAACACCGGCACCGAGCCGAACATCATCGAGATCTGGCCGCCGATCAGGTCCTGCATTGCCTGCGTCGTGCCCTTGTAGGGCACATGCACGATGTCGATGCCCGCCTCGCGCCGCATGAGTTCGCCGATCAGGTGCAGCGCCGAGCCGATGCCGGGCGATCCGTAGGTGAGCTTGCCGGGGTTGGCTTTCGCGTAGGCGATCAGCTCCTGCGTGGTCTTCGCCGGCACTGACGGATTCACCGCGAGCATGTTGGGCGCGTAGGCGATCAGCGTCACCGGTGCGAAATCGCGCTCCCAGTTGAAGGGCATGTTCGGAATCAGCGTGGCGTTGATGGTGATGTTTCCCTGCGGCACAAACAGCCATGAATAGCCGTCGGGTGCCGCCTTGGCCACCATGTCGATGCCGATGTTGCCCGCCCCGCCCGGGCGGTTGTCCACCACCACCGGCTGGCCGGTGCGCTGCTGGAACTTCTCGCCCACTATGCGCGAGAGCGTGTCCACCGGGCCGCCCGGCGGAAACGGCGCGATCAGCTTCACCGGGCGCGAGGGAAAGGTCTGCGAGTGAGCGGGAGTGACCAACGAGCCAAACGCAGCAAAGAGCGCAAGACACGCAGGCAGGAGATGCTGTTTCATCCGGACGGGATTCATTGGTTCCATGTTCATCGGTTCTATTCGACGCGTATTCCCGCCGACTTGATGATCTGCGCGTACTTCACCAGATCCTCGCGGATCACGCGCGCGAGTTCCTCCGGGCTGCTGCCGATCAGATTGGCGCCGGTGCCGCTGAATCGCTCGCGCATTTCCGGCAGTTGCACAATGCGCGCGAGCTCCACGCTCAGCCGCATCTGCAGATCGCGCGGCAGGCCGGCGGGCGCAACGATTGCCGACCAGACCGCCACGTCGTAGCCCGGCAGGCCTGCCTCCGCCACCGTCGGTACCTGCGGCAGCACCGCGGCACGCTGGGCGCCGGTGACTGCGATCGCGCGCAACTGGCCGTTGCGGATGAATGGAAGCGAAGACTGTATCGAATCGATGATCAGCGGCACGGTGCCGCCGACCACATCGGTGAGCGCGCTCGCGCTGCCCTTGTAGGGCACGCCTGTGAGCCGGATGCCTGCAGCCACCTGCAGCACTTCGCCCGCGATCTGCGCCGGCATCGCGCCGTGCGCGTAGAACATTGTTCCGGGGGCGGTCTTCGCCTGCGCGAGAAGCTCGGCGAGGTTCTTCGCCTGAGCGCGGGGATTCGCCGCGATCACCATCGGGTTGCTGTGGGTGAGCGTGATCGGCGTGAAGTCGCGCACCGGATCGTAGGGAAGCTTCGGATACAGCGCGGGATTCACCACCAGCGTGGTGTGCACGGTAAGCATCAGCGTGTGGCCGTCGGGGGCTGCGCGCGCGGTGAGTTCCGCGCCGATCACGGTGTTGCCGCCCGTCCGGTTGTCGATCACCACCGGCTGCTTCCAGCTCTCGGACAGTTTCTGCCCGATCGAACGCGCCACAAGATCCGAGCCTCCACCGGTGGTGAAGGGCACGATCAGGCGGATCGCGCGCGTCGGGTAGGCGTCCTGCGCCGCCACCGGCAGCGCAGCCGCGAAGACAAAACCCGCCGCCAGGCGCGCAACGCGGCGCATCAAGCGCTCTTTGACGCGCCGCGGATCGCCGTGCAATCCACCTCCACCACCAGCCGCGGATCAACCAGCCCCTTGACGATGATCAGCGTGGAACAGGGAAGCGGCTCGTGGAAGAATTCGGCACGTGCCTTGCCAAACGGCGCGCGCACGGCGATGTCGGTGATGTAGACAGTCATCTTCACCACGTCCGCCATCGTCGCCCCCGCTGCCGCGAGTTGCACCTTGACCTTGTTGAGCGCTGCCTTGCATTGCTCGTAGGCGTCGTCCCCGCCCGTAGGATTGAATTCCTTCCCGCCGGCGGTCATACCGGCGAGAAAAATCTGGTCCCCGACCACAAGGCAATTGGAAAAGATGCCGCCCGGCGGTTCCGGGTTGTCGGGGGTGGTGATTTTTCTGATGGCCATGTCGCCTCCGTGTGTATGTGTGTATGTGTGTTTGCTTCTAGAGAGTATCTGAACAAGGGGGCAACGCCCCCTTGTATATCCACCACTCCAGAGGAATGCTCTGTTCGATTCGTCGCACAATTGGGACTTGATCAGAGCTTCCCTAGACCGAAATCGCCGCTTTCGCCCAGGGCATCGGTTTTTCCGCCGCCTTGAGCGCGCTCAGCTGCGCGATCGCCTCCTCGCGCATCCAGCGCCGCACCCGCGCGACGCCGACATCGTGGTCATACAGGAATTCGCGCTCGCAGGCATCCGGCTCGATGCCCTCGGCCACCACCCTGTCCTGCTCCAGCACCTTCCAGTGCCGCGCTTCAAGCCGGTTGCGGTAGAGGAAGCGCCAGACGTTGCGCTGCCAGCCCTGCACCTTGCGGTTGCGAAAGAAAAAACAGGCGGTGGTGACCGGGTCGATCGGCACCGACATGAAGATGATGCCGAAATTGCCGCCCGGACCGCCGGACTTCGGATACGGAATCTCCAGCCGCGCGTACATCGCGCCGGTGTCGCACCACTCGCTCCAGTCGAAGTTCACGTCGCGCTGGGTGATCTTCTCGAAGATGAAGCCGGTGTCGGTCTTGCGCACGCGGAACTTCGCCTGGATGTCGCCCAGCGCCATCGAGTGCGACTGCCTGTGCAGAAAGGCGCCGTGCATCGGGTCGAGGTTGTTGTCCACCATGTAACGATAGGGCGTGCGCCATTCGGTGTAGCAGAGAAAGGCGTCGTATTCGTCGGAGGCGAGTTGCGGCGGCGGCTCGAACTTCACCGGGTCAGGATGCAGCGCATCGCCGACATAGATGAAGACCGCGCCCTTGAGTTCGGTGGATGGATAGGTTTTGACGGCCTTCTTGCCTTCGAGCGCGCAGCCGGGCGACCCCGGCACCGACACCACCGTGCCGTCGCCCGAGACTTCCACCCCGTGGTAGATGCAGGCAAGACGGTTGCCGAGGTGCCGTGCCGCCGACAGCGGCGCACCCCGATGCGGGCAGTGATCCTCCTGCACATGCAGGGTGCCGGCCGAGTCGCGCCAGAGCACGAGCTTCAGGCCCAGACGGTACAAACCCACCGGCTTGTCGGTCACGAAGCGCGAGGGACACACCGGATGCCAGCGGTTGCGAAGGCCGATCCGGAGCAGGAGTTCGATATCGTCTTCCGTCGCGGCATTTGCGTTTGCGACAGCGGCACTGCTCACGACCTGCGGGTTGGCGGCCATGCTCACTCCGCCAGCCGGGCGATTTCCGCCTCGAAGGATTCCGCGGTCCAGGGCGTGCCGTCCGCCCTCTTCACGCCCTCAGCGTTAAGCCGCGCCATCAGCGGCTCGAGTTCCCACACGCCGGCCGCAAACGCCGACTCGATCGCGTCGGCGAGCAGGTTTTCATAATCCGTCGGCGCGCGGTCCTGGATCTGGTTCGGCTCGTGGTAGAGCGTCGGTATCCGTGAGGGATCGGGGAAAATCATTTCTCGCTCCTGTTGATCATTTGCCGGACTCCCCTTGCCTGCCAGAGGAACAGGGCAGTGCCGGCTGTCATTGCGAGCGCAGCGAAGCAATCTCCTGAGGTAAAGCACCCGAGATCGCCGCGTCGCTGTGCTCCTCGCGATGACAACCAATTTCCGTCATTGCGAGCGCAGCGAAGCAATCCCGCTTGGCACGATGCTGAAGATTGCTTCGCTGCGCTCGCAATGACCCGTCGTTGACGTTACCCCTGCGCCCCGAGCCAGCCGCGCTTGGATATATCGAAGATGATGCCATCGGGGTCCTTGAACTTGCGCTCGAAGTTGATGTCTTCGTCGGTCTTGCCGAGATCGAAGAAGAACTTTCCGCCGCCCGCCTCGATCTTGCGCTGCGCCTCTGCCAGATCCTCGACCTGAAAGCCGAAGTGATGCGAGCCGATCAGGTCATCCAGGCTTTCCACCCCGGCGGCCTTGGCGGATTTGTAATGCAGGAGCGCGAGATTGACCACCCCGTCGCTCAGATAGATTCCCGAGCCGATTTCCAGGTCGTCCCGCCCCACCCGCTTGAGATCGAACACCTTCTCGTAGAACTGCGCCGCGCGCTCCAGGTCGCGCACCACGATCGCGAAATGCCTCAGTCTGGCCATCGGAATCCTCTCCTTCGGGGTTGATCGGCGGGGTCAAAAAAGATGCTTGACAGCACTTTCGGCGATGCTACACTCCGTTTCACCTGCAAACAAGCAGTTCATTAGATAAACGCTCAGTATCAATTTGCCAACAGAATCGGGGCCTCCCCCGAAGCACGCACAGGAGATTGCATGGCTAGCCAATGGCACGACGTAGGTTCAAGCGACGACGTTTCGGATGACATGCCCCTGACCGCCAAGGTCGGTGACCGCGAAATCGGCGTCTTCTTGTACCAGAGCAAGTATTACGCAATGGAAGACGTCTGCCCGCACGCGTACGCGCTGCTGTCCCAGGGTTTCATGATGGGCGAGGAAGTCGAGTGCCCGCTGCACGGCGCGCGCTTCAGCATCACCAGCGGCAAGTGCACCCAGGAACCCGGCGGTCGCGACCTGCGCACCTTCCCGGTCAAGGTCGAAGGCGGTCGCGTGTTGGTGGAAGTCCCCGCCTGAGTTGAAATCAGACGGACGGGGCGGACCGTCGGCAATGCTTCCGCCCGGTTTCAAGTTGTGTCGTACCGCCGGCCACACCCGAGCGGATTGAATTCCCGGATCAACATTCAGGAGTCAAGCACATGGACTACAACCCCTACCTCCGCCCGTGGCGCCAGCCGCAGCCCAACTACGTCGCCGGCAAGGGCGAGATCGACCGGCCCGGCCAGGTCGGGAACATCCGCTGGCAAACCCGCTCGGCGCCCCCCACCGAATTCGAGAATCAGCTCGGCGACGCGCTGGAGAAGGTGTTCGACTCGGGCGCGCAGACGCTAGCGGAAGTCGTCGCCAAGCTGAACGAACTCGGCATGTTCGCCCCCGACGGCGCGCGCTGGACCGAAGAAAGCTACTCGACGGAAATCCACCGTCTCGGTTCGAAGTAGGCGGCGCGCCCCGATGAGTGCCGAAGCACGTACCGCCGGCGTCCGCATCGAATACCGGGACATCACCAAGCGCTTCCCGCCCCAGCAAAAGGACGCGGAGCCGGTGACTGCCGTCAGCAACGTCACGCTTTCCATCCGCGACGGCGAAGTGGTGTCGCTGATCGGCCCGAGCGGATGCGGCAAGTCCACCCTGCTCAACATGGGCTCGGGCCTGTACCTGCCCACCTCGGGCGACGTGCTGGTCAACGGCGCAAAGGTCACCGGCCCCAACCGGCAGGTGGCCTTCATGCTGCAGAAGGATCTGCTCCTGCCCTGGCGGACGATTCGCCAGAACGTGGAATACGGCCTTGAGATCCGCGGCGTCGACTCCGCCACCCGTCGTGCCGCCGCGCTCGGACTGCTCGATCGGTGCCACCTCAAGGGCTTCGAGAACCACTACCCGCACCAGCTTTCCGGCGGCATGCGCCAGCGCGCTGCGCTCGCGCGCACCCTCGCTGTGGAACCGCTGGTGCTGCTGATGGACGAACCGTTTTCCGCCGTCGATGCGCAAACCAAGATGGTGCTGCAGCAGGACCTGGCGCAGATGCTCGCCGAGACGAAGAAGACGGCGCTGTTCATCACCCACGACCTGATCGAATCGATCGCGCTCTCCGACCGCATCCTGGTCATGAGCAACCGCCCCGGACGGATCATCGACGACATCCCGGTGGACCTTCCCGACCGCGACAACCCGATGGTGCGCAGACGCCATCCGCGCATCGGCGAATTCGTCGCACGGCTGATGGAACTGCTGCATGTCGGTGACCGCGTCAGCGCCACCGAAATCTGAAACTACAACACACATCATTCTCCAGGAGCTTTCATGAACCGATTCCCGCGCCGTAACTTCCTCGCCGCCGCCGTTGCCGCGGCCGCGATTTCGCTCTGCGCCGCACCGGCGCAGGCGCAGCAGAAGATGGAAGAAGTGAACTACCTGCTGCCCGCCCCCTCGTTCCTCCCCGCCTTCATTCCCTGGGTGCTCGCGCAGCAACGCGGCTATTACGCGCAGGAAGGCCTGAAGGTCACCTTCCAGGTCGGCAAAGGCGGGGTTGACGTGGCCAAGCAGGTTGGCGCCGGCAATGCCGCCATCGGCGGCGGCCTCGGCGACACGCCGATCATCGCGCGCGCGCAGGGCATCCCGGTGAAAGCCGTGGCGGTGCTCGGCGGCGGCTCGATGACCAACCTCGTGGTGCACGACGGCCAGGGTCTCACCGGACCGAAGGATCTCAAGGGCAAGACGATCACCGTGCTTGCCTATCAGGACACCACCTTCTTCTCGCTCCTCGGCATGCTCGCCTCCGCCGGTCTGAGCAAGGGCGATGCGGATATCCAGGCCGCCGGGCCGACCGGAATCTGGCAGCAGTTCGCGGCCAACAAGGCCGCGGCCTTCGCGGGTCCGGTGGACTGGGCGGTGAACGCCAAGGACGCGGGCGCGAAGATCAAGATCTACCGTGGCGACAGCTACTTCCCGAGCATGGCGCAGGCAATCATCGCCTCCGACGAAATGATCCAGAAACGTCCCGACCTGATCCGCAAGCTCGTGAAGGCAACGCTGCGCGGGCTGGATGACGTACTGAAGCAGGGCAAGGGTGTGGTGCCAGACTACATCGCGGGCGCGCCCAACTTCAAGGGCAAGGACATATTCCTCGAAGAAGTCGTTGCGCTCTACACCGAGTACACCTACAAGGGCCAGAAGGTGCTCGGCCAGATGGACGCAGACCGCCTCGCCAAAGTGCAGAAGTTCTACGTCTCGCAGAACATCGTGCCGAAGGAAACCGCGATCGCCGAACTCTTCACCAACCAGTTCGTACAGTAAGCAGTACGAACCCAGGAAGACCGCGCACGTGACCACCGCCCCGCACATCGACACATCTCTGCTACTCGTGGGCAGCGTGCCGCTGGCCGATGCGCGCGCGGTGTTCGTGGAAGCCTCGCGTGAGCTCGGGGCACGCGCGAGGCGCCTGCCGGATGGAGAGACCGGCGTTCGCAGCAACTGGATCGCCTGGCAGCGCGCCGCGTTTGCCGCGGTTCCGGCGCTGCAGCTCTCCGAAAACAAGGAGCGCGAGTACCAGCTGTTCCCTCCCTTCACGCTGCGCCGGGACAATGCGATCGCGGACGTAAAGTTCGGCCCGCTCGGCTTCGCACGCGAAGCAATCGCCTCGTACGCGGTGTTCCGCGAGATGAAATCGCGCGGTGACATCGGCGCGGGCGTTCGCTTTCAGGTCGCCCTGCCCACGCCCTGGGCACCGGTGTACTCCTTCATCAGCTACGCCTGGCAACGCGACGTGCATTCGCTCTACGAACACGCGATGCTGGATGAAGTCGCGCATATCGCCGCCGCCATCCCGCATGCCGAACTCTCGCTGCAATGGGATGTGGCCACCGAGATGAGCTGGTGGGAGCGCGTCTATCCCGCGCCGTTCGAGGATGTGGAAGCCGGCGTGATCGACAGCCTCGTACGTCTGCTCGCCGCCGTCCCTGCCGACGTCGATCTCGGCCTGCATCTGTGCTACGGCAGCATGAACAACCGCCACTGGAAGGAACCCGCCGACACCACCAATCTGGTGGCGGTGGCCAACGGCGTGGCAAAACGCCTCGATCGCCCAATGGATTTCCTGCACCTGCCGGTGCCGCAGAACCGCGACGACGCCACCTATTACGCGCCGCTCGCGAGACTCGAACTCCCGAAGCGGACCGAGCTCTATCTCGGCCTGCTGCATCTGGACGACGGCGTCGAAGGCGCGATGCGCCGCATCGATGCCGCGCGCCCGTACGCGAAGCATTTCGGCCTCGGCTGCGAATGCGGCCTTGGCCGCCGCCCGCCCGGGTCGATCAGGCAGTGGCTGTCGCTGCACGCAGAAGTCGCCGACCGAATCCAGTCAGCCAAGTCAGTCGGAGTCGCCCCATGAACGCCGCATTCTTCCCAGGAAGCCCGAACATGCAATTCAGTACCTCCGGATTTGCCGCCACCGTCGCGCTCGCCATCGCCGCGGTCCTGCCAACGCAGGCCGCGTTCGCGCAGCCGGTCGAGGAAGTGAACTACCTGCTTCCCGCGCCGCCGACACTGCCCGCCTTCGGCCCCTGGGTGCTGGCCCAGCAGCGCGGCTACTACGCGCGTGAAAAGCTCAAGGTGAACTTCATCGTCGGCAAGGGCGGCGTCGATGTGGCGAAGCAGGTCGGCGCGGGCAACGCCCCGATCGGCGGCGCGCTCGGCGACACGCCGATCATTGCGCGCGCACAGGGCATCCCGGTGAAGGCGGTGGCGGTCATCGGCGCGCGCGCCCTGCACCACCTGCATGTCATGGACGGGCTCGGCATCAATCAGCCGGCCGACCTCAAGGGCAAGACCATCACAGTGATGTCCTACCAGGACACCTCCTACTTCGTGCTGCTCGGCATTCTCGCCACAGCGGGACTCACCAAGAACGACGTGGACGTCCAGGCCGCCGGCCCGGTAGGCGTGTGGCAGCAGCCCGCCACCGGCAAGGCAGCGGCCTTCGCAGGTCCTGTGGACTTCGCGATCAGCGCGCGCGGTGCCGGCGGCAAGGTGAAGACCTACGCCTCCGACCAGTACATCAAGACCATGACGCAGGCGATCGTCGCCTCCGACGAGATGATCCAGAAGCGCCCCGACCTGATCCAGCGCCTTGTGCGCGCCACGCTCGCAGGGCTCTCGGACATGATGAAGGATCCCAAGGGCGCGGTCGGCGATTTCATCGCGGGCTCGCCCTCGTTCAAGGGCCGCGAAGCCTTCATCGAAGAGGTTTTCCGCGCCTACAACGAGCTCACCTACCAGGGCCCGGGCACACCCGGCGTTATCGATGCCGACCGCCTGGCTGCGGTGCAGAAGTTCTACGTCTCGCAGGGCATCGTGCCGAAGGAAGTCCCGG
Organism: Betaproteobacteria bacterium; assembly: GCA_947466535.1. Classification (GTDB taxonomy): domain Bacteria; phylum Pseudomonadota; class Gammaproteobacteria; order Burkholderiales; family SG8-39; genus CAMBSA01. The sequence goes on from CANIEV010000030.1 coordinate 25,625, forward strand.
TCGGGGAACTCTATACCAACCAGTTCGTACGCTGATCGGACGCCCGCCCATGAGCAATGCCGAAAAACCCGGACTGAGCAACAACGCGATGGCGGCCACAGTCGGCGTGTTGCTCGTGTTTCTTGCCGCATGGGAATGGCTGCCCGCCCTGCTGAAAGTACCGCCTTTCATCCTCCCTCCCGCCTCCAAGGTGTGGAGCGAGTTCCTGCGCATGCTCGCCAATGACCGGCTGATGTGGCACAGCGGCATCACGTCGCTGGAAGTCGTGGTGGGCTTCATCCTCGGCTCGCTGCTCGGCGTGATCATCGGCTACGTACTCGGCATCTCGCCCAAGGCGGAGGTCGTGCTCTCGCCCTACATCCTCGCGCTGCAGATCGCGCCGAAGGTTGCCTTTGCACCGCTGTTCGTGATGTGGATGGGCTACACCGTGTATCCGAAGATACTGGTCGCGATCCTGATCGTTTTCTTCCCGGTGATGGTGAACGTGCTCACCGCGATCCGCACCGTCGACCCCGACATGGTTAGCCTGGCGCGCTCCTTCTCCGCCACCCGCTGGCAGATCTTCCGTACCATCGAGTACCCCGCCACGCTGCCGCCGTTGTTTTCGGGGCTGCGCATCGGCGCGACGCTCGCCGTGATCGGCGTGGTGGTCGGCGAACTCGTCGGCGGGAATCTCGGCCTCGGTTACCTGCTCACTTTCGGCGAAGGCCAGGGCAACACCGCGATGGTGTTCGTCACCATCATCATGCTCACCGTCATCGGCATCATCGCCTACGGCGCGGTGGTGTTCGCCGAGAAGAAAGTCCTGCACTACATGCCGCGCGCCCAGCACACGGCCGTGTGAACGCATTCGTCCGACCATCCTTTCAATCAGGAGACTGACATGCCCGTGACCAAGGAACGCATCACTGAATACCTCAAGACCGGCGTAAAGAACGCCTGGTACCCAGTCATCCCCTCCTGGCGCGTGCTCGATGCGCCGGTCGGCCTGACCCGGCTGGGCGAGAACATCGTGCTCTGGCGCGACAAGAACGGCACGGTGCGCGCGCTCGAGGACCGCTGCCCGCACCGCGGCGCGCGCATGTCGCTTGGCTGGAACCTCGGCGACCGCGTCGCCTGCTGGTACCACGGCATCGAAATCGACGGTACCGGCACGGTCAAGAACGTCCCCGCGGTGGAGAACTGCCCGCTCGAGGAGAAGAACTGCGTGCGCTCCTACCCGGTGAAGGAAGTGAAGGACGCGATTTTCCTCTGGTTCGGCGACGAACTGAATCGGGAGCCCGCCCCGCTCACCCTGCCCGAACAGCTCACCTCGCCCGAGTGGGAGGCGATGCTCTGTACCAGCTACTGGAACGCGAACTGGCAGTTCGCGGTCGACAACGTGATGGACCCGATGCACGGTGCCTATCTGCACGCGAAGTCGCACTCGATGGCCGAAGGCGACAAGAAAGCGGAGATGCGTCTACGCAAGACCGACACCGGCCTGATGTTCGAGAAGGTCGGCCAGCGCGACGTGAATTTCGACTGGACCGAATGGGGTGAAACCGGCAGCTACTGGATGCGGCTTGCCATCCCCTACCAGAAGAAATTCGGCCCGGGCGGCCAGTTCTTCATCGCCGGCTTCTGCACACCTGTGGACGCCGACAACTGCCAGGTCTATTTCTGGCGCTGCCGCAAGGTCGAAGGCTGGGCACGCGACACCTGGAAATTCATGTACCGCAACCGGCTCGAAGGTCTGCACTGGGACGTGCTCGAGCAGGACCGCATCGTGCTCGAGAACATGGCCCCGGACGCACGCAACCAGGAATTCCTCTACCAGCACGATGTCGGCCTTGCGCGTATTCGCCGGGTGCTCGAACAGAAGGCAAAAGAGAGCCTGGACGCTCTGGATGCCGCCCAGTCGGGCAAGCAAGCGCAATTGGCCTGATTGAACGGTTGTCACCGAGCGAGACTGAGCGAATGATCCTTAAAGACAAGCACATTCTGATCACCGGAGGAGCCCGGGGATTGGGCCGCAATTTCGCCGAATGCGCGATCGCCGAAGGCGCAAAGGTGGTGATCTCCGACCTGCTCGAGGATCTTGGCCGCGAGACAGCAGATGCGATCGGCGCGACTTTCGTGCCGGTGGATCTCGCGAACCCGGGCTCGATCGAGGCCTGTGTCGCCGCTGCCGCAAAAGCGATGGGCGGCATAGACGGCCTGGTGAACAACGGCGCGATCACCAATTCGGGTGGCAAGACGCTCGATCAGTTGGAGATCGAAATCTGGGACCGGGTGATGACGGTAAACGTGCGCGGCACCTGGCTCATGACCAAAGCCGCGCGTCCCCACCTCGCGAAATGCGGCCGCGGCAAGGTGGTGAACATCGCCTCCGACACCGCGCTCTGGGGTGCGCCGAAGATCATGGCCTATGTCGCAAGCAAGGGCGCGGTGATCGCGATGACGCGCTCGATGTCACGCGAACTCGGCGGCGAGGGCATCGCGGTCAACGCGATCGCGCCCGGACTCACGCTGGTCGAGGCGACCGCCTATGTGCCGGAAGACCGGCATCAACTCTACATACAGGGTCGGGCAATGAACCGGCCGCAGCAACCGGAAGACGTGAGCGGCGCGGTGATGTTTTTCCTGTCCGACGCCGCGGGCTTCGTGACCGGGCAGCTTCTGCCGGTCAACGGTGGTTTCGTGATGAACTGATCTGAACAGCCAACGCAAGGAGAGCAACATGGGTGAAGCCGCGCCGCAAGGCCTGACAAAAACGTCCTGGGACCGTCCCGCAGGAGCAAGCTTCAAGGAGTGGATCGAGACGCGCATCGCGCGCCGCGAGACGCGCCGCTACGACTGGGACGCGCTCAAGTTCCAGGCCGACTTCGACCCGAAATACGGCCGTGCGCAGATGCGCTATGTCGGCACCGGCGGCACCGGCGTGTCCTCGGACAACAACACCGTCCCCGCCGAGCACTTCACGTTTTCCACGATGGTGATCCCCGCCGGCCACGAAGGCCCGATGCATCTGCACACCGACGTGGAGGAAATCTTCTTTGTCCTCCGCGGCACGGTAAAGGTGATGGCGGAACTCAACGGCGAGTACTACGAGACCGTGCTCAAGGATCGCGACCTGATCTCGGTGCCGCCCGGCGTGTACCGCGGTGAAGTCAACATCGGCGACGAAGACGCGCTGATGTGCGTGATGCTGGGCTCGTCCAGGCCAACCACTCCGACCTATCCGCCGGATCACCCGCTGACGAAGGTGAAGCGTCCGCCGAAGTGATTCTGCATTCGGATTCGCGCCCGATGCCCTGCGCATCCTTGACCACCACTTCCGCAAGATAGGCTCATGGAAACCATCGAACGACAACTGGCGAACTTCCCGGTCAGGCAGGTGGACGCAAGCCTGCCCGCCTACCGCGAAGCCGGCAGCGGCCGGCCGCTGGTGTTGCTGCACGGCATCGGATCGGGTTCGGGCTCGTTCATTCGCCAATTGGAAACATTGTCGGATCGGCTTCGCGTGATCGCCTGGGATGCGCCGGGCTACGGCATGTCCCCGGCACTGCCGCAATCCGCACCGGTCGCCGCGGACTATGCGTCCGCCCTCACCGGACTGCTCGACGCGCTAGGGCTCGATCGGGTTCTTCTCGCAGGGCATTCGCTCGGGGCGCTCACCGCAGGCGCCTTCGCGCTTGCACACCCGCAGCGGCTAGGCGGACTCATTCTCATGAACCCGGCAGGCGGCTACGGCGCCGCCGACGAGGAAGTACGCCGCGAAAAACTCGATGCGCGCCTGTCAATGATGGATCGCCTCGGCCCGCGCGGCATGGCGGAGAAACGCGGCGCGGCGCTGGTCTCGCCCGCGGCGAGCGACGAGGCGAGGCGACTCGTGGTCTGGAACATGTCGCAACTGCGCCCGGACGGACACGCGCAGGCTGCCCGCATGCTTGCAAGCGGCCGCCTCGCCGAAGACGCGGCGCGTTACGCCGGCCCGGCGCTGGTGATCGGATCCACCGGGGACACCGTCACACCCGAAGCCGGATGCAAGGCGATCGCCGCGGCGTTCCCGAAAGCACGTTACGTGTCCATCGAAGGTCCCGGACACGCCTCGTATGTCGAAGCGCCTGGAGAGATAAACACCCGGATCGAGGAATTCGCCCGGGAGATCGGCTGGCTATGAACACCTCTCGCTACAACGTGCCCGCACTCGACCGCGGCCTGAAACTGCTGCAACTCTTCGACCGCAGCCAGACGCAACTCAGCGCACCGGAAATCAGCCGGCGCCTCGGCATTCCCCGCTCCACCGTGTTCCGTCTGATCCAGACGCTGGAGTCCCTCGGCTTCCTCGAGCGCACCGACACCATCTATCGCCTCGGGCCGGCGGTGCTGCGCCTCGGGTTCGAATACATCGCCTCGCTCGAAGTCACCGACCTCGGCCGGCCGATCCTCGAGAAACTTCGCGACGACACCGGCATGCCCTGCCAGATCGCGATCCGCGACGGGCGCGAGATCGCGATCGCGCTCCGGGTGTCGGCGCCTTCGGCCTTCTCGAGCAACATCCATGTCGGCACGCGCATGCCGGCGCACGCCACCGTCCTCGGCCGGCTGTTCCTCACCGACCTGTCGGAGGACGAGCTCGCTCGCCTGTTTCCCGAGCGCACCCTGCCCGCGCATTCGCCGCAGACACCGCGCACGCTCGCCGATCTCTCACGTCTGCTGCGCGAAGACCGGCAGCGCGGATACGCAATCAGCGAAGCCTTTTTCGAGGCGAGTATTTCCGCGATCGCCGCGCCGATACGCGATGCGAGCGGCCGCGTCATCGCCGCGATCTCGCTCACCGTGCTGCAGCCGCGTATCGAACCGCAGGACCTGCGCGACAGGCTGGTCATCCAGGTGCTTGGCGCCGCCGCCGAGTTGTCCGAGCGCCTCAACTACCGCCCGGCACAGCGCCCGCTCACGGAACGCACCGAGCGTGCGATCGCCTGAGACGACCACTGCCGCCGGAACTCCCTTCACCGCACCCGCAGTACCACGACACCGCAACCAGACAAAACTACAGCGAGACGAGACCCACCCGATGCCCCCCGTCCAGAACCCCACCGTCGGCGACGTCGTCGCCCGCTTTCTCGAGCGCTGCGGCGTCACCGCCGCCTTCGGCGTGATTTCGATCCACAACATGCCGATCCTCGATGCCTTCGGGCGCCGCGCAGCGGAAGAAGCAGCCAGTGGCAAGCCCGCGCCAATCGACTTCGTCATGGCGCGCGGCGAACAGGGCGCGCTCAACATGGCCGATGCCTACGCGCGCGTGCGCGGCAGCCTCGGCGTTGGCATCACCAGCACCGGTACCGCCGCGGGCAATGCCTGCGGTTCGATGGTCGAGGCGCAGACCGCCGGCACGCCGGTGCTGCACCTGACCGGCCAGATCGAGGTCCAGTACCTCGACCGCAACCTCGGCTATATCCACGAAGCGCGCGACCAGCTCACCATGATGTCGGGCGTCTCCAAGCGCGCGTTTCGCGTGTGGACACCGCAGGACGCGCTTCCCGTGCTCAAGCAGGCGGTACAGCTCGCGATGACCCCCCCGATGGGCCCGGTGAGCGTCGAGATTCCGATCGATGTGCAACTCGCCACCCTGCCCGCGTGGCCCGCCGATTTCGATCCGCTGCCGATCGCGGTGAACCAACCTTCGGAGGCCGATCTCGACCGCATCGCCGAGCGCCTCGCAAAGGCGAAGCGCCCGCTGATCTGGTTGGGCGGTGGCGCGCGTTCCGCGCGTACGGCGGCGGAAAAACTGGTTGCGATGGGCTTTGGTTTCGTGAGCAGTGTGCAGGGCCGCGGCATCCTGCCGGAAGATCACCCCGCCAGCCTCGGTGCCTACAATCTGCACAAGCCTGCGGAAGAGTTGTATGCCACCTGCGATGCGCTGCTGGTGGTCGGCTCGCGGCTTCGCAGCAATGAAACGCTGACCTACAAATTGAAACTTCCGAAGCCGCTGATCCGCGTCGATACCGACCCGGTGCAGGCGGACGGCCCCTATCCGATCGACGACTTTGTCTGCGGCGATTCAGTGCTGGTGCTCGAAGGTCTCATAAAGCGCCTTGCGGGCAAGACCGCAATCGACCCCGCGCTGCAAAAGGATGTCGCGGCGGCGAAAGTCGCGGCCGAAGCCATCGTGCTCAAGGGCCTCGGACCCTACGAGTCGATGGTGGGCGAACTGCAGGCCGCCGCGGGCCGCGATTACATCTGGGTGCGCGACGTGACGCTCAGCAACAGCACCTGGGGCAACCGTTCCCTGAAACTCTTCGGGCCGCGCGACGGCGTGCACGCGATGGGTGGCGGCATCGGCCAGGGCATACAGATGGCGCTCGGCGCGGCCAAGGGCGCGCCGAACCGCAAGGTGCTCTGCCTCTCAGGCGACGGCGGCCTGATGGTGAACGTCGGCGAACTCGCGTCACTCGTGCAGGAGAAGGCAAACGTCACCATCGTGCTGATGAACGATGGCGGCTACGGCGTGATCCGCAACATCCAGGACGCGATCT
>CANIEV010000031.1 GCA_947466535.1 Betaproteobacteria bacterium
ACAAGGATCTTAAAGAACTCGCGCGCGCCGCCAAGCAGAAGCCGCCGGTCATCGGCATCTACGGCCCGGCGGGTGCGCCAACGCTGGCGGTGCAGATGATTGCCGCGGCCGACGGCTGGTCATTCAAGGGCGTTCCTTTTCCCAATCCGAACTTTACCAACCTGCAATCCGGCGACGCGGACCTGATCACCGCGGGCGCGCTGATGCTCCAGCCGCAGATCAAATCCGGGCAGGTGAGGGTGCTCGTCGCGATGACGCCGAACCGCATCCCGGGATTGCCGGACGTTCCCACTGTGAGCGAGGCCGGCTACGGGCCGAAGATTTCGCTCTGGTCGGGGCTGTTTGCGCCGGCGGGTACACCGAAGGAGGCGATCCAGAAGCTGAGCGAGGCACTTGCGGCGGCATTGAAGGACCCGAACTTCATCGAAACGGCTACCAAGACCGGAAACATCCCGAGCTACATGGGGCCGGATGCGTATGCCGCGCAACTCAAGCAGGATGAAGCCGTCTTCCGCCCGATCATGGACAAGGCGGGTTTGATCAAGAAGCCCTGAGCGGCTTTTGACAATGACCGCGCCATTCGCGCGCAGGACGCTGATCGCGGTAACGGCCGTGATCGGCGCCGGGGCTGCATGGCTCGCGATTGCCTCGCCTTCGCTGATCGCGAACTACCGGCCGGGCCAGGCGTATTTCGAGTCCTCGGCGTTTTTTCCGCGCGTCGGTCTCTGGCTTTGCGCGATATCGGCTGCGATCGTCATCGGACAGGCATTCGCCGGGCGGGCGTTGCAGCCCAATGACGAGGTCGATGCCGAAACCTCGCGGATACCCCCCGCGTTGGCGAGCTTTTTGATTTTTGTACTGTACGCGCTCGCATTGAGCGTGATCGGTTATACCGCCGCAACGGCTGCGTTCGGGTTCGCCATCGGCGCGCTGATCAGTCTTACCGGAAGGCAGTGCCTGATCGCCGCGGCAAGTGCGGGTCTCGTCGGTCATCTTGTGTTTGTTCGACTGATCCACATCTCCTTTCCATCCCCCTTGCTTCCCGGCTGGCTCGGCCTCGGATAGTGCGCGGGCATCGCACGTCATGAACGAGTTTCTCCTCGGGGTGCAGGCGGGCGTTCAGTTGCCAGTGTTGCTCGCGCTCGCGGCAGGAAGCATTTTGGGTCTGGTGGTGGGCGTCCTGCCTGGCATTGGACCGGGTGTTGCCATCTCCATCCTGCTGCCGCTGACCTACGGCATGTCGCCCCTTGCCGGCATCACCCTGTTGCTCGGCATCTACTGCGGCGCTTTCTACGGCGGCGCGGTCACGTCCATCCTAATCCGGACGCCGGGAGAAGCCTCGTCGATCATGACCATGTTTGACGGCTATCCTATGGCGCGGCGCGGCGAATCGGAGCGTGCGCTCTCGCTCGCGTTTTCGTCCGCGTTCCTCGGTGGAATCGCGAGCGTGATCGTGTTGATATTCGCGGCCGCGCCTTTGGCAGGGCTCACCTCGCGTTTTGGTGCGGCGGAGTATGCCTCCGCCTCCATACTTGCCCTGATCTGCGTGGCTCGTGCCTACGAAGGCCGGTTTTTCGCCGCGGCGATGATGGTGGGGCTTGGTTTGTTCATCGCGTCGATGGGCATCGATCCGACCAGCAACGACCAGCGTTACACCTTCGGCATGACAGCGCTGCTGAGCGGCTTGCCGCTCGCACCCCTCGTGATCGGCTTGTTCGGGATTGCGCAGGCGGCGATCCTCATAGGAAGCCCGGTGGTCAATGTGAGTGGTGATGCCGTGTCGGGGGCCGGCATAGGAGTACGCCACATGCTCGAGCCGTTTCGCTACCGCGCCACCTTGTCAAAATCCATCGGCATCGGCGTTGGCATAGGCATCCTGCCCGCTGTAGGCGCCGCGCTGTCCACCACGCTTGCCTATTTCGAGGCCCGTCGCGCGTCCGCCGATCCCGCATCGTTCGGCAAGGGCAATCCCGAGGGCATCGTCGCGGCCGAAGCGGCGAACAATTCCAATAGCGGCGGCGCGATGCTGACGGTCCTGACTCTGGGTATCCCGGGCGATGCGATCACCGCGATGATCATGGGGGTGTTCATCGTGCACGGGGTCGTGCCCGGGCCGGCGCTATTCACGGAGCAGCCGCAACTCGCCAACGGAATTCTGTTTTCGATGTTGCTGATCAACGTATTCACCCTCGGAGTCCTGCTGTTCGCCACGCGTTACCTTGCGATGCTGACCCGGGTGAATCCGAGAATTCTCGGCATGGCGATACTCATGCTGTGTCTTGTCGGGAGTTACTCGGTCGGCAATTCGATGGCGGGAATCTGGGTCGCGCTCGGCGCCGGCCTGCTCGGTTGGCTCTGTGCGCACGCGGGCATCCCGGTGGTTCCGCTGGTGCTGGGAGTGATTCTTGGTGACATGCTGGAAACGACGATTCGGCAGGCGCTGTCGATCAGCGAAGGTTCGCCGATGATTTTTCTGAACCGGCCGGTGGCGGCCGGCATACTCGGCTTCAGTGCCCTGATGCTCTTCTGGCCACTGCTGATGCGTATTTTTCGGCGACTAAAGGCGTTGAACGCGCCCTGATTCAAGGCACCAGAATTGGTTTGACTGCCTCGCAGTGGGCATGAACAAGAGTGCTACGCCCCCTTGTAAATCCCCCAAGTTAGGCTCGGCGAATCTTCATGGCACCAGAATCGGCTTTACCGCCTCGCCTGAAAGGATCAGCTCGAACCCCTTCGCCGCATCCTTCAGCGGAAGGATGTGGCTCGCAATCGGTGAGAGGTCAACCTTGCCGGAGTAGAGCAGGGGCGTCGCTTGCACCCAGCTGTCCCAGATGCGCCGGCCGTGGATGTTGATCATCCGCGGGCATTTGAGCAGCCAGAAGGTGAAGTCCACCGGGATGGCCGTGGGCGGTGCACCGACCAGCCGGAAGTCGCCGCCCTTGGCGAGGCATTCGAACACCGCGCGAAAGCCCGCTTCGGTGCCGGAGTATTCGATGCCGACATCGACGCCGTCGCCCGCGGTCATGTCGCGCACCACCTTCACGATGTCTTCGTCCTTCGGATTCACTACCCGGTCCGCACCCATCGTCGACGCAGTGGCAAGGCGCAGCGGGTTCGGGTCGCAGGCGATCACGGTGCGCGCGCCGAGCGCACGCGCCGCGGCCACGTTCATCAGCCCGATCGGCCCGCAACCGTTCACCAGCACCGTCTGCCCGGACACGCCCGAGCCTTCCATGCTTGCATGCACCGCGATGCCGAAGGGCTCGAGCATCGCCGCGATGTGATGCGGCAGATGAGCCGGATTTTTCCAGGCGATTCGCGCCGGCACCACCGCGTATTCGGCGAAGCCGCCATTGAAGTCGATGCCGGGGTAAGTCGTGTTGGTGCAAAGGTGCGCCTTGCCAGAGCGGCAGGGCTTGCAGTGGCCGCAGAACACATGGCTCTCGAGGCTCACGTGGTCGCCGATCGAAACGTCGGTCACGCCCGGCCCGAGCGCGTCCACCACGCCGCTTGCCTCGTGGCCCATCACCAGCGGCAGGCGCATGCGTCGCGCGATCCGCGGCGCCCACTTGTAGATCTGCATGTCGGTGCCGCAGATGCCGGCGGCGGAGATCTTCAGCCGGATTTCGCCCGCGCCCGGCGACGGCACGTCGACCTCGCGCAGGCCGATGCCGCCTTCCTTCGCTTCCAGCTTGCAGAGTGCGAGCATCGGGTGCGCCTTGTCAGATGTGGTAGATGTCGACCGAGCCAACCAGCTTGTCGTTGATCATGATGATCTTCTTTTTTGCGATCTTCAGCGCATCGCCCTCGCGGCGCAGCTCGTATTCGTATCGCCCGCCGCGGGTGATGCCGCCGTGCAGGCCGTAGGAATGCACGAGCCAGTGCGCGCGAACATCCACTTCCTTTTCGCGCTCGGCGAGTATCTGCACGTTGCTCACGATATGGACCGTCCTGTCCATCGGCGTCGATGCGAACGACTCGCCGCTTTCGAGGCGAAACACGCGATCCTCGAGGCGGGTGCGCGGCGTGAGGTAGAGCAGGTTGAGCGCGCCGTGCGGGTTGTCGGTGACTTCCGACTCGCTTTGCCAGGCGGGCATCCAGAGCAGGCAGTCCTCGGCGTAGAGCTCGATCCACTCGTCGAAGCGCTTGTCGTCGATCAGCATCGCCTCGCGGTTGACGAGGTCGGTGACGGCATCACGAAGCGAGGTGGCCATCATTTCGCCCCTCTCATCAGCGTGTCGCGCCAGTAACGGAAAAAGCCGTAGTAGAGCGTCTCGTGGTCCCAGTTGCTGTTGAAGGTCGCGGGGTGGCCGCCGATGCTCTCGAGGTCCTTGTCCTCGCTTCCCTGCTTGTGCTCGGTCACGCCGCGCGCAAGATCGTTCCAGCGCGCCGCGCGGCCGTAGCCGCCTACATGGGTGGATTCGAGCGCGGCGAGGTCATCCGACGTTGCCATGCCGGTGGTTAGGTAGAAGTCCTCGAACTTGCGCATCCGCGCCTGTCGGGCTTCGGCCGATTCGCCGATCGGCGCGACGCAGCGCACGGTGATTTCCGCGGATCCCGGCCCCACCGGCTGAATCACGCGGATCTGCGAGGACGGGTTGTCCATGATCAGCACGTTCGGGAAAATGAAAAGATTCTTGCCGCGATAGAGCATCCAGTTCACCCGCTCGGGGGAATACTCGCGCTCGAGGCGCTCCTTCTGCATCCAGAGCGGATGCACTTCCGGCGTCGAACGTTCGGCCCAGATGCCGAGATGCCCGTTGCCGAAATCGTAGGTCGCGGTCTTGACCTCGCCGACAATGCGGCCTGCCTCGGTCTTGCCGAGGCCTTTCACGCCGTCGCGTTCCTCGCGGTTGGAGACGGTGCTCGCGAACACGCGGTGCACGGTGGAGACGTGATAGCCGTCCACGCCGTTTTCCGCCTGCATCTTCCAGTTGCCCTGGATCACGTAGGTCGAGGAGCCCTTGAGCACCTCGAGTCCTTCGGTGGACTGATCGACGAGCAGGTCGATCCAGGTGCTTGCGCCGCCGAGCCAGTCCTTCAGCACCGGCACGTCCGGATTCAGGCTGCCCCAGATGAAACCGCGGTAGCTCTCGATCCGGGCGATCGGCGTGAGCGAAAAGCGGTCGCGCACCGACTGACCGGGCTCGAGTCCGGCGTAGGCGCCGGACTCTTCATTCTTGATCTTGATGCACTTGCCCTCGGCGTTGAATACCCAGCCGTGAAAGCGGCAGGTGAACGCCGAGGCGCGTCCGGACTCGAAGGGCACGAGCGATGCGGCCTTGTGCGCACAGGCGTTGATGTAGCCGCCGATGCCGCCGTCCTTCTTTCGCACTAGGAACACCGGCTGCCGGCCCATCTTGGTCGAGAAGTAGTCGCCGGGCTTTGCGATCTGGCCTTCGTGGGCGAGGAACACCCAGCCGTTCTCGAAGAACTGGTCGATCTCCGATTCGTAGATCTCGGGATCGCAGTAGACGGCGCGGTCGACGAGGAAGCGGCCGTCGCTCTCCTCGATCATCGACGCCACACGGTCTTTCGTAAGCATGCGTGCTTCCTTTTTGCGCGGGTGGTGCTGAGCAGGTGGCGGATGTTAGCAGCGGGGTCCACTCATGCCAAGAAGTTTGGGGCGGGGATAGAGGTATATCCAAAAAGAATGGCGACAACCTCCTGCGCTAACTGCGCAAGCAGGGGGATTGGGATTACACTTCCGCGCGTTCCTGCAGAGGACCGGCAGGAACGTTCGAGGAGCAAGTCATGCAATTCAAGGATGTCTCGCGGCTGGTCGTCGACCGGGTCGATCGCGGCGAGTTTGCCGTGCATCGAGACCTGTTTCGCGACCCGGAGATTTTCGAACTCGAGATGCGCCACATCTTCGAGGGCACCTGGGTGTTTCTCGGCATGGCTTCGCAAATTCCGAAGCCGAACGATTTCTTCACCACCAACATCGGCAGGACGCCGGTGATCGTCTCGCGCAGTGCGAAGGGAGAACTCGCTGCGTTCATCAACAGCTGCCGCCATCGCGGCGCAATCCTCTGCCACACCGACAGCGGCAATTCGAAATACCATGTTTGCAACTATCATGGCTGGGCGTACGACTCGGGCGGCAAGGTGGTGGACATCAAGGACCGCAAGGCGGCGGGCTACCCCGAGAGCTTCGATCGCGACGACCACAACCTGATGCCGCTCGGCCGCTTTGGCGAATACCGGGGCATCCTGTTCGGCAGCCTGAATCCCGATGTGCCGTCGCTGGAAGAACACCTCGGCGAGACGCGCACCTTCCTCGACATGGTGATGGACCAGAGCCCGCAGGGCATGGAACTCATCCCGGGCGTGTCGCGCTACACCTTCAAGGGCAACTGGAAGCTGCAGATCGAGAACTGCGTCGATCTCTATCACCTGACGTCCGCGCATCCGAGCTTCATCGAGATCGTCAATCGCAGGAAGAGCGGCGAATCCAAACACGGCCTCAAGGCGCTGGACTTCAACGACTATCGCCTGCCCGGCGTGGTTCGCGGCAGCTACACCTTCGAGCACGGCCACGCAATGGTCTGGGGCGGCAATGCCGCGCCGGAAGTGCGCCCGCTCTGGAGCATGATCGACGAGGTGAAAGGCCGCGTCGGTGCGCTGCGAGCGCAGTGGATGCTCTCCACCCGCAATCTCACCATCTATCCGAACGTGCAGTTCGCAGAGAACGCGTCGCTGCAGATCCGTGTCATCCGGCCCTTGTCGGTGGACAAGACCGAGATGACGATTTATTGCCTTGCGCCGGTGGGCGAGCCGGATGACGCGCGCGAATTCCGCATCCGCCAGTACGAGGATTTCTTCAACTCGACCGGGCTTGCGACGCCGGACGACACCACCTCGTACGAGGACTGCCAGATCGGCTACCGCGCGCGCCGGATCGAATGGCAGCAGGGGTATGTGCGTGCGATCGGCATGGTGCAGCGGGGGGCGGACGACTATGCGAAGGAACTCGGCGTGAATCCCGCGACCAGCATGTCGGGCAATTTCGACATTCAGGACGAAACCGTATTTCATGCCGGATACCGCGAATGGATGCGGCTGGTAAAAAAGGGCATGGAAGGCGCGGCGAAGGCCAAGCCTGCCGGGATCGGGAAGCAGGCCGCGAAGAAAGCCGGGGCGACGAAGCCTGCAGTGAAAAAGGCCGTCGCGAACAAGGCCGCAGTGAATAAGACGCGGGCGAAGAAGGCGGTGCTGAAGAAAAGCGCACCGTCCAAAGCGCGCGGCAAGGCGAAGGGGAGGGCGCGATGAACGCGGAATTCTTCGATGCGTCCGCCCTGCTCTCGAAAGAGGCCTATGCGCTCGACACGCAGGACTGGGACGGCTGGCTCGCTCTGTTCATTCCGAACAGCGAGTTCTGGGTGCCCGCATGGAAAAGCGAACACGAGCCGACCTCCAATCCGAGGCGCGAGCTGTCGCTGATCTATTACTCCAGCCGCGGCGGACTTGAAGACCGTGTCTGGCGGGTGCGTTCCGGTCGGTCAGTCGCGTCAAAGCCGATGCCCCGCACCCAGCATGCGATTACCAACGTAATGCTCGCCGCGGTGGTCGATGCCGGCGATGCGCTCCGCGTGCTGTCGAATTTCACGGTTCACCAGTTCCGCACCAAGACGCGCGAGACCGAGGTGCTGTACGGCCGCTACGAGCACGACCTCGTGCGCGAGGCGGGTGAGCTGAAAATCCGCCGCAAGAAGATCATCCTTCTCAACGACTACATGCCAGCGATGCTGGACTACTACTGCCTCTGAGGGACACCATGGACAAGGCACCGCAAGTGACGCTACGCAGCACCTCGCATTTCTTCCTCGAGGGCCTGAACGAGATCGGGTTCGACTACCTGTTCTGCAACCTCGGCACCGACCATGCGCCGCTGATCGAGGAGATGGCGCGCTGGAGGCGCGAGGGTCTTTCCTATCCGAAGACGATCCTGTGCCCGCACGAGAATGTTGCCTGCCACATGGCAGCGGGCTATGCGATTGCCACCGGCCGCGGGCAGGGCGTGATGGTGCACGTCGATGCCGGTACCGCGAACTCCGCGATGGCCATGCACAACATGTACCGTGGCCGCGTGCCTGTGATGCTGATCGCCGGCCGCGCACCCTATACCTCGCGCGGCGAGCTGCAGGGCTCGCGCGACAGCTACGTCCATTTCGTGCAGGAGCCCTTCGACCAGGCGAGCGTGGTGCGTCCCTACATGAAGTGGGAATACACCCTGCCCTCGGGCGTTATCTCCAAGGAAGTGCTGCGGCGTGCGCACACCGTGATGCAGAGCGACCCGAAGGGGCCGGTCTACCTGATGCTGCCGCGCGAGACGCTCACCCAGACCTGGGACGCGGCGGCGGTGCGTTCCTTCCCGGTGGAGCGCTACGGTGCGGTCGAGGCGCGCGGTGCCGACGCTGAGACAATCGACACGATCGTGGGCAAGCTGCTCGGCGCCCGGAGTCCTACGATCATCACCTCCTATGCGGGTCGCAATCCGGCGGCGGCAAACGTGCTGGATGAGCTTGCGCGCTTTGCCGGCATCCGGGTGTTCGAGTCCAATCCGGTGTATCTCAACATTCCCCACGATTCGCCCTGCTTCGCGGGGTTCATGCCGGGCAAGTACGTCGCCGAATCGGACGTCGGCCTGATCATCGACGCGGATGTGCCCTGGATTCCGAAGGACATTCCGGACAATGCGTCGAACTGGTGGGCGCATGTCGACATCGACACCGTCAAGCGCGCGTTCCCGCTGTGGAATTTCCCGAGCAACCTGCGTGTGGAAGCCGACAGCTGTCGCGTGCTCGCGCA
Source organism: Betaproteobacteria bacterium (assembly GCA_947466535.1). Classification (GTDB taxonomy): domain Bacteria; phylum Pseudomonadota; class Gammaproteobacteria; order Burkholderiales; family SG8-39; genus CAMBSA01. The sequence continues at coordinate 8,812 of CANIEV010000031.1, forward strand.
GATTCTGGAGGCGCTCAAGGCCAAGGCCAGCCCCGCGTTCCGCGACGCGGCGGCAAAGCGCGTGGAAGAACTCGCGAAGGAACACGCGGCACGCACGCAGAACCTGGCGAAGATCGCCTCCGACAAGGGCGAGAAGGGCAAGATCAATCCCCAGTACGTCTGCGCGGAATTGGGCAAGGCGCTCGCGCAGGACGATATCGTGGTCAACGAGGCGGTGCGCAACCTGCCCACGGTGTTCAACCAGGTGATGCGCACCAAGCCCGGCACGCTCGTGGGGCTTGCCGGCGGCGGCCTCGGTTTCTCCGGCGGCATGGCCCTGGGCATCAAGCTCGCGAACCCGGACAAGACGGTGGTGCAGGTCATCGGTGACGGCGTGTTCTATTTCTCCACGCCCGAGGCGGTGTACGCGACGGCCAAGCAGTATTCGCTGCCGATCCTCACCGTCGTGCTCGACAACACCGGCTGGGCGGCGGTGAAGGAAGCGACGCTGCGGGTGTACCCCGGCGGAATCGCGGAAAAGGACAAGCACTACGAGGCGCATCTCGCCACCGACATGGACTTCGCCAAGGTGGTCGAGTCTGCCGGCGGCTACGGCGAGAAGGTGGACGATCCCGCCGACGTGCCGGCCGCGATCGCACGCTGCCTGAAGGAAGTCCGCGGCGGCCGCTCGGCGGTGCTGCACGTAAAGATCATTCCGCTTTAAAAGCACTGATTTCACCGCCAAGGCGCCAAGAAGCAAAACCAGAACCGGAAGGCTTCGGAACAGGGAGGGCGGGAGAGCCCGCCCTCCCCGTAACCCCTCCCACCCCGGCAAAGCCCGCGTCGAGCGGGCTTTGATTGGGTTCGTCAGTTTTTCTTGGCGTTCTTGGCTTACTTGGCGCCTTGGCGGTAAAAATGAATTCCCGCTGTGGCAAGGCGACTGATATGAACGGATGGCAGCCATGAACAAACGAAAAATTCTCGTAGTAGGTGCGGGTGCGATCGGCGGCATCTATGCCGCGTACGCGTCGAAGCTTGCGGATGTCACGGTGCTCGACACCAATGCCGATCATGTGGCGGCAATTCGTGAAAAGGGCCTCGCGCTGAGCGGCACCGCCGATCTGGTGGCGAAGCTCGAGGCGTTCACCTCGCCGTCGGAGATGGGTCGGCGCCGTTTTGATGCGGTGGTTATCCTGGTGAAGTCGCAGATCACCGCGCTTGCGTTCTCGGGAATCAAACCGTGTCTCGAAGGGCGCCCGTTGCTGGTGACCTTCCAGAACGGAATGGGCAATGTCGATGCGCTCGAACCGCTGTGCGATTTCGATATCGCCCACGGCGTGTCCTTCGAGGCCGGGCGTTACATCGGACCCGGCAAGATCGATCATTTCATTCACGGCGAAGGTTCCTTCATGGGTCCTGCGCGCGGCCCGGTCGAGTCGGTGCAATGGCTGGGCGACCTCTGGACCGGGACCGGCCTGCCCACCACGGTGGAGGCCGATCCGCGCGGTGCGATCTGGGGAAAGTTCATATTCAACTGCGTGATGAACCCGTGCGGCGCGATCGTGCTCGGCATGAATCGTGCGCGCTATGACGTGCCGCAGATGCGGGAAATCATCGACTCGATGTTCGCCGAAGGCATCGCGGTGGCGGAGGCGCAGGGCATCAAGTTGCCCTACGACCCTATGCACCTGGTCAAGAAGCTGCGCGCAGGCGAGATTCCCTTCACCAAGCATGCCGGCTCGATGGCGGTGGACGTGGCCAACGGTCGCGAAACCGAGATCGAGGCCTTGACCGGCTACATGGTGCGCAAGGGCAAGTCGCTCGGCGTGCCCACGCCGGTTTCGGAGACGGTATACAAAATCGCCAAGGGCGTGGAATATGCAGCACAGCTGAAAAAGAAGGAAGCGGCGGGCTCACCGGCGGGCTGACGACACCGTCGGTCGGTCCTCGCCGTCGGCGGAATCGCGCCGGGTGCGTCAGACGGAGGAGGCCGGATGGACACGACTCGCTGCATTTCACGCGCACGGACCGCGCTGCTTCTCGGGTGTCTGATGTTCATGGCGGGGCCGCTCGGCGCGCAGCCCGCAGCCTTCCCGAGCAAGCCGATCCGGATCGTGGTCGGATTTCCTCCCGGCGGCGCCAACGACATCCTCGCCCGCCTGCTTGCGGCGAAGATGCAGGAAGCCTGGGGGCAGCCGGGCGTGGTGGAAAACCGCCCCGGTGCCAATTCGATCATCGCCGCGGAGCTCGTAGCCAAGAGCGCGCCCGACGGTCACACGCTGCTGGTGAATTCCACCGGCGGCATGACGGTCAACCCGGTGCTCTACCCGAAGCTTCCGTTCAACACCGAACGCGACTTCCTGCCGATCAGCCTGCTTGTTCGAACGCCGATGATCCTGGTGGCGAACCCGTCGCTCGCCGCGGCGAACGTGCGCGAACTCATCGCGTTTTCGAAAGCGAATCCCGGGAAGGTGAACTACAGCGCGGGGTCGACCTCGTTCGTGCTCGCGGGGGAGCTCTTCAACGAGATGGCGGGGACGAGCCTGGTGAGCGTGCCTTTCAAGGGCAGCGCACAGTCCACCAACGCGGTGCTCTCGGGCACGACCGAACTCAGCATGGTGGACCTGCCCCCGGTGGTCGCACATATCCGGGCAGGCAAGTTGCGGGTGATGGGCGTCACCGCCGGAAGGCGGATCGCAGCGTTGCCCGACCTTCCCACACTCGACGAAGGCGGCCTGCCGGGCTATGACATGGTGCTCTGGACGGGTCTGTTCGCGCCCGCGGGCACGCCGGCCGATGTCGTGGCGAAGCTCGCCGCCGAGGCGCAGCGGGTGGTGCGCATTCCTGACCATGCGGAGAAACTCGGGTCGCTCGGCATGGAGTCTGTCGGTGGCACACCCGCGGAACTCGCGGCACAGATCCGGCGCGAACTCGTTCTTTACGGGCAGCTGGTGAAGTCCCGGGGCATCAAGCCCGAGCAGTAGTCGGGCTCGCGCAGGAGGCGGAACCGGTGTTCTTCGGTTTTGGTATGATTACCAAAATTCTGGTGATCTGCCCTGTTCATGGATGTCCGTTCGCGAATACTCGATTCCGCCCTGGAGCTCGTGCTCGAGTCCGGGGTGGCCGCGCTCACGCAACCGAAGATCGCGCGCGCGGCCGGCCTGCGCCAGAGCCATCTCACCTACTATTTCCCGACGCGCGCCGAACTGCTCCAGTCGGTGGTGCAGCACATGATGGAAGTCATGGTGTCCGGCATCGCCGAACGCACGACGGAAAAACGAAGAGGGGACAGCGGAGCGGCAGCACTGCTGCGCGGTCTCGCCGAGGGCGTATCCGATCCGCGGCGTGCGCGGCTGATGCTTGCGCTGGTGGTGGCCTCCGACGAGCAGGCCTCGACCAAGCGCTGGTTGCGCGAGTTCATCGCGATGCTGCGCAAGAAGCTTTCGACCCTGCTCGAATCCGCCGGACTCGACGGCTCGCGCGCAGCCGAACTTCACATGATGCTTGTGGGCGCGGCGATCCTCAACGTGGCGCGCGATGACGCTTCATCGAGGCGCGAGGCGCGCCTCGCGGTGACTACGGCGCTGCAGGTGTTTGGCACGCCGGTGGCAAAAAGGAAGCGGGTTGGAAGATGAAGCGGGGTGCACGATGAAACACGGCATGAAGATGATCAGTGCCGCGATACTCGCGGTCGTCGCGGGTTGCGGCGAGCAGACGAAGCGCGGCTTTCAGGGCTACGCCGAAGGCGAGTACGTACTGGTGGCCGCAGCTACCGCGGGCAAGCTGGAAAAACGCTACGTGCGTCGCGGCGACGAGGTCGCGACAGGGGCGCCGTTGTTCGCGCTCGAGCAGGAGAACGAGAAGGCGGCGCGCCGCGAGGCAGAAGAACGGGTGCGCGGCGCCGATGCGCGCTACGCCAATCTCGCCGCCGCCCGCCGCGCCCCGGAGGTAGACACGATCCGCGCGCAGGAGGCACAGGCGGCCGCATCGCGAAGGCTGTCGGAGCAGCAGCTTGCGCAGCAGGAGGCGCTGTTCGCAAAAAACTACATCTCCAAAGCCAGCCTCGATGCAGCGCGCGCGAACCACGAGCGCGACATCGCAAAGGTGAGCGAGACCGAGGCGCAACTGCGTCTGTCGCGCCTCGCAATCGGACGCGACAAGGAGCTCGCCTCCGCGCGTGCGGATATCGAGGCCGCACGCGCGGTGCTTGCGCAAAGTGACTGGCGCCTGTCGCAGCGCGCGATGACTGCGCCGGTCGCGGCGCGGGTGCACGACACCTTCTATTCGGAAGGCGAGTGGGTGCAGGCGGGAAGCCCGGTGATGAGCCTTCTGCCGCCGCAGAACATCCGGGTGCGCTTCTATGTGCCCGAAACTGCGCTCGGCGCCCTTGCGATCGGACAGGCGGTCAGTGCCGCCTGCGACGGCTGCAGCGCGCCGGTGCCGGCGAATATCAGCTACATCTCGCGGCAGGCGGAGTACACGCCGCCCGTCATCTACAGCCGCGAACAGCGTGCGAAGCTGATGTACCTCGTCGAGGCGCAGCCGTCAGCGGCGGACGCGGTGCGCCTGCGCCCCGGACAGCCGCTGGACGTTACGGTCCGGTAGTCGATGGCCGCCGACCTTGCGATCGCCGGTCTCGCGATTGATGTTCGCGGGCTGAACAAGTCCTTCGGCACGAAGCATGTCGTGCGTAACCTGTCGCTGCAGGTGCGTTCGGGCGAGATCTTCGGCTTCCTCGGTCCGAACGGCAGCGGCAAGACCACGTCGATACGCATGCTCTGCGGCCTGCTCACGCCGGATTCGGGCGAGGGCAGCTGCCTCGGTCACGACGTCATCCGCGAGACGCCGGCTATCAAGCGCGAAGTGGGCTACATGACGCAGAAGTTCTCGCTCTGGGACGACCTTACCATTCGCGAGAATCTCGATTTCGTCGCGCGCATGTACGGCATGCGCAATCGTCGCGAGAAGGTGGGCGCCGCGCTCGACAAGCTCGGCCTTGCGAGCCGCAGCGATCAACTTGCGGGTTCGCTCTCGGGCGGCTGGAAGCAGCGGCTGTCGCTTGCCGCCTGCATGCTGCACGAACCGAAGCTGCTCCTGCTGGATGAACCCACCGCCGGCGTGGATCCCAAGGCGCGGCGCGAATTCTGGGACGAGATCCACCGGCTTGCAGGCACCGGCATCACGGTGCTTGTGTCCACGCACTACATGGATGAAGCCGAGCGTTGCCATCGACTCGCCTACCTTGCCTATGGGCGCCTGCTTGCCTCCGGCACGGCGCGGGAGGTGGTGGCGTCGCAGCAGTTGTTCGGCTACTCGGTCAGCGACGGCGATCTCGCGGGTCTTTCCGCGGAACTCGCCGCGGAACTGACTCGCGAGCCCGGAGTCGAGCAGGTGACCGCGTTCGGCAATGCGCTGCATGTCATCGGCCGGGACCGCGGCCTGCTCGATGCGCTCGCCGCGCGGCGGCGAAGCGCGACGCAGCGCTGGGAGCCGATGGAACCGGGGCTCGAGGATGTGTTCATCGGCCTGATGCGCGGCGTCGAGGACAATTTCCAGTGATGCAGGCGCTTTCCTGGTCGCGCTGGACCGGCATCATCATCAAGGAGTTCATCCAGCTTCGGCGTGACCGCCTGACCTTCGGCATGATCGTCGGCATCCCGATCCTGCAGTTGATCCTGTTCGGTTTCGCGATCAACGCCGACCCGAAGCAGCTGCCGACGGCGGTGCTCGATGCCGACCGCAGCGAATACGCGCGGACCGTCCTGCAGGGACTGAAGAACAGCGGCTATTTCCGGATCGAGCGCGAGGTGTCCACCGAGGCCGAGGCGGAGGCTCTGTTGCTCTCGGGCGAGGTGCAGTTCGTAGTCACGGTGCCGGAGAATTTCGGCCGCAAGCTGGTACGCGGCGAACGGCCGGTGCTGCTGGTGGAGGCGGATGCCACCGACCCGAGCGCCACCGGCAATGCTATCGCATCGCTCGCTCCCACGATGCGCACCGCGCTCGCGCGCGATCTCGGCGGGCCGCTCGCACGGCTGAATCCCGTGCCCGATCCGGTAGAGGTGCGCGTACACCGCCGCTTCAACCCGGAGGGCATCACCTCGTACAACATCGTGCCCGGCCTGCTTGGCACGATCCTGACGATGACCATGATCCTGATGACCGGGCTTGCGATGACCCGGGAGCGCGAGCGGGGCACCTTCGAGAACCTGTTGTCGACCCCGGCGCTGCCGATCGAGGTGATGACCGGCAAGATCGTCCCCTACATTCTCATCGGCCTGATCCAGGTGACGCTGCTGCTCGCGGCCGGATTTCTGATCTTTCAGGTGCCGATGCAGGGCAGCGTGTTGCTGCTCTATCTCTCGGTGTCGCTGTTCATCGCGGCCAACCTCACGCTCGGCATCACCTTTTCCTCGATCGCCCGCAACCAGCTTCAGGCGATGCAGATGACCTTTTTCTTTTTCCTGCCCTCGATCCTGTTGTCGGGCTTCATGTTTCCCTTCCGCGGCATGCCGGAGTGGGCGCAATGGGTCGGCAATCTCCTGCCGCTCACCCACTTCCTGCACCTGGTACGCGGCATCATGCTCAAGGGAAACGGGCTGGCGGAACTCTGGCCGAACATCTGGCCGATCCTCGCCTTCATGCTCGTCGTTATTTCGCTCGGCTTGGGCGTCTATCGCAAGACGCTCGACTAGGGCGGGCAGGTTTGGTCGTCAGGCACGAGGAGCTTCAAGCTCCTCGGTAATGTTCCTTGCGGTTCGCTCGATATGTTCGCGCAGCAGTTTGGCCGCGACATCCGCCTTGCGGTCGATCGCTGCATTCATAATCGCCTGATGTTCATCGCCCACGTTGGTGTCGAAGGGCTGTTGGGCGAGGAACAGGCGCCGGTAACGGGCGCTGAAATGCTGCAGCGATTCGCAGAAATTCATCAGCAGCGGCATGCCACACGCACCGATCAGCGCCAGATGGAAGCTGCGATGCTGCGTCTCCCATTCGTCCACGTCGCCCCCGTCCTTGCGTTCGGGCCGTTCGTGGCGGGTAAGCCGGTGGTGGGCAAGAATCACCGATTCCTCCCAGCGCGAATCGCCGATGCGGATCGATTCGCGCAGCGCCATCGGCTCGAGCGTCGCCTGCAGCCTGGCGATCTCCTCGTGGTTCTCGGGTGACACCGGCGACACCTTGAAACCCTTCTTGTCCTCGTTCACGACGAAGCCTTCGGCCGCAAGCCGGGCGAGCGCCTCGCGCAGCGGCGACAGGCTCACGCCGAAATCGCCCTTGAGCTCATCGATGGACAGCTTGCTGCCCGGCGGCCTGCGCCCGGAGACGATGTCGGTGCGAAGCCGGGTCGCGATCGAGTTGGCGAGGTTCTGACCCGCCTCGGCGAGGTCGAGAACCCGTGTCTGCGACGCCTGTTTCATTGCATGTGCCCCGTTACCCGGTGTATTGATCGACACGCTTTTCTTGCCATCAAGTAAATTACAGCATAATCGATTCGACTAAAATTAATCGATTGTCCGGTCACGGCAGCCGGCGACGGCAAGTCAGGCTGCGAACCGCTCCACTCACGGAAAATTCAATGAGCAACAGCGCCCCCAAGGTATATCTCGACTACACGCAGGAGACTCTCGACCGCGCCTACGACCAGCGCAACTGGGCCTCCAATGCGGATGCAATCATCCGCGCCTACGCCGATGACAGCGCCACGATCCGCGCGAAACACCCGCACCGCTACGCGGTGCCCTACGGCCCCTCCGACGACGAGACGCTCGATATTTTTGCGCCGGCCAATCCTGCGCCGGGTGCGAAGGCGAAGATTCATGTGCATGTGCACGGCGGCAGCTGGCGCAATCTTTCCAAGGATGACGAATCCTTCATCGCGCCGACCTTCACCTCGCACGGCGCGATTTGCGTGATCCTGAATTTCTCGATGATCCCGAAGGTACGTATTCCGCAGATGGTGGCGCAGTTGCGCGGCGCCATCCGCTGGGTGCACAAGCACGCGGCGGAATTGGGTGGGGATCCGGACCAGATCCATCTCTCGGGCCATTCATCCGGCGGTCATCTCGCGGGCGTGCTGATGACCCGCGACTGGGCCGAGGACGGGCTGCCCGCGGATGTGCTCAAGAGCGGCCTGCTGATCAGCGGCATGTTCGACATGCGGCCGGTGATGCTGTCCGCACGTAGCAGCTACGTCACGCTGTCGGACGCCGAAGTGCACGACATGAGCGCGATCCTGCATATCGACCGCCTGCGCGCACCGATTGTCCTGTCCTGGGGCGGGCTTGAATCGCCCGAATTCCAGCGCCATCCCCAGGCGTTTGCCGCAGCGGTGAAGGCGGCGGGCAAGCCCGTCAGTACGCGCCCCTGCGAGGGCGTCAACCATTTCGAAATTCTGCAGCAGCTTGCCGACCCGAAGACGGCCCTGTCGCGCGCGGCGCTCGGGCTCATGGGCCTTGGCGGCTGAGCGGTTCACCCAACAAGAACATACGGAGAGTTCCCATGCTGAACGGATTCAGGATCTACGACGCCGACGCCCACGTGATGATGACGCCCGAGATGTGGCGCGACCTGCCGAAGGAGTACCACCTTCGCCGGCCGCGGCCGATCTCGATCGGCGACTCGGCTGACCTTGCGCACTGGCGCACCGCGTGGTTGCTGGATGGCCGCATCGAGCCGCATCCCTACGGGCCGGGCACGCACGCGGCGAACAACCCGGGCATGACCATGGTGGAGTACGGCGCCAAGCCCGACAACGCGGGCGATTTCAATGCCGAAGGCCTGTCGATCGGTTGCGTCACCCTCGGCGACCCGACCGCGCGCCTCAAGGAAATGGATAAGCTGGGCGCTGAAGTGCAGATGCTTTTCCCGAGCACGCTGTATGCGACCATGACCGCCGATCCCGGTTACGAGGCGGCGCTGTTCCGCTGCTACAACCGCTACATGGCGGCGCAATGCAAACATTCGCCCAAGCGCCTCAAGTGGGCGGGCCTCCTGCCGATGCGCGATGTGAAGCTCGCGCTGGAAGCGCTGGACGAATTGCTCAAGCTCGGCGCTGGCACGGTGATGGTGTTCGGCACCGTCGGCGAGCGCATGCAGTCGGACCCGGCCTTCCGGCCGATCTGGGACGCGATTGCCGCCTCGAAGATTCCGGTGTGCGTGCACATGGCGATGAGCTTCCCGCCTTTCGACCAGCTCTGTAATTCGATCCAGGATGCCAACATGATCGGCAAGGCGATGCCCGCGCAGATCGGCTTCGTGGCGCTGGTGGGGCACCGGATGATGGAACGCTATGCCGACATGAAGGTCGCGTTCCTCGAATTCGGCGGCGAGTGGATCTTCTATTCGGTCGGCCGCATGAGCCACTACATGGAGATCAACAAGCGGCGCATGGCCGATCCGGCGATGCTGCCCAAACTCACTCCCGAAGAAATCGTGAAATCGGGCCGCTTCTTCCTCGCGGTCGAATCCAGCGACAAGATGATGCCGCACGAACTCGCGCTGCTCGGCGACGGGCAACTCCTGTATTCCTCGGATTTCCCGCACGGCGAAGGCCGCGACAGCGCGGCGATGGAAATCATCGAGCGCGCCGACATTACCGAAGAGCAGAAGCGCAAGATCCTGTGGGACAACGCGGTGAAATTCTTCGGCGAACCTTGAGAGAGCGCGAATGATCCGGCGCCTTGCCACGCTTTCTCTTGCCACGTCGCTTCTTTTTGGCGGCGCCGCATTCGCGCAGCAGGACTGGCCGAACAAGCCGATCCGCCTGATCGTTCCGTATGCGCCCGGCGGCGCGGGGGATCTTTCATTCCGGCCGATACTTCCCGCGCTCGAGGAAAAGCTCGGCCAGCGTTTCGTGATCGAGAACAAGCCGGGTGCCTCGGGCAACATCGGCGCGGCGGAAGTGATGCGTGCGGCGCCCGACGGCTACACGCTGCTGCTTGCCGGTGGCAACAACTTCGTCAGCAACCAGTACCTGTACAGGAAGATGAGCTTCGATCCGCTCGCGGTGTTCGATCTCATCGTGCTGTTGTCCAATTCGCCCACAGTGGTGGTCGCCAATCCCGGGCTGCCGGTGAATTCGCTTCGTGAACTCGCGGCGTACGCCAAGGCAAATCCCGGCAAGCTGAACTTTCCGTCGCCGGGCGTGGGCACGCCGCCGCAACTCTCGGGCGAATTCTTCTCCGCGCTTGCAGGCGTGAAGATGGTTCACATCCCGTTCAACGGTTCGCCGCCGGCGGTGCTCGCCCTGCAGCAGAACGAGGTCCAGGTGGCCTTCTACACGCTAGGTCCGATCGCGCCGCTGATTCGCGGAGCGAAAGTGAAAGCCCTTGCGGTCGCTGCGACCACGCGCCTGGCCTCGCTGCCGGATGTGCCGACCACGGCAGAAGCCGGGTTTCCGGAACTGCTCACCGGCAGCTGGCAGGCGCTGGCCGCACCGAAAGGCACCGACCCGCGCATCCTCGACCGGATCAACGCTGACGTGCGAGCGGTGCTTTCTGATGCGGGCATCCGCAAGCGCTATTCCGACATGGGCATGCTGCCGGGCGAAATGAACCGCACCGAATTCGCTGCCTTTGCGCGTGCGGAAGCGGCCCGCTGGAAGAAGGTGGTGGAGACGGCGAATATCAGCGCGGATTGAGTGACGGGCGTTCGTACAAGATTCTTTCGAACCGCCAAGACGCCAAGACCGCCAAGGACGCCAAGAGTCCTTGCAACGCGTGGGCTGGTGTCATTGCGAGCGAAGCGAAGCAATCTCACCTTGCCGAGCAACGAGATTGCTTTGTCGCTGCGCTTCTCGCAATGACAAGACTGTACTTGGCGCTCTTGGCGTCTTGGCGGTAAAGAGAGATCCGGAGAAACTCCGAACGTATCGAAACACACCAGGAGGCCGCAGTCATGCTCACCGTGTATCACCACAATATTTCCGTCTGCGCGCAGAAGGTGCGCCTTGTTCTCGCGGAAAAGAACGTTCCCTGGGAAAGCCGCCATGTCGATCTGGAACGCGGCGAGCAGCTGACGCCCGAGTACCTGCGCATCCATCCCAAGGGCTTCGTGCCGGCGATCGTCCACGACGGCAATATCGTCATCGAATCCACGCTGATCTGCGAATACCTCGATGACGTGTTCCCCGAGCCGCCCTTGAAGCCCAAGGACCACGCCGCGATCGCGCGCATGCGGCTCTGGCCGAAGGCGGTGGACGACGGCCTGCATTTTGCGATCGGCAGCATCAGCCACGCCGCCGCCTTCATGCCCTACCTGAAGAAGAGCATGACGGTGGAGCAGATCGAGGAGCGCCTGAAGCGCATGCCCGACAAGGGGCGCTCGGCGCGCCAGATCGAGCTGCTGCATCGCGGCCTGGACGCGGGCTTCGTCCGCGATGGCCTCAAGCTCTACGACAAAAGCATCGGCGAGATGGAGGTGGCGCTGGAGCGCGGGCCGTGGCTGTTCGGCGAACAGTTCACGCTCGCCGACATCGCGCTCATCCCCTACATCGAGCGGCTGGATCGTCTCGGCATGGCGCGCTTCTGGGAACCACACCGACCGCGCGTCGCTGCCTGGTTCGCGCGCATGCGGGCACGGCCGAGTTTCGCGACTGCGATCGAGGCCTATGCGCCGATCGGCTTCAGCGACATGCTGAAGGCCGAGGGAGTGGATCTCTGGCCGCAGGTGGAAAAGGCGCTCGCGTCCTGAAAAAGAGCGCTGGCACGATCAGGCCTTCGCCGTCGCGCCTTCGAGATTGGTGATGAACCCGACAATCGTCTCGTGGAGGTTCTTCGCGTTCTGTTCGGGCGGGAATACGTTCCAGAGCTCGACGTTGGGGACGAGTTCCTTGATCGCCCAGGCCGCCGAAATCGGGTGCGAGGCATCGGCACCCGACATCACGATCGAGGGCACGGTCATCTTCAGCATTTCATCGCCGGTTGCCCCGGAGGGAAATTCGCTCTTGAAGAACGCATCGCGTGTCGCCGCGACGATGTCCAGGTACGGCTCGACCGTCTGCCACTTGAGCACTTCCGCGAACGCGGGGTAGATCGCCGCGGGCGATCCCCAGGGGCCAATCTCCGGGTCGAGGAAGAAGTTCTCGCCCTTGGGCGCACGTTCGACCACGGCGGCGAGGCCGTAGGCGCGCACGAAGTCGATATGCCGCTGGAAATCCGATTTGCCGCGCATCAGCCAGCGGTAGCCGCCGACCGGCCAGTGCATCAGAAGGCCCTTGCAGCGCTCGGGGAACAGCACGCCCATGCGCAGCGCGAGCGACGCGCCCATGCAGCCGCCGAGGATGTAGCTCTGCTTCACGCCGAGGTGATCGAGCAGGCCCTTCGCCTCGTGCGCATAGACATTCCAGTCGAGCGCTTCGATTCTGCCTTCTGACATCCCCGACTCTCGACGGTCGTAGACGATCACGGTGAAATGCGCGGCCAGCGCATCAAGTGCGTTCATCTCCTGCCACACCCCCTTCATGCCGTCGGAGGTCCAGCGCGAGATCACAGAGCGGAAGCCGCCGGGGGCGAACATCAGCAGGTGCGGGCCGGAGCCTCGGGTGAGGTAATTGATCTTCAGTCCGTTGATGGTCGCAAAGGGCATGGCGTGTCGTGTGTTTTAAAAAAGTTGGATTTCGGGATCAGTCCGCGCGGATGTTGCCCTTGCGGATCGCCTCGGTGTAGCGCGGGATCTCGGTGCGCAGGCGTTCGGCAAGCTGCTCCGCGCTGCTGCCCACCGGGATTACGCCCATGGCGAACAGGCGCTCGCGCACGTCCGGCATCGCGCCGATGCGCACCGATTCGGCGCTGAGTTTGGCAATGATCTCCTGCGGCGTGCCCGCAGGTGCGAACAGGCCCACCCAGAGCACGATCTCGAAGCCGGGCAGGGCGGACTCGGTGAGCGTCGGAATGTCGGGGGCCGATTGCAGTCGCTTCGGCGTTGCGACCGCGAGTCCGCGCAGCTTGCCCGCGCGCACCTGCGGCAGGATCTGCGGCGTGTCCACCATGCTCATTTGCACGTCGCCCGCGATCAGCGCGTTCACCGCGGGCGTGCTGCCCTTGTAGGGAATGTGCTCGATCTGCGTGCCGGTCGCCTGCTTGAAGAGTTCGGTGGCGAGCTGGAATGATGTGGACGCCGCGCTGTAGCGCAGCTTGCCCGGGTTGGCACGCGCATAGGCGATGAATTCCGCGGCGGTATTCGCGGGCACCGAGCTGTGCACTGCGAGGATGATCGGGAATTCGCCGATCAGGCTGATCGGCACGAAATCGCGGACCGGGTCGTAGGGCAGTTTCGCGTACAGGCCGGGGTTTACGCTCATGCCGCCGGTGGCGTTCACCAGCAGGGTGTAGCCGTCGGGTGCCGCCTTGGCCACGAGTTCGGCGGCGATGATCGAATTTGCGCCGGGACGGTTCTCGATCACCACCGGCTGGCCGAGCGCCTCCTGCAGCTTGATGCCCACCAGCCGCGCAATGATGTCGTTGCCGCCGCCCGGCGGGAAGCCGACCACGATGCGTATCGGCTTGGCAGGCCAGGCCTGCGCGAGCGCAGCGCCGGCACTTGCGCAGAGCAGAAGCGCGGCGGCCGCGTGAACTAGACGGCGGGTGATGCCTTGGCATGTAGCATTCATGGTGCTTGTGCTCCGTTTGTGATTCGGTATGAACTTACGCCCGCGATTGCTATCCATTCGATGCGGCGAGAATACGCTCGGCCTTGAGGATGACGGGTTTGTCCACCATCTTGCCATCGACCTTGACCGCGCCGGCGTTGCTCGCGGTGGCGTCGATCACGCGCTTTGCCCAGGCAATCTGCTCGTCAGTTGGCTTCATCGCTCCGCGCACCGCCTCGACCTGCGCGGGATGAATGCAGAGCTTTGCGCCGAAACCGAAGGCGCGTGCGAACGCAAGATCCGCGATCACGCGGTCGGCGGCGATATCGGGCGTGACGCCCGCCACCGGCGAAGGGATACCTGCGATGCGTGAGGCGTGCGCGATCTTCGCCGAAGCGTATTCCAGGCCGCGCTCGTCGCCCGAGAGATCGAGGTCCACCGCGTAGTCGAGCGTGCCGAAGGCGATGCGCGAGGCGCCGGACGCCGCAATCGCCTCGACGTCATGGATGCCGCGCGCGGTTTCCACCAGCACCATCACCGAGCCGCCGGCGCCGAGCTTGCCCAGCACCCGCGTCACCTGTTCCGCGCTTTCGCACTTGGGCAGCATCAGCGATGTCAGCCCTGTGGATTTCGCAAGCGCGATGTCATCCTCATGCCAGGGCGTGGATTCGTCGTTGATGCGCAACATCACCGGCTTGTCCGGACGTGTGCCGCTTGCGCACCAGCCGCGGATCGCCTCGCGCGCCGCCGCCTTGTCCTCCGGCGCCACCGCGTCCTCGAGGTCGATGATCACCGTGCCGGCAGCGGTGGCGAGTGCCTTGGCGAATCGGTCCGGACGGTGGCCGGGAACGAAGAGATAGGTAATGGGGAGCGGGTTCGTCATGGAGGGCTCCTGCGTCAGATGTGTCAGATGGCTTTTGCAGCGCGCAGCGCAGCGATTTGTGCGTCGGTCTGCCCGAGTTCGCGCAGTATGGATTCGGTGTGCTGCCCGAGGGCCGGAATCGCGTCCATGCGCGGTTCGCCGAGCGACCAGGAGCCGGGCGGCAGCAGGGCGGGGATGGGGCCGGCGGGCGTATCCACCTCGCGCCAGCGGTCGCGCGCCTTCAACTGCGGATGTGCCCAGACCTCGTGCATGTTGTTGACGCGCGCGTTGGCGATCTGCGCGTCTTCCAGCCGTGCCACCACCTGTTCCGCGCTGAGCTTGGCGAACTCGTCCACGATGATCCGGCGCAATTCATCGCGCGCCTCGCTGCGTTTCGAGGTGCTGGAGAATCGCGGGTCCGTCGCGAGGCCGGGCTGAAGCAGCACCTTCTCGCAGAAGGCCGCCCATTCGCGTTCGTTCTGCACTCCGAGCATCACGGTCTTGCCATCGCCCGAGGGGAAGGGGCCGTAGGGAAAGATGGTGGCGTGGCTCGCGCCGGTGCGCGCCGGCGGCGGCGCACCTTCGAAGGCGTAGTACATCGGGTAGCCCATCCACTCGGCAAGCGACTCCAGCATCGAGATGTCGATGTGTTGACCCTTTCCCGTTTGTGCGCGGTGCAGCAGCGCCGCGAGGATGTTGCTGTAGGCGTACATGCCGGCGGAAATGTCCGCCACCGAGGCACCCGCCTTGGCGGGTTCATCCTTCGTGCCGGTGACCGACACGAAGCCGGCCTCGCTCTGAATGAGCAGGTCGTAGGCCTTCTTGTCGCGGTAGGGGCCGTCGTCGCCGTAACCCGAGATGTCGCAGACGATGATGCCGGGTTTGATCGCCGACAGCGCCTCGTACGACAGCCCGAGCCGCGCCGCGGCGCCGGGGGCGAGGTTCTGCACAACCACGTCGGCCTTCTCCACGATCAGGCGCTTCAACAATGCCTGCGTGTCCGGGTGCTTCACATCCAGCGTCAGACTTTCCTTGGAGCGGTTGGTCCAGACGAAATGCGAGGCGAGGCCGCGCACCCGCTCGTCGTAGCTGCGCGCGAAATCGCCGACGCCGGGGCGTTCGATCTTGATCACCCGCGCGCCGAGATCGGCGAGCTGCCGCGTCGCAAAGGGCGCGGCGATTGCGTGTTCAAGCGTGACGACGGTGATGTCGGAGAGCGGTCTCATGTCCTGTTCGATATCCGGTGCGGCTTCAGTCGAGGGTGATGTGTGCGTCTTTGACGAGCTTGGCGTACTTCGCGAGCTCGGCTTTGGTGAATACCTCGAACTGCTCGGGGGTGCCGCCGCCGATCTGGGTGCCGGTCTGCTCAAGCCGTGCCTTCACGTCGGGCGCCTGCATCGCGCGGTTGATGTCGGCGCCGATCTTCGAAACCAGGTCGCGCGGCATGCCGCCCGGGCCCATGAAGCCGTACCAGTTGGTGACATCGAACCCGGTGATGCCTTCCTCGGTGAAGGTGGTGACATCGGGCAGCACCGCGAGGCGCTGCGGCGTGGAGACCGACAGCGCACGCAGCCGCCCGCCGCGCACATGGTCGATCACCGAGGGCAGGGTGTCGAAGTTCATCGACACCACGCCCGCGAGCAGGTCGGTGATCGCCTGGCCGCTGCCCTTGTAGGGCACATGCACCATCTGCGTTCCGGTGAGCAGCTTGAACATCTCGCCCGCGAGATGCTGCGTGCTGCCGGTGCCCGAAGATGCAAAGTTGTAGGTGCCGGGCTTGGCCTTCAGCACGGCAATGAGTTCCTTCACCGAGCGTGCCGGGATGGCGGGATGCACCACAAGCACGTTGGGCGCATAGCCGAGATAGGTGATCGGCGAGAAATCGCGGATTGCGTCGTACGGCAGCTTTTTCATCAGATTGGGCGCGATCGCGTGCGAATTCACATGCCCCACCATCAGGGTGTAGCCGTCCGCCGGCGCCTTGGCGGTGAGGTCGGCGGCGATCACGCCGGTGGCGCCGGGGCGGTTCTCCACCGTCACGCCCTGGCCCCAGTATTCGGAGAGTTTCTGTGACACCACACGCCCCACGATGTCGGTGCCGCCGCCCGGGGCAAAGCCCACCAGTACGCGCACCGGACGGGCAGGCCAGGTCTGCGCGGAAGCGATGCCCGCGACAAAGGCGAATGAAACCAGTCCAAGCGCAAGGCGAATGATCTTCATGGGGTCTGCTCCCGGGAAAACGTCCGGCATTGTATCGGAGGGCATCCCGTGGGGCGGCTTATCCCGCATTCTTTACACGCGAGTGGGCGCGTGGTGCAGTACGCCGCTTCCCGGAGGAGGGTCGATCTTGCAAGTCATGCTGTTTCACCTGATGCCCTACGCCGACCTCGATCTCGAGGCGACGCGGGACTATCCCACCGCCTGGTGCACGCTGCCCAACACCTTCTACGACCCGAAAAAGGGGCATGCGCTCTACAACCGTTATCTCGACGAGCTCGAATACGGCGAGAGTCTCGGCTTTGACGGGCTGTGCGTGAACGAACACCATCAGACCGCCTACGGCATGATGCCCTCGCCGATTGTCACCGCCGCGGCACTAGCGCGCCGCACGACGAAGGCCAAGATCGCGATCCTCGGATCGGCCCTGCCGCTGCGCTCGCACCCGCTGATGGTGGCCGAAGAGCACGCGATGATCGACAACATCACCGGCGGGCGCCTCATCTCGGGTTTCGTGCGCGGCATCGGCGCGGAATACCACATCTTCGGCACCAACCCGACCTTCTCGCACGAGCGCTTCCACGAGGCGCACGACCTGATCGTGCGTTCCTGGACCGAACCGGGTCCGTTCGAATTCCACAGCAAGCACTACCATGTGGAGTACGTGAACGTCTGGCCGCGGCCCTACCAGCAGCCGCATCCGCCGATCTGGGTTCCCTCGCAGGGCAGCCGCGAGACGATCGAATTCGCCGCCCGGCCGGACCACAAGTACACCTACCTGCAGACCTTCAGCCCGATCAAGGCGGTGGCGAAATACCTGCAGCTCTATCGCGACACTGCGCTCGGTTTCGGCTACACCTCGAAGCCCTCGCAACTCGGCTGGGCGAGCATGGTGTATGTGGGTGACACCGACGAGTCCGCGCTTGCCGAAGCCGGAATTCACTTCGAGAACTTCCGCAATCGCTTCCTCAAGAAGCCGCTGGAGATGCTGCTGCCGCCCGGCTACACCTCGCGCGAATCTATGAAGGGCATGGCCGCCGCCAAAGGCGACATCACCGGCACCATGGATGCGAAGCGCGCGGTGGAACTCGGCATGTTTGTCTGCGGCAGCGCGAAGACGGTGCGCGAGACGCTCATCCGCTATGCGAAGGAGATCGGTTTCGGCAACCTGCTCACGATGCTGCAGTTCGGCACGCTTCCTGCGGATCTCACCCGCAGAAACATGGAGCGCTTTGCCACGGAAGTGATGCCGGAACTCAAGCGCGCCGCGCGCGAATTCCACGGCGACGATGCGGTTGCCGCGTAAGCGGACGATCGTCGGTCAAGGGGCAAGGGACAGGGGAGAGAGGAGACCATGCAAATCATCCGGTGCGCCGCGGTCGCGGCGCTCATCGTTGCGGTAACCGGTTCGAGTGCTTTCGGGCAGTCCTACCCCAACAGGCCGATCCGCCTGATCAATCCGCTTGGCTCGGGCGGCACCGCCGAGGCGCTCGCGCGCACGATCGCCCGAGCCTTGTCCGACGGGCTTGGCCAGCCGGTAGTGGTGGAGACTCGCGCCGGTGCGGCGGGCACGATAGGCGCGGATGCGGTGGCCAAGGCAACTCCCGACGGCTACACGCTGCTCTACGGTGTCACCGGCACCAACAGCATCGCGCCGACGCTGTACCGGGGCAAGCTGCCCTACGATCCCGACCGCGACCTCGCCCCGGTGTCGATCACCTTCAGCGGGCCAAACGTGCTGGTGGTGAGCAACACGCTCAACGTGAAATCGGTTCAGGAACTGGTGGCGCTCGCGCGGGCGAAACCCGGGGCGATCTCGTTTGCATCAGCGGGCAGCGGGTCGATGTCGCACCTGAACGGCGAACTGCTGCGCCTTCAGGCGGGTATCGATCTTTTGCATGTGCCCTACAAGGGCGGCGGCGCGGCGGCCCCCGACCTGATGAGCGGGCAGGTGAACATGATGATCGAGACCAGCGCCGGGGTTCCCGCCTTGATCCGCTCGGGCAAACTTCGCGCGCTCGCGGTGACCTCGCCGCAGCGCTCCGCGCAGATGCCCGATGTGCCCAACTTCGTCGAACTCGGCTTTCCGAACATGGTTTCCACCGTCTGGGGCGGCTTGTTTGCACCGGGCGCGACGCCAAGGGCCATCCTTGAGCGGATTTCCGAGGAGTGCGCTCGCGCGGCACGCAATCCAGACTACCGGGCGCTGGTGGCGACGCTCTACAACGAGGCGGTGAGTTCCACGCCGGACGAGTTCCGTGCTTTCGTGCGCGAGGAAACGGCGCGATATGCGGAGCTCGTCCGCGCATCGGGCATGAAAGTCGAATGAGCCTGTAATCTGCTTTGTATACCAACGGGAGGGCGGACCAATGATGGCGATTGTCGGAGTGGTCGTGGTGGTTATCGTGGCGGTGCTGGTATTTGCATACACGCGTCCGGACACATTCCGGGTGGAGCGCTCGACGACGATCAAGGCGCCGCCGCAGAAGATCTTCGATGCGATCAACGACTTTCACCGCTGGGCCGAATGGTCGCCCTGGGAGAACATCGATCCGCAGCTGAAGCGGACCTACAGCGGCGCGGCGAGCGGCGTCGGCGCGGTGTACGAATGGACCGGCAACAGCAAGGCGGGCACCGGACGGATGGAGATCACCGGAGCCACCTCGTCCTCGAAGATTGTCATCAAGCTCGACTTCCTCAAGCCGATGGAGGCGCGCAACATCGCGGAATTCACGATCGAGCCCCAGGCGGAGGGTCAGGAAAACGCCGTTCGCGTCACCTGGGCGATGTTCGGGCCGGCGTTGTTCATCGGCAAGCTGATGACCGTATTCATCAGCATGGACAAGATGGTCGGTGGCAGCTTCGAACAGGGCCTGGCCAACCTGCGACGGATCAGCGAGGCCTGATCCGTCGCAGAAAAATTGCTAAATTCAGCAATCGAATTATCTTTTTTTACGCACGGATACTTGTTATAAAAAAATGAATTGACGACTTTTATGGTCGGAGACTGCCATGTCTTCATGGCGCCCGCCCCTGTCGGACGTACCCGGCGTGCAGGCTACTGCGAGCCTTCCAGTCCGAGCTTTTTCACCAGCGTTCCCCACTTTTCGGCCTCGGAACGGTAGTACTGCTGGATGTCAGCCTGCGACATCGAGTCGATCGGAATCAGGCCGAGGCCGGCGATGCGTTCGCGCACCTCCGGCGTTTTCATGATGCGGCCCATCTCGTCGTGCAGCCGGTTGATGATTTCGGGCGGCGTGCCGGAGCGTGCGATCAGCGTGTGCCAGGACACCGCTTCGAAATCGGCGACGCCCGACACTTCGGCCAGCGGCGCGATGTCGGGAAACACCGGCGAGCGGGTGAGCGAGGAGATGCCCAGGGCGCGCAGCCGGCCGTCGCGGATCATCGATTGCGAGGCGCCGGCTTCGGCGAATCCCAACTGCAGCAGCCCGGTGGAAACATCCGATATCGACTGCGGCGTGTTCTTGTAGGGCACGTGCGCGATGTCAAGGCCGAAGCGCTGGTTGAGCATCGCGCCGGCGAGATGCGGCGCGGTGCCGATGCCGGGGGAGCTGTAGCTGAGCTTGCCCGGTCGTTCCTTTGCGTAGGCGATGAGCTCGTTCACCGTCTTCACCGGCAGGGACGGACTGACGATCAGGATGAACGGCGATTTCACATAGAGCGAAATCGGGGTGAAGTCCGCGACCGGGTTGTAGGGCAGGGTCTTGAACAGCGCCGGATTGATCGCAAGGCCCGCGCTGGTCTGCACCAGCAGGGTGTGCCCGTCGTTGGGCAGCGCTTTCGCTGCGTTGATCGCGACGATGTGCGAGCCGCCGGGCTTGTTGTCGATGACGACCGGCTTGCCAAGCGCCTGCGAAAGCCGCTCCGCATAGACGCGCGCGACGATGTCCAGCCCGGTACCCGCGGCAAGCGGCACCACGATGGTCACGTTCCGGGACGGGTAGGCCTGGGCCAGCGCCTGCGCGCTGATGCAGGTGGTGATCGACGCTAGCGCCGAAATTGCGGTGCGCAACAACGTATTTTTCATTTTTCATCCTCCTCTGGATCGAGCGCCGCGACTCTGCACCCGGCGGAGGAGGACGTCAAGCGAACGCAGCGTCAGTCGCTCGAAGGATCGCTACGCTAGCCGTTCGAAGGAGCGCGGCGCTTCGCTAGCCGATCGTAGACACGCGGCGCTTCGCTAGCCGCTCAGCTTGATGTAGTTCCGGTTGTCGGCGGAGTCGATGAACTCGAGGCGCAGCACCGGTGGGCGGCGGCCCTTGCCCGGCTGAAGAACGCGGGTGCGGTTGGTGTCGCTCATCGTGAGTTCCACCCGGTAATCGGGCAGGGTGCGCTCGAAATGCGGCACCACGCGGGTCAGGTAATCGAACTGCCGCTGCTCGTTGATGATCAGTCCCATGGTCTCGAGCAGGTTGAGCTTGGGGAAGGTTTCGCCCGCGGGCCGCGCGTAGTTCACCACGCCCATGAACCGGACAAAGCTCTTGTGGTACGGGTCCTCGGGTTCGATCCTCTTGCCGTTGGAGAAGATGCCGTCCATGAAGTAGGTGACCGTCAGGTCGCGGCGCGGCTTCTTCGACCATATCTCCAGAATGTCGTGCAGGGTGCGCGACAGGCATTCCTCGAGATGGCCGCCGACCACATAGAGGTGGGACGCGGTGACATCGAACTTCACCTCACCGTCCATCGAGAACACCCAGTGATCCGGTTTGCAGTCCTCCATGAAGTAGTTCTGCGCGGGACGGTCGTCCTGCAGATACACGACAGGTACGCGATTGAGTCGCGCATGGCGCACCGCCGCATCCACGCCGAACTTGCTCGACAGGCGCCCGTCGTCGTTCGAGGACGCGTGAGTCACGATCATCAGCGAATCGGAGTTGAAGTGCACCTGCGCGGGGTCGCTCATGGTGCGTGACGGGCAGAGTGCGAGTGCGGGAAGCGAGGAGACCAGAAGGACGATTGCGGCGAGTGTTTTCATATCCGTTCGGGCGGTTTGAGGAAAAACGCGATGCGTGCCGGGTGGCGAACGGATGATAGGCGGCGCGTCCCTGCAAGGGGGCGCGTGTCAGGGTTCTGAAAGTACCTGGTCAGCCTGCGTTCAGCAGGCGCGGCCGGACGGGTAGCACTTGTCCGGCGGTGCCGGATTGTTGCTGATGCCGATCGAACAGCCGGCGGCGAACAGGCCGGAAAGCAGAATCGCGCAGATCGTTGCGAGGCGGCGAGTTGTCATCGCGGGGGCTCCGGTGGACGGCGGCGCGCCGATACGCGGCGAAGCAACGCGCCCGAGACGAGCAGCGCCAGCCCCACCGCGAGGCCGGCAAGCACGAGGCCGTTGAGGTGGTTGCGGATCAGCGGCACGTTGCCGAAGAAATAGCCCAGCGGCACGAGCAGTCCGACCCAGGCCGCGCACCCCGCTGCGGCGAACAGCCGGAAGCGGTGCCCGCCCATCATCGAAACACCGGCCAGCAGGGGCGTGAAGGTGCGCATGACCCCGACAAACGGCGACACGATCAGCGTGGCCGCGCCGTAGCGCTCGAACCAGGCGTGCGAGCGCTCGAGTGCCGAACGGTTGGTCCATCGGTAGTCGTGGGTCCACACACGCCGCCCGATCGAGCGGCCGATCGCAAAATTGGCAAGGCTGCCGCCAAGTGCCGCGACGAACAGCACCGAGGCGAGCACCCAGGCGTTCATCGTTCCCAGCGCACAGTAGGCACCACCGACCACCAGCATCGGGTCGCCCGGCAGGAAGAACAGCGGCGCGAACGCCATTTCGCAAAACACGATCGCGGCCATCAGCGCATAGATCAGCGTGCCGTGCTCGGCGATGAACAGGCCGAGGCTGCGGTCGAGGTCCATGAGGAAGGCGGCGATCGGCATGGGCGAATGGTACCGCTTACCCGCGGGACGTCGGTGCGTATCGGTCCGGTTGTTCTTGTGCAACAATCGTCGCGAGCCCAATCCTGAGGAGGAGCCCGGTCATGATCCACTTTCGCTCGTTGCTTCGCGTTTCAGTCGCATCTCTCGGCCTGCTTGTTGCCGCACCGTCCGCCATGTCGCAGGTCTTTCCGTCGAAACCGGTGCGCATCATCGTGCCCTTCCCCGCAGGCGGTCTCACCGACGTGGTGGCACGCGCGCTCGGGCAGGACTTGACGCGCGCCTGGGGCCAGACGGTGATTGTCGAGAACAAGCCCGGCGCCAACCAGCAGATTGCCGCCGATTTCGTTGCCAAGGCGCCGGGCGACAGTCACATGTACATGTTCGCCGACAAGACATCGCTCGCGATCCTGCCCGCGCTCTACAGCAAGCTGCCCTACGAT
>CANIEV010000032.1 GCA_947466535.1 Betaproteobacteria bacterium
AGGAACAGCAGGGTCGGCGTGAACTGGACCTTCAGCGCCCGGGCGAACTCCTTTTCGCCGAGCGTCTTTCCGTCGAGCCCGGTGACTTCGCGGTCGCCCCAGATGTTGATCGCGATCGCGACCATGTCCCTTTTCATCCGGTCGACGATCCGCGGCTGGGTGAAGCCCGAGCGCATCAACTCTGAACAATACGGGCAGCCGTCCTGGCCGAAGTACAGCATCACGCGCCGCCCCTCGCGCGCGGCCTCGCGCACGTCCTCCCGCAGGTCGAGGAAACTATCGGTGAACCAGCGGGGAATGTCTATCGCGTGCGGCGAGGCGCTCTGCGCATTCACGGCCGGCGCCGTCAGGCAGGCGAACGCAAGCAGCGCGCTAGCCGCCAGCAGCCGGATCACACCTGCTTTTCGGTGGAGAACGCCCCGGCTTTCTTGGTCCACGGCCACACCTGTATCTCGGTGAAGATCCCGGCTTTCGCGTACGGATCGTCATGGGCGAAGCGGCGCGCCTCCTCGAACGTGTCGAACTCGAGGATGAACATGCTGCCCCGATCGCCCCCGGTATCGGGGTCCATGTACGGCCCTCCAAGCATGATGTTGGCGGCGTATTTGCGCAGGTGCTGCCGGTGTTCCTCGATGACAACCTTGCGCAGCCCAGTCTTTGACGGGTCATCGACCCGATGCAGTACGAACAGCATTTTCATTCCCCCTCGTTTTGATCAGTCGGGTTTGGCGCCGGATTCGCGCACGATCTGGCCCCAGCGGTCGCGCTCATCGCGCCAGAACCTGCCGAACTGCTCGGCGCTCATGGTCCTCGGCGCCGCGCCGATCGCGACAAGGCGCTCCATCACGTCCGGCTGTGTCAGCGCGTTGTTCACCTCGGTGGTCAGGCGGCGCACGATCTCGGGCGGCGTTCCAAGCGGCACGCCGAGTCCGAACCAGGTAGTCACGTTGTACCCGGGAAAGCCGGATTCGGCCACCGTGGGCACATCCGGCAACGAGGGCGCGCGCTGGGCTCCGGTCACTGCAATCGCACGAAGCGTCCTGTTGCGCACCGGCGGCACCGAACTCGTCACCGTCGCCAGCCCGAACTGAACCGTCCCCGCGAGCAGCGCAGCGAACAGCGGCGCGTCGCCCTGAAAGGGGACATGCAAGGCATCCACGCCCGCCAACCGCTTCAACTGCTCCCAGGCGATGTTGCTGGTGGTGCCCGAGCCCTGCGAGCCGAAGTTGATGCGGTGATCCTTTTCCTTCAGCAGGGCAAGCAGTTGCGGCAGCGTGTTCGCCTGCACCGCGGGGTGGACGAGAAGTACGCTCGGCACCTCGAACAGGTAGGCCACCGGGAGCAGGTCGCGAACCGGATCAAAGCTCAGGTTCCTGAACAGCGCATGGTTGATTGCCGCTGTCGAAGTTGCGAGGACGATTGCGCTGTAGCCGTCGGGCGCCGAGCGGATCACATGCTCGGTGGCGATGTTGCCGCTCGCGCCCGGCCGGTTTTCCACCAGCACCTGCACGCCCATCGTGTCGCCCATCTTCCGCGCCACCAGCCGAGCCACCGTATCGGTGGCTCCGCCCGCCGGAAACGGAATTACCAGGCGCACAGGTCTTGTCGGATAGGTCTGCGCGCGCGCCGCCGGCGCCGTCAACAGCAGTCCAATGCCGGCGATTGCGGCCGCTACGACCACCTTGCGCAACATCTGCATCACGGTCATCAAACGCTCCTTTGTCGAATCGGCCCGGTTGGGCCCCGCCCAGCCAAGCCCGACCTAGACCGGGCTGGAAAGAAGCGGAGTCACCGTGTCATTGTCAAGAATGACCCGGCGCGCTTTGAAACGGAATTCTCCTCCGACGAGGACGATCGAATCCTCGTAGCAGCCAAGACAGAACAGCCGGCTGTCACGGTCGGGTTCCGACTGGTAGAGCGCGAAGCTTGTCACCGCCTCGTACGCACCATCGTCTCCCTCGCTGATCAGAGGCTGACCGACGATGTGGCGGTCGCGGTGGATGTTGAACACCGCCGCCTTGCGGATGTATTGAACCCGGTCACGCAGCATCGGCATGCCCTCGCAGGACATCAGCACGCCATCGAGCCCGAGATCGACATTCTCCCGCGTGGTAACGAGATAGCAACCGCCCTCGGCAAAGCACCCTGCCCAGTCGTCGAGGCTACCCGCATCGATGAAGTGAGCGTTCCGCAGGATCAGGTCGGCGATGCCCGCACGTGTTTCGCTTGAAATCATTGTTCGTCCATTTTCCTGGTCAGCGAATCGCGTTCGGCGGCTCGGTACCCATCAGCTCGCTGTAGTACGACCAGAAGCCGCGAAGTGCAAGCTCGTTCATGCGCGTCGGCGCGAATTCGGTGAGAGGGCCGGTCCCGCCCATCTCGAGCAGCGACACCGTGTCACGCCGGTCCTTGGTCGCCTTGTGCACGAGTTCGATCGCCTCGCCGTCCTCGGAGGCGACAAACCCCGCCGGACCGCCGAGATTCATCTGCATGAGACGGTGCTTGCGCAATTCCTCGTCGTCGTCCTCGAAGCCGAAGATGGTCCAGAGCAGTTCGAGCGAATCGGTGCCCTTGGGCCGGATCTGCCGGGTGGCGAGATTGTTGCGAATCTGCTGGAACACCGCGTTGGGAAAAAGGGAACAGATCGCATTGCCGTATTCGTAATCCGCCCCGAACTCGGGGATGAAGCGCAGCACCCGTTCGTCGGCGAATGAATCCACGTTGTGGACGAGGTCCGCCTTTGTGGCAAGCGGAGCATCGAAGGTTTTCGCAGGCGTCGAATACACGAGCGAATGGCGGTGCCTCGGGTCCATGTGCAGGCCGCCAAGCGTGGTGGTCTTGGTGAAGAAGGTGCCGAGGAACTTGTGCAGCAGGCTGCCGTGGTACTGGTCCCGCGTGTTCTCGGCATAAGCCTTCCAGTTGCCGCGCATCTTCTGGCGCTGGTAGCCGATGATCCGCACCTTGCCGTGCATGAGTCGAGTCAGGTGCGCGGTGATCACAGGCCCGAGGTATTCGGTGAGCGGCACCGTTTCGTCGGAAAAGCTGGCGAACAGGATTCCGCGGAAGTTCTCCACGCGCAGCTTGCGCAAGGCATGGTCTTCGCGGCGGAACTCCTTCGACACCCCGCCCTTGCCGGCAATGCCGCGCGCAAAAGGCACCCCGACGAGCGCGCCGGTCGGGTCGTAGCACCACTGGTGATAGACGCAGACATGGTCCTGCGCATTGCCGCACAGCTCGCGCCGGACGATGGCACCGCGATGCGCGCACAGGTTGACGAACGCGTGCACCGTTCCTTCCGCATCGCGGTTATAGACCACCGGATTCGTCCCGAGCCAGGCGGTGCGGAAATCCCCCGGATTCGGGATCTCGGCATCCAGCCCGAGGTACATCCAAACCGGGCCTTCGAAAATGCGCCTCTGCTCGAGTTCGTACAGATCGGGGTCGTGATACACCGAATTCGGGACGCGCGAATAGTCGTTGCGCGGCCAGCGGATGCTTTGCGTTTCGCTCATGCAATCTCCTGTTCCATGCGGAATATGAATGAGCCCGACTCTCAACGCAAGGCTTTTGCCGCCTCCTTCATTGTGTGCAAACCCAGGTGCGCGCAAAAACAACTGCCCCCGCCCTCACGCGCCTCGCACACCACCGAGCCGGCGTGACGATGCGCGATCGAACGCACCAGCGAAAGACCCAAGCCCACGCCGCCCTCGCGCTCGCGCAGGCCGCCCTGACGGTAGAACGGCTCGAAGATTCGCTCGCGTTCCGCCTCGGGCACGCCCGGGCCGCGATCACATACGCTGATTTCGACGCCCGAGTCGGAGGACCGCACACGGACATCGACCTGCGTGCCTCCGCCATGACGCCGCGCATTCTCGAGCAGGTTGCTAAGCAGCCGGCGAAGAAGCCGCGGATCGCCCTCGATCACCGCGTGTTCGCCTTCGAGCGTGGCGGCGGTCCGTGCACATTCCTCGGCGGCAAGCGCGAGCAGGTCGACCGGCTCGCGGCGCTCAAGACCCTCGAGCGTGTCCAGCCGGCTCGCGAGCAGGATTTCGTCGATCAGTGAATCCAGCTCGGCGATGTCGCGGCGAATTTCGTCGCGATGTTCCGCTCGCGGCTCGCGTTCGAGCATCTCCACCGCCATGCGGATGCGCGCAAGCGGCGAGCGCAATTCGTGCGAGGCATTCGCAAGCAGGGTCTTGTGCGCGCCGACCAGCGCCTCGATGCGCCCCGCCGAGCGGTTGAAGCTTGCGGCAAGGCTCGCCACCTCGTCGCGACCCTCGACCGCGACGCGCGCGCCGAGATTGCCCGCACCGAGCGCGTCGACGCCGCTGCGAAGCCGCTCCAGCCTGCGCGTGAGCCGCCGCACCACCGGATAGGTCCCAACCGCCACCGCGAGCGCCAGCAACGCGAGGGTGGTGAAGATGCCGGGGAACGGCCCGCCGCGCCGGCCGCGCTGCGGGCGTGTCACCACCCAGCGACCGTCGGGAAGCTTGAGGCTCCAGGCGGGCGGCCCCCGGTCGCCGACCCAGCCGCCACCGTCGCGCGCGGGCTCCGGCGCAGGCACTTCGGCGCCGATCCGCGCCAGTGGTTTGCCGTCGGCGTCGTACAAGGACACATCAAATTTGAATTTGCCCGCCAGCTTTTCGAGGGCCGCCTGCTGCGCGGGCGGCGGCGAATCAGGCGCCGGCAGCGCCGCACTCAGGAGTTCGGCCACCGCGGCGCGGTCGCTATGCCATTGCTGTTCGCCGAAACTGCGCCAGACCACGCCCGCGAGCAGCGCAAAAAGCGCCAGCGCCGCGGCAACAGTGAGCAGGATGTGGACATATAGCCTGCGCATGGTCAGGCGCAGGCTTCGTAAAATCGGCGCATGCGCATGTTCAGGCGCGGGCTTCGTGAGATCGTAGCCTGCGCATGTTCAGGCGCGGGCTTCGTGGAATCGGTGCCTGCGCATGATCAGGCGCAGGCTTCGTTAGATCGCAGCCGGCGCACGCTCAGACATCCTCGTCCTGGCTCTTCGCGAACACATAGCCCGAGCCACGCAGCGTGAGGATGCGACGCGGATGCTTCGGATCGTCCTCGATCGCGGCGCGGATGCGCGATATGTGCACATCGATCGAACGATCGAACGCCTCGAGCGGCTCGCCCTTCATCAGGTCCATGAGCTGGTCGCGCGAAAGAACGCGTCCGGCGTGATCGGCCATCGCGGCAAGCATCGCGAACTGGTACCCGGTGAGCGCGCGCGGTTCGCCGTCGATCCGCGCGACGCGCGCGCCTCGGTCGATCTCCAGCCGGCCGAATCGCAAAATGTCGGCGGGTGCCACACTGCGCCCGCGACGAAGGATCGCGCGTAATCGTGCGAGCAGTTCGCGCGGCTCGAAGGGCTTGGGAAGGTAGTCGTCAGCGCCGAGCTCGAGACCGACCACCCGGTCCATCGCATCGCCGCGCGCGGTGAGCATCAGCACCGGAAGATCGTTGCCGGCGCGCACCCGCCTGCAGACTTCCAGCCCGTCCATGTCCGGCAACATGAGGTCGAGAATCAGCGCATCGAACGGCTCCTTCGCGATGAGGGCGAGGCCGCCTGCGCCTTCGCCCGCAACCGACACGCGAAAGCCCGCCGCGCCGAGATAGTCCGAGACCATGCCGGCCATGCGTTCGTCGTCCTCGATCATCAGGATGCGCATGAGCTGATTATCGTATGAACCCGCACCGGCGCGGGTCGCTGCATGCCCGCAGAGAGGCACGCGCATGCAGCGGATCCGGCCGGACGGAATCAGCCGTGCCGGTGGTGGCCTTCCATGCGCGACTTCATGCGCTCGCCGAGCTTCGCCCGTTGTTCGGGCGTGAGCACTTCGGCGGCGTCGGCGAGCGCCTCGGTCATGCGCCTGGAGGCGGATTCGGCGAGCCGGATCTGCTCGGCACGCAATCCCTCGAGCGCCGCACGGTCTATCGTCGGCTTGGCAAGCAGGTCCGCGGTGGCGCGGCGCCCATCGCGACTCTTGTCGCGGATGGCCTTCATGTCGCCCATCGCCGACTTGACGATGTCCGCAACCTTCTTTTTCTGCTCGTCGCTGGCATCCACCTTCGACAGCAGGCGGCTCACCATTTTCCCGGCACGCTCCGGGTTGTTGCCCCAGTCGCCTCGACCGTGATGCCCCCAGCCCTGCGCCGAGGCGCAGCCCGAGGCGAACAGGCCGCCAATTATCGATACGATTCCGAGTCTTTTTTTCCAGCAGCTATTCATGAACGGCTCCTTGTGAGTGATAACCGGGCAATCCGATTGCCCATGGATGCACTCTGGGAGACGCCCGTTGCCGGGCTTTCGCTGGGAGGTAAAGAAACGTAAAGCCGAGAGGAACCGCAGATAAAAGCGGATAAAAATTCCGGCCCGGGACCCTCAGGCATCGGGATGGCACAACGACTTATGGGAAATTCGTTTGTCACGCCCCTGCGCCGGGGGTGACTGATTCAACGCTTATCTGCGTTTATCCGCGTTCATCTGCGGTTAATTCGCCTTGCTCCGCCTCCGCAGCGTGATCGTGCCCGCAGGCATCCCCGTGCGAACAGCCGCCAACCTCGCCGCCGGTACGCAGGTACGAGGCGAGCATCGTGTCCATGGTGGCGGCGTGCTGGCGGAACCAGTCGGCCACCGCGGTGGCAAGCACGCGCCCCACTTCGAAATCGCCGCCCTCCACCCGTCCGCGGACGTCACGGATGATCAGCAGCACGTTCTCGTGTTCGTTGGTATGGCAGTGCGACGGCGGGAAGTTCACTTCCGCCATGCGCCGGTTCTCGTCGCCAAAATGCGCTTCGGTATGTTCGAGAAAGGCGTCCAGCCGCGGGAGAAGTTCCTCGTCCGGCGCCTCGCCGACCGCGTTGAGCAGGTCGACGAACTCGCGGTGCGTCGCATCCATCGTTTCCTCGCCGAGTTCAAACTCGGGGGACCAGTCGATCAGGTTCATGTTTCGTTCTCCGCTTTCCTGTGCGGATTATGCACCGCGGACAACCTGGCCGTGCGCAGCTGCAGCGAAATCCGCTCCCCCTGCCGGTGGGCCTTTTGGTAGTCTTGCCTGAACGCTGTCTTTCATGAATACGCCTGCACGGAGACACTCGATGGTCCGCCTCGCCCTGTCAATCTCATCGACACTGCTCGTCGCGCTGCCCGCATCGGCGCAGCCGCTGAAATCCGCGCTGAAATCCGGCGAAGAAGTCTACACGCAGGTGTGTTTCGCGTGTCACGCCGAAGGCGTGGCCAACGCACCAAAATTCGGTGACAGAAAAAAATGGGCGCCGCTCCTGAAAGAGGGACAGGCCGAACCCACTGCCCACGGCTGGGTCGGCGTACGCGGCATGCCGGCCAAGGGCGGCCGGGACGATCTGTCGCTTGAGGAATTTGCGCGTGCTGCGGCCTTCATGGCGCGCGCGGGCGGCGGCAAATGGCAGGACCCTGACGCGACGATGATGAAGCGAATCGAGGCCGAGGTGAAAAAGAAGGTCGAAGCCGACAAGAAAAAGGCAAAGAAGTAGGGCCCCCGAGACTCTGATTGCGAGTGATACGTCCACGGCGCCGGAGATAAGACTCTGCTTGCCTACATCGCACGCCGTCTGCTTCAGGCGATCCTCGTGGTGGCGGTCGCGGTATTTCTCGTCTTCTCGATGATGTTCCTGAGCGGCGACCCGGTGCTGCTGCTGATGCCGCCGGATGCAAGCCGCGAGGAAATCGCCGCCTTCAGCAAGCAGATGGGTTTCGATCAACCTTTTCTGGTGCAGTTCGCGAACTTCGCCGGCAAGCTCGCCCTGGGTGACTTCGGCATGTCCTGGCGATTCCAGGAACCCGCGCTGAACGTGGTGCTGGAGAAGCTTCCCGCAACCATCGAGCTCGCGGTCGCCTCGCTTATCCTGTCGCTCCTGATCGCGGTGCCGATCGGCGTGATATCGGCGGTGCGCAAGGACAGTAAAGTCGACTCCTTTTCGATGGTCTTCGCGCTGCTCGGGCAATCGATTCCCGGGTTTTGGCTCGGGTTGATGCTGATCCTGGTGTTCGCGGTCGACCTCGGCTGGCTCCCGACCTCTGGACGACAGGGCTGGCAGTACCTGATCCTTCCTGCGCTCAGCCTCGGGCTGGCCCTCGCCGGCCGCAACGCGCGTCTGGTGCGCTCCTGCATGCTCGAAGTGCTCAACGAGGACTACATCCGTACTGCGCGCGCCAAGGGCCTGTCCGAATGGCGGGTGATCAACAAGCACGCACTCAAGAACGCGCTGCTGCCGATCGTCACCATCGTAGGGCTCGAACTCGGCAGCCTGCTCGGCGGCGCGGTGGTAACCGAGTCGGTGTTCTCCTGGCCGGGCGTCGGCCTGCTTGCGGTGCAGGCCATCAACGGCCGCGATTACCCGGTGGTGCAGGCAGTGATCATCATCACCGCGCTGGGTTTTGTGCTGATCAACCTCGCGGTCGATCTGCTCTACCCGAAGCTCGATCCGAGGATCACGCTGGGTCGAAAATCCGCAGGGGCCTCATGAGCGTGCAGACCGAAGCGCTGCAAAGCTCCCCCGCATCTCGGCCTGGTGCCGAGTTCGTCCTTGCGCTGCTATCGAGCCGCAAGGCGCTGTGCGGCGTGGTGGTGGTGCTGGTGATCGTCGTATGCGCGATCGCATCCCCCCTGCTCGCGCCCTACGACCCCTCCCTGCAGAGCCTTGCCGACCGGATGCTCCCGCCCTTCGCGTCCTCGCCCGAAGGCGCGTTTCATCTGCTCGGCACCGACCACCTCGGGCGCGACATGCTGAGCCGCCTGGTGTACGGATCGCGCATTTCGCTGATGGTCGGCCTGAGCGCGTCGCTGCTTGCCGGCACGCTGGGCGTGCTGCTCGGACTCGTCGCGGGTTACTTCGGCGGCCGCACCGATGACGCGATCATGCGGCTGTCGGATGTGCAACTCGCGCTTCCCTACATTCTGGTCGCGATGGCGATCCTCGCGATAGTGGGCAGCAGCCTGCTGAACATCATCCTCGTCCTCTCGGGCACGCAATGGGTGACCTACGCGCGGGTGGTCCGAAGCAGTGTGCTCTCGGTCAAGGAACAGGAGTACGTGCTCGCGGCGCGCACGATAGGCATGAGCAATGCGCGCATCATCGCGCGGCATGTGCTGCCCAACGTGTTCGCGCCGGTGATCGTGATCGCGACGTTCTCGGTGGCGCAGACGATCGTCGCCGAAGCGGCGCTGAGTTTTCTCGGCCTGAGCGTGCCGCCTTCGGTGCCGTCCTGGGGCGGAATGCTCGCCGACGGCCGCACCTACATCGCGGTCGCCTGGTGGCTGGTGACGATTCCGGGCCTGGCGATCTCGCTCACCGTCATCGGCGTGAACCTGCTCGGTGACTGGCTGCGCGATTACCTCGACCCGAAACTGCGCCTCTAGCAAGGCGCAGCCCTAAGGAATATCTGAACAAGGGGGCATCGCCCCCTTGTATATCCCCCACTCCAGAGGGACGTTGTGTTCGATTCGTTACACAATTGCGACTTGATCAGAGCTTCCCTAACTAGCTTTGCTTTTCGACTTTTCGAAGCGCTCCATCACGTGCTTCGCGATGTCGCCCCGGCGCGCGAACCACACCTTCGGATGTTTTTTGGCATGCTGGATCGCGCCGCGGATCGCGCGCGTGAGCCCGGGCCGTGCGCCGATATGGCAGTGGATCACCATCTCTATCCATTTCGGCTCGCCCGCCGCGCCTTCTTCGTACAGCTCGTCGAACGCGTCCCTGAACGATTCCGAGAACACGCTTGGCGGATTCGCCGGCCAGAGCCAGAGCGTGAGGTCGTTCGCGGGAAAGTTGTTGCGCGGCATGATCACCACGTTGCGGCCGTACATCTCGCGGACGAAGGGAACATCGTCGCTCGCGTCATCGCCGATCCACGCCACCTTCGCCGTGTTGACCAGCGCGTCGTATTTCGCGTCCGAACCCTTGCTGCCCGGGCTCGACCAGCCGTCGGGACACACGCCGATCGCCTTTTCGATCGACGCGAGCGTGTCCATCACGTCCTTGAGTTCCTTCTCGGGCGTGTTCTCCTCGCCGAGGTTGTCGTTGGTCCAGCCATGCCCGACGATCTCGTGACCGCGCCGGTGAACTTCCTTCAGCGTCAGCGGCCAGCGTTCGGCGGCAAGGCCTGAGGTATGGAACGAGGCATGCAAGCCCTCGCTCTCTAGCAGCTTGAGCACCCGCCAGACACCGGTCTTCGGTCCGTATTCCGCATAGGAAAGCGACGACTGGTCCGGCTTGCCCGCCGGACCGGGACGCGGGTTGTACTGGCTCCGGGTGTGAAACGCCTCGAACGCCACCACGATCGACATCGCGATGTTCGCGCGACCTGGCCACTCCATCGGTGCGGCGGGTTTGCCGGTATCTTGCACGGTACTCACTCCTTCTTGGGGTCGCTGACTGTAATCGGGGAATCATAGCAAGCCGGATGACACGGCTTTCCCGGACTTGCACTCGCAAGGCGCATCATCGATCATCGGTGAACACATGAATGAATGAGCGCACGCGCTCCGAAATACAGAACAAGGAGTGTGTTCGATGGGAGAACTCGCAGGTCGCGTGGCGATCGTGACCGGAGCGGCGCAGGGCATTGGCCGCGCCATCGCGAGCCGGCTCGCCGCCGAAGGTGCAAGCGTCTTCCTCGCGGACGTCCAGGATGACAAACTCGCTGCCACCGCCGCCGCGTTCAAGGCACAGGGCTTGTCGGTGCGTTCGCAGACGGTGGACGTGAGTTCGTCCGCCTCGGTCGACGCCATGGTCGAATCGGCCGCAAGCTGTTTCGGTCGGCTCGACATGCTCGTCAATGTCGCCGGCGGAAGCGGTCGCGTGCCGGTGAACACAATCGAGGACATGAGCGATGCAGTCTGGGACGGCGTGATCGCGGCCAACCTGCGCGGCAGCTTTCTCTGCTGCCGGGCAGCGGTGCCTCACCTTCGCAGGAGCGGCGATGGCCGGATTCTCAACCTGTCCTCCGGGGCGGTGAAAGGCATTCGCGGCAAGAGCACCGTGTCAGCACCGCTCGCCTACGCCGCGGCCAAGGCAGGGATTCACGGACTTACCAACCAGCTCGCCGCCGACCTCGACGGCACGGGCGTGGCGGTCAACGTGCTTCAACCGGGATTCGTACTCACCGAACCGGGCGCCCGCGTGCGCGAACTGTTCGACGGCTTGACAGAGGCCGAGCGTGCGGAGATGCTGGCCATGCTGAAGGTGCCGCCGCGACTGCCCGATGCCGTGGGTTGGGGTGTGTGCTACCTGATGGGCCCGCGCACCCGTGGCATCACCGGAACCGCATTGCGCCTCACCGGAAACATCACCAACGGCGATCTGCGCATCGTGTCCGAGGGTACGTCGGCGCTCGGGGCGTTCGCGCGGGTAGAGCCCGCTGACGGCGCTTGAATCCCGGCTACTGAATTCTCGCGAATACTTCGCAATCAACTCAAAGGCAGGCCCCCATGTTCAAACGCTTGATGTCACCGCTCCTGATTGCGGCGATGCTGTGCATCCCGTTCGCGTCGCCGGAAAAGGCTGTCGCGCAGGACCGGCCGACCCTGATCGGCAATCCGATGGACAAGATAGTCATCTCCGGCGGCGTCGACGTGGTGGGTCTGAACGGTCTCGATGTGGTCGCGATCGTGCCTGACCGCATGCTGATGGACCACATCACCGACCCGCTCGTGCGCACCGACAGGGCAGGCAAGCTGCAACCCAGCCTCGCCCTCACATGGAAGAACACCGACAAGCTCACCTGGGAACTCACGCTGCGCCGCGGCGTCAAGTTCCATAACGGCGAACCCTTCGACGCACGCTCGGTGAAGTTTTTCTACGACACGATGAACGACCCCAAGTTCCAGTCCCCCACCAAGAGCAACCACAACTGGGTGGCACGCGTGGACATCGTCGATGACTACACGGTGCGCGTGATCACCAAGGACCCGTATCCGGTTGCGCCCGGCAAGTTCACGCTCGCGCACATGGTGCCGCCCGAATACATCAAGCAAAACGGATTCGACGGATACCGCAAGCGCCCGGTCGGCACCGGCCCCTATCGCCTTACCGAGTACGTCCGCGATGACCACCTGACGCTTGAAGCCTACCCGGGCTGGTGGGCCGGCACGCCGAAGATAAAGACCATCGTGTACCGGCCGATCAAGGAGGCCTCCGCCCGCGTATCCGCCCTGCTCGCGGGAGAGATCGACCTCGCCTTCGACGTGCCTCCGGAACTGATGCAACTGGTCGAGCGCTCAAAGAACGCGAAGATCAAGAGGACCCTGAGCGTGCGCACCTTCTTCCTGTTCCTCAACACCATCAATCCCGCTTACCCCACCGCGAAACGCGAGGTCCGCGAGGCAATCAACTATGCAATCGACCGCGAGAGCCTGAACAAGAACATCCTGAGCTCCACCGGCGCGCCCGCCGCCTGGCTGAACCCGAACACCTTCGGCATCCATCCCGACCTGAAACCGGTTCCCTACGACCCGCAGCGCGCGAAGAAGCTGCTCGCCGACGCGGGCTATCCCGACGGCGTGGATCTGGTGTTTGATGCCTTCCAGGGCCGCTACAGCAAGGACAAGGAACTGGCCGAAGCGATCGCGGGCCAGCTCACCAAGGTCGGCATCCGGACCAAGGTGATCGTCCACGAATGGGGGGTGTTCACCAAGCGCATGTGGAGCCACCAGTCGAACCCGATCGCGCTGCTCGCCTGGGTGGACAACGTGGGCGATCCGGACATCCAGAACTACCGCATCCTGCAGACCGGCGGCACCTGGTCCCAGAATGCAGATCCCAAGCTGGACGAGATCATCAAGGCAGTGGCAAGCGAGATGAATCCGGACAAGCGCCGCGCGCTGATCATGAAACAGCAGGAATACATGCGCCAGAGCTTCCCGATCGCGTACCTGCTGCAGACCGGCATCATCACCGCGGTGTCGCCGAAGCTCGACGGGTGGGAGCCGGTCCCGAACGACGCGCACCGCTTCTACCAGTTCAGCAGCGGAAACTGATCACACGCGGCGACGCCCATCGGCCATCCGGCGCACGGACGCCGCTGCCGGTGGGCAGCACAACCAATGTGACATTCGATTCAAACCAACCTATTCAAGGCCGACATGCCCTCCTACACTCCTCTGCTCGACTGGAACGAGCTTGCCAACGGCACCGTCCTGAAGAGTGATCTCATCGGTCGCGCGATCGAGCGCGCTGCCGCCGATTCGGACATCCCTTACACGCAGGACGTCCGCTGTTTCGATTTCGACGGCTGCGGCAAGTCCTTCACGCAGGTCGCGCTGATTCTCAAGCCCGAACGCCCGCTTCGTGTCAACGGAAGGAAGGTGGTGCTGATCACCTCCGAGGGCGGCAGCGACAACGGCATCGGATTCATCCGCGACAACGCGGGCAATCCCGGGCTGGGGCCGTGGGCGGCACAGCGCGGCATCACGTTCATCCAGCTTCCCCGTCTCGGCCGCTGGAACTTCCTCACCAAGGATCCGCTCGGGCTCGGGTCCTGGGCGGATGTTCCGCTGGACGGTCGCATGCCGGTGTTCAACCGGCAACAGAAGCAGCACTGGACCGCGGAGGACTACATCACCGTTCCCGCCGAAGGTATCTCCAGCCCCACCGCGAGCCAGAGCTGCCGCATCCCGCGCGAAAACTCGGAGCTCGAGGAGTACATGCTTGCACTGGTGCCGACCACGTCCATGACCGGCTTCGAACTCGCGATCCGCGCGCTGGTGCCAGCGTCCGAACGCGATGAAACCCTCGTGCTCTACAACGGCTTTTCGACCGGCGGCGCATTCCTTTGGGCGCTGTCGAAGCAACTTCCGCCCGACGGCATCGTAGGCTACGGAATGAGCAATTTCCCGATCGCCTATTACGGGAGCCAGGCGTCGCAGCGCAAGTACGGCTGGCTCTACGACAAGTCGGCCGCGCGATTGCGCGAGCGCGGCACACGCGACTTCGAGTTCTTCAACCGCGAACTGCCCGAGGCGGAACGCGCGGCGCTCTGGGCAAACGCCCTGCACCACCCGCGCTTCAAGAGCCATGAAGACACCTTCATGTTCTACAACGTGGCTGCCCTGAGCGAGTGTGTTTCCCGCCTCTGGAACGCAAGCTTCCTGCCGCAGGCGGTTCGCAACAAGGGACTGAGCGCGCTGATGCAGGCCAACCTCGATCTCTGCTTCCCGGGACCCGGACTCGGAACGGTTCGCGTGCTCGACCTGTACGGAACGAAGGATGAGGTCCTGAAGCAGGAAGTGGCGCAAAGCGTCACGGCCAATGTGGGCCCGCATTGCGCGAAATACCGCATGGCCTACCTCGACGGTTATCACCATTCGATCATCGCCGATCATGTCCACGCCTACGCCTCGCTCTGGCTGGACGCGATCAAGTCCGGTTACTGCCGGCCGGCGTAATGGCACGCTGCAAGCGCGGCACCTGCCCGATGCGATCCGCCTGACGTGGCGCTGCTCGACGTACGCGACCTGCAGACCTCGTTCTCAAGCGGGGGACGCCAGCTGAAGGCAGTCGACGGAGTGAGCTTTTCGCTCGATGCGGGAGAGACGGTTGCGCTCGTGGGGGAATCGGGCTGCGGCAAATCCGTCACCGCACTCTCGATCCTCGGCCTTGTGCCGAACCCGCCCGGACGGATCACCGGCGGCCAGATCCTGTTCGAAGGAACGGACCTGGTCCGGCTTGCGCCCGAGGAGATGCGCGAGCTCCGCGGCAACCGCATCGGCATGATCTTCCAGGAGCCGATGACCTCGCTCAACCCGGTATTCACCGTGGGCAATCAGATCACCGAGGCGATCCGTGCGCACCGGAATGTATCCGGCAAGCAGGCAGCCGATCGCGCGACCGAACTGCTTGAACTCGTCGGGCTGCCGGAACCCCGCCGGCTGCTTGAACAGTATCCGCATCGGCTGTCGGGCGGAATGCGCCAGCGCGTGATGATCGCGATGGCCCTGTCCTGCGAACCTCGCCTTCTGATCGCCGACGAACCCACCACTGCGCTGGATGTCACGACGCAGGCGCAGATCCTGAAACTGCTCCATTCCCTGCAACAGCGCATGGGAATGGCCCTGCTCATGATCACCCATGATCTGGCGGTCGTCGCGCAAACCTCGCGCCGGGTGGTGGTGATGTATGCAGGTCGCAAGGTGGAGGAGGCATCGGTCGAGGATTTGTTCGAATCACCACTGCATCCCTACACACGCGGGCTGCTCGCCTCGCTGCCGAATCCCGAGCGGAAGACCGACGCAAACGGGAAACCGGCACGACTCGTGGAAATTCCCGGCACCGTGCCGTCACTGCGCGAGAGACCCGCGGGCTGCGCCTTCGCGCCGCGATGCATCGAGGCAACCGATGCGTGCAGTAGCAGGGATATCGCGCTTCGCACGATCGGGCAGCGGTCCGTCGCGTGCATTCACGCGAATGAAGTCGACGTCGCCAGGGAGGCGCGGTCATGAGCACGCCACTGCTCCGCGTGGCCGGCTTGTCGAAGCGCTATGAGTCCGACGGGCGCGTGGTGCAGGCGGTGGACTCGGTCGACCTGAGCATTGCCCGTGGAGAAACGCTTGGCCTGGTCGGCGAATCGGGTTGCGGAAAATCCACGCTCGGAAAGCTGATTCTTCGCCTTCTCGTTCCCGACTCGGGGTCGATCGAGTTCGAGGGCGTGGACCACGCTCGACTCACACAGGCGGAATTGCGCCCGTACCGTCCCGGCCTGCAGATGATTTTCCAGGATCCGTACGCCTCGCTGAACCCGCGAATGACTGTGGGTCAGATCCTTGAGGAACCCCTGATCGTCCATCGGCGCGGCAGTGCAGCCGAACGAAGCGATCGGGTGCGCTGGCTGATGGACCGCGTCGGACTCAGGCCCGATGCCGCCGCGCGCTATCCGCATGAATTCTCGGGCGGCCAGCGCCAGCGCATCGGCGTGGCGCGCGCGCTCGCGCTGGAGCCGAAGCTGATCGTCTGCGACGAGCCGGTCTCCGCGCTGGATGTGTCGGTACGCGCACAGGTGATCAACCTGCTCGACGAACTCCGTGGGGAACTCGGAATTTCCTATCTGTTCATTTCGCACGACCTGTCGGTGGTGCAGCACGTCGCCGACCGGATCGCGGTGATGCATTTTGGCAAGATAGTGGAGACCGCGGACCGCGCCACCTTGTGGCGCACACCCGCCCATCCCTACACCCGTGCGCTTATCGATGCAGTACCGATTCCCGACCCGCGCCGCAGACTCAATCAGACCGCCTAGCCAAAACACCGGTTAAGGAGCTACTGAACAAGGGGGCTACGCCCCCTCGTAACTCCCCCATCTCAGTGGGAACGCTGAACCTTCAAGCCTCGACATTGGACTTGATCAGATATTCCTTAAGGAATATCTGAACAAGGGGGCATCGCCCCCTTGTATATCCCCCACTCCAGAGGGATGCCCTGTTCGATTCGTTGCACAATCGGGACTTGATCAGAGCCTCCTTAAGCAGGTTCGCTCTTCCTATTGCGCTCCAACCGGGCACGCACGCATCATCGACAGACTTCCGAGGAACTTTCATGACCAACCGCACCGTTCTTGCCGCCTTCCTGATCACAGTATCCTGCGGCGCGTCGGCCCAGCTCCCAGGCGATCGGCCGGTTCGCCTCATTGTGCCGTTCGCGGCCGGTACCGGCACCGATGTCGCCGCGCGCTTGCTTGCGACTTCGCTGCAGGAGTCGATCAAGCGTTCGATCGTGATCGAGAACCGGCCGGGTGCACTCGCGATCATCGGGACGGACGCCGCGGCAAAAGCCGCACCTGACGGACTCACTCTCGTTGCAACCGGTTCCACCGCGATTGCCGCCGCGCCCAGCCTGTTCAAGAAGCTGCCCTACGACCCGGTCAATGATCTCGCCCCGGTGTCGCTCGTGGCCACGGCGACGCTTGCGCTGTTCGTCGGCAACGACAGCCCGAACAACTCCCTGAAGGACCTGATCAGCACTGCCAAGTCCCAGCCGGGCAAGCTCAACTACGCCTCAGGCAACGCCACCGGCGCGGTGGCGGGCGAAATGCTCAAGCAGGCCGCTGGCATCGAGATATTCCATGTGCCCTACAAGAACGCTCCGCAGGCGCTCAACGATGTCGCGGGCAACACGGTAAACATGATGTTCAATGACATCACCGGCGCCACGCCGCTGATGAAAGCGGGAAAACTGCGCGCGCTCGCGGTGACCAGCCGTGCACGATCCAAGCTGCTTCCCGACACACCGACGCTGATCGAGGCCGGTTTCACGGGCTACGAGCTCTACAACTGGGTCGGCATTTTCGCCCCGGCGAAGACGCCTCCCGACATCCTCGCCTACTACTCGCAGGAAATCGCCCGCATTGCTTCACGTCCGGATTTCCGGGAACGCTTCGAGCGTGT
The DNA here is from genome assembly GCA_947466535.1 of Betaproteobacteria bacterium. Classification (GTDB taxonomy): domain Bacteria; phylum Pseudomonadota; class Gammaproteobacteria; order Burkholderiales; family SG8-39; genus CAMBSA01. Next base: position 17,430 of record CANIEV010000032.1, read on the forward strand.
CGGCCTGGATCTCGCGACGGGAAGCACCCCGGCCTCCTTCACTGAATTCGTGAAGAAGGAGATCGCGCTATGGAGCAGGCAAATCAAGGCCGCGGGAATTCTTCCGGAGTAGGTTTTTCCCGTCCGAGCCAGACCACAGCTGCCGGGGAGCTGTCGGGTAGTTCCACGTATTGAATCAGGGATACCTGCGGGCGTAGTCTTGCAGAACAGCAGCAAGGCCCGAAGGAATCACCATGCGCGCACGATTTGTCCTGATCGCGATTCTCCTCTCCGCATCGCACTCGGCTCTCGCGCAGTTCATTCCCGAGCGGGGGCGCCTTTTCATGAGTGCACGCTACGTCGAACTCGAGCAACTCGGCGAAAAGGAGCTTCGGGAGGATCCCAAAGCACCGAGCTCGAAACTGATGCCGCTCTGCACGGCGTACGGGAAGCTCAAGCGCTACGACAAGGTTTTCATCTGCCTTGACCGTCTGGAGGAAAACATCAGGCGCGGCGACACGGCCGCGATGGACCTCGACGAGATGCGCCGCGCGAATCCGTTCCTGTTCGGCCTGGCGATGATGGGTTCCGCGGCGATAGGCGGTCCGGACGGACTGAAGGGCACGGTAGTGCCGTGGCTGCACCTGCAGCGCGCCGAGTCCTACACCGAGTTGCGAGACTACGACAGGGCAATGGCGTCGGCACAGCGCGCCTTCGAAGTCATTCCCACACGCTGGAACGAAGAGCGCCCGTTCCGGATTCAGGCGCTCACCGTCCTCGGAGTCTCCCATGCGCTTGCCGGAAAGACCGAGCTGGCGCGCACGTTCGCCAAGGACCTGTCCGACATCAGCACCTCGTATCCCTACTCGGGCCTCACCAAGGACAAGGTCAACGGCCTTGCAAAGATCCATCTTGCGCTCGGCGATTTCAAGGGCGCCTATGCCCCCTTCCGCAGCGATTCAATGGGGCTAGGCGCGGTGATCATGGCACTGGGTGACGTTCTCGGTGGGGCGATTGCCGGCATGGCAGGCGAGAGCCTGTTCACCTATCAGGAGATCCCGAACACGTTCATGCGGATCAAGACGGCATTCGAAGTGGGCGAGATCAAGGAGGCGAAGGAAGGCTACGACAAGCTGCTCGCGATTCCGCGCGTGAAGGACAACGGCGAAATCTACTGGGTGATCCTGTACGACCGCGGTCGCATCGCCGCGCAGGAAAATGATCCTGCCGCTGCGGTGGAGTACTGGAAGAAGGCGATTGATGTCATCGAACAGCAGCGCTCGACGATCAACACCGAAGCAAGCAAGATCGGCTTCGTCGGCGACAAGCAGGCGGTGTACCACCGGCTGATCGAGTCCCTGTTCGCGACCCAGAAACTGGCGGATGCGTTCGATTACCTCGAGCGCTCGAAGTCACGCGCACTCGTCGACATGCTGGCCGGCAAGAAGGACTTTGCCTCGGCCACCCTCGATGACGAAAAAGTCCGCGCGCTGCTTGCGCGGGCGGAAAACGCTGATCTCGCTGCCCGTGTCCAGGTGGTGGGAGGGCCGGCTTCGAGCAGCCAGCGCAGCCTGACGATCGCCCCCGCGGCGCGCGAGATCGAACAGGTGGCGCCGGAACTCGCCTCGCTGGTGACGGTGACCTCGACGCCGATCGCTGAGATACAGGCGCGGATCCCGGATGACGAAGCACTGATCGAGTACTACTACGACGAAAAGGCGCTCTACGCGTTCGTGCTGACCCGTGACGGACTGCAGGGCGCAAAACTCGAGGTGCAGGGCCTGGAGGAGGATGTTCGCTCGCTTCGCGACAGCATCGATGATGAGAAGAGCGACAAATGGCGCGTGGCTTCACAATCGCTTTACGCCCGACTGATCAAGCCGATCGAAGCGATAACCGCGAAACCTCGGCTCCTGATCGTTGCCCATGCCGCATTGCATTACCTTCCTTTCGCAGCATTGCACGACGGCAATGCTTTCCTGATCGACCGGGCGAGCCTTCGCTTTCTCCCAAGCGCAAGCGTGGTCAAGTATCTTCGCACCGGGAAAACCGCCAAGACCGCCGGGCTGCTCGCGCTTGGCAACCCGGATCTCGGCGATCCGAAATACGACTTGCGATTCGCCGAAGAGGAAGCGCTCGCGGTGACACAAACCGTGCCGCTATCGCGCGCGCTCGTACGCAAGGAAGCCACCGAGTCCGCGCTGCGCGAGTTCGGCTCGGGCTTTGCCTACCTGCATTTCGCCACGCATGGCGAATTCAATGCCGAGGCGCCGCTCAAGTCGGCGCTGCTGCTGGCGAAAGACGACAAGAGCGATGGACTGCTTACCGTCGGCAAGCTCTATTCCATGCGCATGGACGCCGATCTCGTGACGCTCTCGGCCTGCGAAACCGGGCTTGGCAAGATCGCCAGCGGCGACGATGTGGTAGGTCTCACCCGGGGATTTCTTTACGCCGGCGCCTCGAGCATCGTCGCGAGCCTGTGGAAGGTGGACGACCGCGGGACTGCCGCCTTGATGAACCGCTTCTATCAGAACCTGAAGGACGGCAGGGAAAAGCGCGAGGCGCTGCGCCAGGCCCAGATCGACACACGCGCCGTGCTTCCGCATCCGTTCTACTGGGCCGCGTTTCAGCTTACCGGCAACGCGAACTGAGGCGAAAGTCACCCGAGCGGGGCCGCGTTGTCTAGCGGGAGTAGCGCCCCGGCGCACCCGGGCCGGGCTCGATGCTCATCCCGCCCCCTTCACTCCCGGGCGCGGGCGCGTGCGCGTGCACGGACTGATACTTGATCAGCAGTCTGAGATCGTTGACCGAATCCGCATAGCGCAAGGCCTCATCCTCGTCGATCCGGCCCGCTTCGTAGAGATCGAACAGCGACTGGTCGAAAGTCTGCACACCCGTCTCGCGCGAGCGCTTCATCAACTCCCGCAGTTCGGGAATCTTGCCATCGCGGATCAGGTCCTGAACCAGCGCGGAACGCAGCAGGACTTCCACCGCCGCGACCCGTCCCTTGCCTTCCTTGAGTGGAATAAGACGCTGCGAGATCAGCGCCGCAAGGTTGAGTGACAGGTCGAGCAGCAGTTGCTTTCTCCGATCATCCGGAAAGAAATTGATGATCCGGTCCAGCGCCTGGTTGGCGTTGTTGGAATGCAGGGTGGCGAGGCAGAGGTGGCCGGTTTCGGAAAACGCTATCGCGTGCTCCATCGTTTCCCGGTCACGTATCTCGCCGATCACGATGACATCCGGTGCCTGCCGAAGGGTATTTTTCAGCGCCGCAGCCCAGCTCTCGGTATCCGCCCCCACCTCGCGTTGCGAGACCATGCTGCGTTTGTTCTCGTACAGGTATTCGATCGGGTCTTCGATGGTGATGATGTGGTCCTCGCCTGTTGCGTTGCGAAGATCCACCATCGCGGCAAGCGTGGTCGACTTGCCCGATCCGGTGGCGCCCACGATCAGCACAAGTCCGCGCTTCATCATCGCGACTTCGGAGAGCACCTTCGGAGTGCCGAGATCCGCAAGCCTGGGAACGCTCGTGGAAATCGATCGGATCACTACACCGACATCCCCCCGCTGGATGAAGGCGTTGACGCGAAAACGCCCGATCCCGGAGGGACTGATCGCGAAGTTCGACTCCTTGGTCGCCTCGAAATCCGCCAGCTGCCGGTCGTTCATGATCGCGCGTACGATGGTCGAGGTGTACTCGGGACTGAGCGGCTTGTCCGAGAGCGGTGTCAAACGGCCGTCGATCTTCACCGCGGGCGGAAATCCCGCGTTGAAGAAGAGATCCGAGGCCTTCCTGGCCAGCATCACCCGTAACAGTTCCTGCACAAAACTGCTCGCCTGCTCGCGTTCCATGGTCTGCACCCCGCTTTGAGGCAGTGTGGGCGCGGCGGACTCATCCGGCAAGCGGCGTACCCGCCCGAATCGCCCGGGGATTGAAATTTCCCCGGCCGCCCGCATATTGTGATTTGTCATTTGACGCGGACACGGTCCTTGGCGAACATACAGCGCCCCAGAACTTCGTGGGCCAATTCCGGTCCAAGTACTACAGTCCGGCGCAACGGACGCTCAATCTGTCACTGGAGACCCTACAGATGAAACGTATTGTCCTGTTCCTCGTCACCAACCTTGCGGTGATGCTGGTCATTTCGATCATCGTCAACCTGTTCGGGCTTAACAGGTTCATCGACGCCAACGGGCTCAATCTCGGCGGCCTGCTCGCCTTCTCGGCGGTGGTGGGCTTCGCCGGATCCTTCATTTCGCTGCTGATGTCCAAGCCGATGGCCAAATGGTCCACCGGCGCGCACATCATCGATGGCTCCGAAGGCACCAACGAATACTGGCTGGTGAGCACGGTGCATCGCCTTGCCGACAAGGCGGGCATTGGCCACCCGGACGTCGCGCTCTATGAAGGCGAGCCGAATGCGTTCGCCACCGGCGCGTTCAAGAACAGCGCGCTGGTTGCGGTATCCACCGGCCTGCTGCAGGGAATGAGCAAGGAGGAAGTCGAGGCGGTGCTCGGGCACGAAGTCGCGCACATCGCCAATGGCGACATGGTGACGCTGACCCTGATCCAGGGCGTGGTCAATACCTTCGTGGTGTTCCTGTCGCGCATCGTCGGCTACTTCGTGGACCGCGTGGTACTCAAGAACGACAAGGAGGTCGGCATCGGCTTCTATGTAGCCTCGTTCATCTGCGAGATCGTCTTCGGCATCCTCGCCTCGGTCGTGGTGGCCTGGTTCTCGCGCCAGCGCGAGTTTCGCGCCGACGCCGGTGCGGCACAACTGCTGGGAAGCCCGCGCCCGATGATAAATGCACTTGCGCGGCTGCAGAGCATGCAGGCGGGCGAGCTCCCCAAGTCGGTCGCAACCTCCGGCATCGCCAGCCCCGGCGGCATCATGGCGCTGTTCTCGACCCATCCGCCGCTCGAGAAGCGCATCGAAGCGCTGCAGCAGCGCGGCTGACAGGCCCCGATAAAAGCAAACGCCGGCCACCCCGGGGGGCGCCGGCGTTTTTATTTGTGCCTTGTTGATGGGTGGATCGGACGTATCCCGGAGCCGGCAATCAACGCGCCGCAACTTGCAATTGCCTGTCCACCGCAGCAAGCAATTGCTCACGAAGGATCGGCTTTACGAGATAGTCATCCACGCCTGCGGCCTGGGCCCGCGCCTTGTTCGCCGCGTCCGAACGCGCCGTAATAACGATGACGGGGATCCGGCTTGTCGCCGCATCGCCCGTCATCGCTTCCAGAATGTCCTGCCCGTCGAGATACGGCAACGCAAGGTCCAGCAAAACCGGATCGGGCTGCTGCACCAGCAGCGCCATGATCCCCGCCGCGCTGTCGATGCTCAAGCGGACCGTGTGACCAGCCTCGACCAGATGCGTACGCATCATATCTGCCATCAGATCATCGTCTTCGATCATCAGGATTCTGGCCACTCAGCCTCCCCGGGGGACCGCCGCTTCGCCAGCGACGGGATGGTTCCGCGGCTCAGCCCGCAGAGACTTCCTGGACCGCGGCCCAAGCCGCGAACGTTTTCCGGACCGCGGCCCAAGCCGCGAACGTTTTCTGGACCGCGGCCTAGGCCGCGAACGTTTTCTGGACCGCGGCCTAGGCCGCGAACGTTTTCTGGACCGCGGCCTAGGCCGCGGAGTTGTGCAACCGTCTTTCGACGGCGTCAAGCAGGTTTTCGACGCGGATCGGCTTGTTGAGGAACTCGGCGGCGCCAAGCGCCACAACCCGGTCAAGACTTTGCAGGTCGGTTCGGGAAGACAAGACGACCACCGGAATCGCCTGCGTCAGGGGATCTCCCTTGAGCGCAGCCAGCAAGTCGAAACCGTCGATATAGGGCATGCCGAGATCAAGAATGACCAGATCGGGCTTCTGATCGAGGATTGCCCGAATCGCGACCGCGCCGTCTGCACAGGGAACCACGTCATGGCCTGCGTCACCCAGATGAACGGAAACGAGCTCGCGCATCAGGTCGTCGTCTTCAATAACCAGTATTTTTGCCATCAATCGTCCCGCCTAGGGAGCCGATTATCTCACGCAGGCACGAGCGTGAACGCGAATTCCGAACCGGTACCCACCGTGCTTTTGACATCGAGCCGGCCGCCGTGACGTTCGATCGCCGCCTTGACGAAAGCCAGTCCCAGGCCTATGCCCTGAGCCTTCGGCTGGCCCGGATTGGAAAACCGTGCGAAGCGCTCGAACAGGCGACCGAGATCGGCCTCGGAAATCCCGTAGCCCTGGTCGCGCACGACGCATCGCAACCGCCCGCCGTCCATCAAGACTACAAGGGTCACCACGGTATTTTCCGGGCTGTATTTCACAGCATTGTTCAGAAGATTGATCAACGCTCTCGTGAGCAGCGTGCGATCCGCCCGGAACGGCACCTGCGCCGGTGATTCGATCCGCAGTTGCACGCCTTTTGACGCCGCCTGCGGCTGCACTTCCTCAACGGCATCGCGCGCGATCGTGGCCAAGTCAACTTCGGCCGGCCGGAACACCCCCGATTCGGCGCGCATGAGCTGTACGAACTGCTCCGCCAGATCAATTGTTCGCCGCGCCTGTTCCGCGATGCGCGGCAGGATCGCATCGGCCGGATAAGCCGATGGCTTCAGCTTGTACAGATCAATCGCCGCAAGAATCGAGGCCTGCGGCGACCGCAGATCGTGACTGAGAAAGGCGAGAGTCTCCTCCCGCTTGCGCTCCGCTTCGCGTATCGGCGTGATGTCGGTGAACGTCGCGAGATAGCCGATACGCTCGCCCGACGCGTCCATGCAGGGTCCGAGGCGCAATACGTAGCTCTCACCACCCGTAGTGACAAACTCGACCTCCGACCGTGTCGTTGCTTCACCCGAAGTCGCGATCGAACGGGCCTCGGTCCAAGCGTCGTGGCCGTCTTTTGCCACCGAAGCCACGAGTTCCGACGCGCTTCGCGAGGCAAGTGCAGCCGTCCCGTCTGCGCCGAAACAGTCCGCCGCGAGCCGGTTGGCGATCAGCACCCGTTCATCGAACCCGGTCACGAGCACCGCCACCGGAAGCTGCTCCAGACTGTCCGCGATGAATCGTCGCGTATGACGCAGGCTGTCGGCCGCGATGCGAACCGCTTCGATCCGTCGCTCGAGCGAATCCGTCTCGCCGATGCTGCGATCCCGTCTCCTGCGACCGGCCGCCTCGGGCACGATTGACGGTTCGCCACGAAGCAGTTCGAACTCCTCCCCGAGAAAACGCATCGTTGCTTCCAGCTTGCGCCATCCCCACAGGGGGTAGGCAAGCATGAGTGTCAACAACGCGGCAGACGGCGGGAACCACAGCCTCGCCCACGCAAGCATGCCGATCGATCCCGCCAGCACGGCGAAGATCATCACGATGTTCAATCCGAGCGCGATACGCGGCGACAGGAACAGAAAGCCAAGCATGACCACCAGCACGCAGATTGCGGATGACGCCGCGTTCACCCACCCGGACGGGGGAACGATCGTCCGATGGCGCAGCAGGCTGTCCAGCGCGTGCGCATGGAGTTCGATTCCCGGCATCAGCCGTCCAAGCCCGGTGACCGGCGTCGGATACGCATCTCCAAGCCCGGCTGCGGTCGCACCGATGAAGACATACTTTCCTTCGAGCTGGTCCGTGGAGACTTCGCCGGTGAGCAATTTCACATAGGAAATCTGGCGTATATGTCCCGGCCCGCCTGAAAACGAAACATGAACCCAGTGGTCGCGCGACCAGGCATCGGTCGCGATCATGCCGCCAGGACTTCGTACGCCAGGCAGTTCGGCCTTGTCGAAATCATCACGCGCCATCGCGAGCGAAAACGCGGGCCATTTCCGCTTGCTGCTGCCTTCCTCCAGAAACAGGCTTCGCACGATGCCGTCGGAATCCGTCTCGACATGCACATGCCCAAGGTGCACCGCTCCGGTTGAAAAAATCGGCGCGGGCGGCAGCGCCTCGGGTACCGACCCCGCTCGTACTTCCATCAACACCGGCAGGACAATCCGCGAATGGCTCTGCAGGGCTCGCGCAAGCGCCCGGTCACCCTCGGGATCACGGGCGTCGGGTTCAGCGAGGATCAGGTCGATACCGATCGCACGCGGCTTCGCTGCCGCCACTTTCTCGATCAGGGTCGCGTGAACCGCGCGACGCCATGGCCAGCGGCCGATCCGCGCGAGGCTTGGCTCATCGATCGCGATGATCACGATATCCTCGGGCGCTGGCTGCGACAGTCGTTCCATCGCTGCGTCGTACAAGGTCTGGTCCGCCCGGCCGAGTCCGCTCATTTCACCCAACGCCGACGCGAGCAGCGTGAGTGCCACCGTGAGCACGATCCACTCCATGGCGGCCGCGCGCCGCCATGCATCTCCGATTCGTGAAAAGCGTATCGACATGATCTATTGGAGAAGCAGCGGCCGTCCGTCGGAAGTCGTCACCGCGCTGCCGGCCCCGTCGCGAAGCATGGGCTGTGGCGGATCGATCCGCTTGACCTCGAAGCGCTGTGCCCGCGTGAACGGTCCGACAAAGCCGTCGGGATCCGTGGCACGCACGCGAAGGAAATAAATCCCGGGCTGCGGCCGCGCGATGGTCGCCGCCGGTTCGCTTGTCTCGATGGACCTGGTGGGCCGTGCGAATGTCTCGTCCGGTGCGATCTGCAACAGGAAGCGCTGCCCCGGCTCTCCCGGCCAGCGGAAGACGAAGCTGTCGGCCGTCTCCGACGGCGGTTCCGGATTCGCGGGTGGAGGCAGAAAGCTGAACGACTGCACGTCACCCCAGGGACCGTTGTCGTTCGTGCCCTTGGTGCTTGCGATACGCCAGAAATAACTGCCGAACTTCACCCCCGACAGGCGATAGCGCGTGTCGCGCACAGCGGGTTCGTTGCGCACAGGATTTCTGAACGCCTCGTCCGCCGCGATCTGCAGCCGGTAACTCGCTGCGTCCGGATTCGCGGTCCATTCGAGGACCACTTCATCGGCGCGCACCTTGCCGCGTGGCGCGGGGGACGATGCAAAGGGCGGTTCCGGCCGCGCCTTAATACGAAACGCCGAGCTTGCATCCCGCCCCTCGAGGCCGGACGGAGCCAGCGCGCGCGCGCGAAAGTGGTACTCCCCGTCAGCAAGGCCGGTGATGCGCACGTCGGGTGCGCGGAGCACCTCTTCCCGCAACACCGAGCGAAACTCGGCATCATCCGCGACTTGTATCCGATAGGCACTCGCACCGGCCGTCTCCGCGAAGCGCAGCCGCACCACGACCCGCTCCTGCAGAGTCGCAAGGCCAGAAAGATCCGGCGCGGAGAGCAACTGCGCGGCCGGACGCGGCACCCGGTTTTCGTCCACGACCGAGCCGAACCCCGCCGCGAGCATCACCGCGTTCGCATCCGCCTGCGCGCCGCCCCCCAGCGCCACCGTGCCCGTGAGCACCTCGGCAGCGGTTGTCTTGCCATCGATCCCGGCATTCACACGAAAGTCGGTGCCACGCACCGCCGCGGTGGCAAGCCGTGTGCGAACTTCGAAGCGCGAGGCGCCGGGAGCCCGCGCACGCGCGTTCGCTTCGACACGCCCGGCGTCGAGCCTGACTTCCGAACGGACGAATTCCGTTCCGGGATAGGTGCGCATGCGCTCCAGTTTCATCTCCGATCCACTCTGCAGGTTCAGCAGCGATCCGTCGGCAAGCCGCAGGGTCGCATAGCCGTCTTTACCAGTCGCAAGGGACGAGCCCTCGGGAAGCTCCGCGCCTTTTTCGAGCTTTCCCGCGCCGCGCCGAACATCGCCCGTTGCGTGCACCACCATCGCGGAAGCGGAGGATGAACGCAGCAGTTCGAGCGGTATGCGGATTTCGCGTCCGGGCTGGATGCGATTCGGATCGCTGACGCGATTGGGCCGCACCAGTTTCGGCCAATCGGCGGGACGCGCAAGCAGGCGATCGCCAATGCCTATAAGCGTGTCACCCGGGCGGGCCCGATAGACCATCTCGTCAGCGGCTGCAGCGATACCGGATACGAAAAAAATGAAAATTGGGGCGAGTGCTCCGAGCAGTGCGATGCGTTTCATCGGGGAAATGTTCAAAGAAGCCGTGGAACCTTAATGGTAACCGCTGGACTTCACCCCCGCACCCCGGGAATCGCTCGAACCATGCGCCACCGGCGATCGAGTAACGGCGCTTTCTTGCCATCCCGTGTCGTAGCCCATAGAGTAGGCGCGCTTTTATCAGGAGGAGCACCATGAAACGCCGCAATTTCATCCAGGCCGCAGGCTTGGCGGCCGTTCTGCCCAGGCTTGCATTCGCACAGGAAAAATACCCGTCGAAGCCGATCACCTGGGTCTGCCCCTACGGCGCCGGGGGCAGCGCCGACCAGCGTTCGCGGCAGGTCGCGCGTCTGATGAGCGCAGCGCTCGGCCAATCCATAGTCATCGACAACAAGCCGGGCGCGGGCGCGAACATCGGCACCGACCTGATCGCGAAGGCGAAGCCCGACGGCTACACGATCGGCATGGGCAACTTCGCACCGCTCGCTGTCAACGCCGCCCTGTTCAAGAAAATGAACTTCAACCCGTCGACGGACCTCGTTCCGATCATGCTGATCGAACGCGGCCCTCTTATCCTGATGGTGCGCACCGACTCCCCGTTCAAGACCGTCGCCGATGTGGTGAAGGCCGCCAAGGCGGCACCGGGCAAGCTTGCCTATGCCTCCGGCGGCATCGGCGGCACGCACCATCTGAGCGGGTCGCTCTTCGAGAATGCCGCCGGGATCGAGATGATCCACGCCGCCTACAAGAGCGGTGCGGCGGGACAAGCCGACCTGATGGGCGGGCAGGTACAGATGATGTTCGAGCAGATGTATGCCGCGATGCCCTCGATCAAGGGTGGCAAGCTGCGCCCGCTCGCGATCACGAGCAAGACGCGCTCGCCGCTCGTGCCCGATCTGCCAACCATGGCCGAAGCCGGCTATCCGCAGGTGGAAGTCCTCAACTGGCAGGGCCTGATCGGACCCAAGGGACTCTCCGCGGACATCGTCAAACTCCTGAACGCCACCGCGAACAAGGCGCTGCAGGATCCGGCACTGCGCCAGACCATGCTCGAGCAGGGCAACGAAATCGCCGGCGGCACGCCCGAACAATTCGCCGCGTTGATCAAATCGGAGGCACCTCGCTGGGCCAAGGTGGTGAAGGAAGCAAACATCGCCCCCGAATGATCCACCACAGGCAATAACCCGTCCCGCCCGCGAACGCCCTGATCAAGAAAGCCAACCCGCAGATGGACGACGAGGTGATGGGCAGCACCGTTCGCATGATCAAGGCCAAGTCGCTGGTCGATCCGGGCGGCGGCGTGAAGATCGGTTCGTTGACCGACACCCGCTGGGAACAGACCTTCAAGCTGTTGAGCGAAACCGCCGTGCTGCCGGCGACATTCGACTACAAGGCCGCCTACACGCTGCGCTTCATGAAGGATCTCTGAGACCGGCCTCGCCCGTGTCAAGGATGCACTGCAGGCGTTGCAGCGCATCCAGTGCCCCCAACGGAATGCTCACGGTGCGCCCGCCGTCCGCCGCGGAGTCCACCGGATTGATCCGGATCAGCGGCACGCGCTGACGCTCACCGAACACCCGCACACTCGGAACAGTGGTTCCTGCGCCGAGTTCGACGACCACCGGTCTGCGCGCCGTCTTGCGCCACGCATTGAACCGCGCCTGCTGTCCCGCGGTCCGTGCCTCGTTCCACCCCCAGTCGCCGAACATCAGGATATTGGGGCGCGCGATCGCATCGCAGTGCGGGCACCGCGGCAGTGGCGACGTCATCCGGCAGTTGCCCTCGTCGATTTCCGGCTGAACCGCACCGGCCGGCCAGATGTCACCGGTGCAATTCTCCAGGCACTGCAGGTGCAGGATCGAGCCGTGGCACTCCGCCACGCCCTGCGGATCGAAGCCCGCCTTCCGGAAATGCCCGTCAACATTGCTGGTGAAAACAAAACATCCGTGCTGCTTCGTGCGCCCCCAGCCAAGAAGCAATCCGAATCCCGCGTGCGGCACGGTCTGGCGATAGAGTTTCAGGCGGTGCCCGTAAAAACCCCAACCGAGCGCCGGGTCGGAGGCAAAGTGGACCGGAGATGCGATCTCCTCGAACCGAAGCCCCGCCTTCTCCAGGCCAGGGTACGCACGCCAGAATCCCTGCGTCCCGCGAAAGTCGGGAAGTCCCGAGTCCACGCCCATGCCCGCCCCAGCGGTGATGATCAGGCTGTCCGCCTCCGCGATCAGGCGGGCGGCGGCAAGTACGGCTGCGTCCATGCTTCCTCGCTATAAGCGCTGCTGCAGAACCCTCCAGATGATGTCCGGCGTCGCCGGCATCGGCAGATCGCGTACGCCGAGCGCGTTGCACAAGGCATTCACCACCGCGGCCGTCGCGGGAACAATGCCGCCTTCGCCGCCGCCTTTCACCCGCAGCGGGTTGCGACTGTCAGGCGTAATCTGAGGTTCTTCCATGAGTTCGACCGAGAACGAAGGCAGGTCGTCCGCGCGACTCAGTCCGTAATCCATGAACGAACCCGCACTCACCTGCCCGGCTTCGTCGATGCACAGGCTTTCACGAAGGGCCTGACCCACGCCCTGCGCGATGCCGCCGTGCGTCTGTCCGTCGATGATCATAGGGTTGATCGGCTGACCGACATCATCGACGGTGGTGTATCTCGTGATGAACACGGTGCCGGTCGCAGGATCCACTTCGAGTTCGCACACCGCCGCGCCTGCCGGATAGGCAGGTATCCGTCCCACATAGTCACCGGCGCCGGACAGCGCCTCGCGCATCGCCGCAGGCAATTCGCCCGAGTCGACCGCTTTCGCAATCTCGAACAGGCTGACCGAGCGGTCGGTGCCGGTAACGACGTAGCGCCCTTCGACGAACACCAGGTCGACCGCCGCCGCTTCCAGAAGCACCGCTGCCGCCTCACGGGACTTCTCCACGATGTCCATCGTCGCCCGGACCAGCAGCGCGCCGGCGAGCCGCATCGAGCGGTCGGAATGCGTCCCGCCGCCCGCCTTCACAAAGGCCGTGTCACCGTAGCGGATTCGCACTGACTCGAACGCCACGCCGAGCTTGTCCGCAACCACCTGCGCGAAGCTCGTCTCGTGTCCCTGCCCGGTCGACTGTGTGCCCACGATGACGTCGACCGTGCCCTCGCCGAGTACCGCCACCGCCGCGCGTTCGCGCGGCGCACCCACCGGGCATTCGACATAGTTGGAAACGCCTATGCCGGCGAGTTGCCCGCGCACCTTTGCCCCTTCCCGGCGTTGTGCGAAGCCCCCCCAGTCCGCATTCGACAGGACCCTGTCCATGTAGGCGGGAAAATCGCCCGAATCGTAGGTGATGCCCATCGGATTGCGGTAAGGCAGTTGCGAGGGGCGCACGAGATTGCGCCTGCGGATCTCTATTCGATCGATGCCGAGCTCACCCGCGGCCATGTCGAGCAGCCGCTCGAGCGCGTGCGTGACCTCGGGCCGTCCGGCGCCGCGATAAGGCGCGGTCGGGACGGTATGGGTCACCATGCCGTGCGAGCGCAGGCGTGCCGCCGGCACGTGGTAGTTGGTGGTCAGAACGCTGCGCGCATTCGCGAGCGGCACGAACGTCACCGTGTGGGCGCCGACATTTCCGAACATTTCCACGTCGTAGGCGCTGATGCGGCCTTCGGCATCGAACGCGAGTGCCGCGCGAATCACGCTGTCGCGCCCGCCGTAGTCGGAAAGAAACCCCTCGCTTCGGTCGCCGGTCCATTTGACCGGACGCCCCAGGCGCTTTGCCGCCCACACCACCACCGCCTGCTCGGGATAAAGCAGGGAACGCGGACCGAAACCGCCGCCGGTATCGGGACACACCACGCGCACGCGTTCCGTCGGCAGGCCGAACAGCGCAGCGAGCACGACCTGCAAGCGCGAGACGCCCTGGCAGCCCGAGATCAGCGTCGCGGTACCGCTCGCCGCATCCCAGTCCCCGAGCGCTGAGCGCGGTTCCATCTGGCAATTCGCGATCCGCTGGTTCACGAATTCATGACGCACCACATGCGATGCCGCCGACAGTGCAGCGACTGTCGCCGCTGCGTCGCCGTATTCAAGCGAGAAACAGCAATTGCCCGGGATCTGCCCCCACACCTGTGGTGCATCCGGCAGAGCCGCCGCCGCGGGCGACACCACGGCGTCAAGCGACTCGTAGTCGATTTCGATCAGTTCCGCCGCATCGCGTGCCGCCAGCGCACTAGTCGCCACCACCACCGCAA
>CANIEV010000033.1 GCA_947466535.1 Betaproteobacteria bacterium
CTTTCCCAGGCGTTTGGTGCCGGGAACGGGACCGCGCTACGGACGGGTCTGGCACTGGCGCTCAGGCAGATATGGTCGCAGATTTCCTCGATATCCGGGAGGGAGTGCGAGGTAAAAAGGACGGTTCTGCCTTCGCTACGTAGTCCCGCGAGGAGGCGTTTCACGCGAACGCGCGCAATCGGGTCGAGTCCGCTCATCGGCTCGTCGAGAATGTATATGTCGCGCCGAGACAGAAAGCACACAGCGAGCCCCAGTTTCTGCGTCATGCCCTTTGAGAGAGAACGTACCGGTTTTTTCAACGATTCGGGGGACAACTCCAGTTCTTCGCAAATGGCGTCAACCCGATCCACGTCGAATTGTTGACCGTACAGGCCCAGCATGCTGCGAATGAACTCTGCACCGCTTAGAAAGTAAGGTGGGATGAATCGTTCCGGCAAGTAGACAAGCGTGCGTCTGGATCGCGCCTCTCTGAATGAAGTCCCGTTTAACTCTATTGAGCCGGAATCGGGTTCGATGAAGTCGAGAAGGCACTTGATCAAGGTGGTCTTGCCTGCCCCATTGACACCGGCCAAACCCCAAAACTGTCCGGAAGTTACGTCGAAATCAACTCCGTCAAGCACGACGGTTCCGCCAAATTGCTTGCGAACTGCCATGAATCTGATTTGTGGTTTGGGAGTCATCCAGATGGGCGCCAGAATATCGTAGTCAATATTACATCGGGGCCTGCGGCGGATGCGTCGGCGGATTTTTGCCGACGCTGTAAGCAATGTACAATCCTTTTTTTAAGAAAATCACTTTCCCAGTGCCTTCTTCCAATATGGTCGAAGTCGATGGCGTTACATTCGGCTACGACTCCAGGCGTCTCATTCTTCGTGACATAAGCCTCGCAATTCCGCGAGGCAGCATCGTTGCGATCATGGGAGGCAGTGGATGTGGCAAAACCACCACGCTGCGACTCATCGGCGGCGAACTGCGGCCGAGTCACGGAGAGGTGCGCGTCGATGGTCAGTCGGTGAACGCGATGTCAACGGACGAGCTCTATACGCTTCGTCGGAAAATGGGAATGCTGTTTCAGTTCGGTGCGTTGTTTACTGATATGTCGGCGTACGAAAATGTCGCGTTTCCTTTCAAGGAGCAGACCCGGCTTCCCGAGAGTCTGATTCGCAACCTTGTGATGATGAAGCTGAATGCGGTCGGACTGCGCGGTGCCGCGAACCTGATGCCGTCCGAACTCTCCGGGGGGATGTCGAGACGCGTTGCCCTTGCGCGGTCAATCGCGCTTGACCCAATGCTGATGCTTTATGACGAGCCGTTCACCGGGCTCGACCCGATTTCCCTCGGCGTGACCGCACAACTAATCAGGACACTGAACGATGCGCTTGGCACAACCTCGATCATCGTGACCCATAACGTCCTTGATGCGCTTGCGTTGGTCGACTACGTGTACTTCATGTCGGACGGTCGGGTCGTCGCCGCGGGCACTCCGGATGAAGTCAAGGGGTCGACGGAGCCATTTGTGCATCAATTCGTCAGCGCAGAACGAGATGGGCCGGTGCCTTTTCACTATCCAGGGCAGGAATATCGCACCGACCTTCTGGTGTCCAGGACCTGATTGACATGACCGATTTTTTTACAATGTTGGGGTCGTGGGTTACTGGCGCGATCTGGCGGCTCGGATTTGCCAGTCGGTTTTTCTGGTTGACGCTAAGGCACTCCGGCAGCAGTTTTCGCAGATTTCACCTCATAATCAGGGAGATATATTTCGCGGGGGTTCTATCCCTGATCATCATCCTTGTTTCCGGATTGTTTGTCGGAATGGTCCTCGGATTGCAAGGCTACGATACCCTGGTCCGGTACGGATCAAGCGAGGCGCTCGGCGTCTTGGTCTCGCTATCCTTGGTTCGCGAACTCGGGCCGGTTGTCGCGGCACTTTTGTTTGCCAGCCGTGCAGGCTCGGCGATGACGGCGGAAATTGGTCTGATGAAGGCCACCGAACAACTCGCCGCCATGGAAATGATGGCAGTCAACCCGATCGCGCGCGTGATCGCGCCGCGGTTTTGGGCCGGAGTGATCTCCATGCCACTGCTTGCCGCCCTGTTTTCTGCAATGGGTGTTTTGGGCGGCTACCTTGTCGGAGTGGTGATGATCGGGGTCGACGAAGGTTCGTTCTGGTCACAGATGCAGGCCGCGGTGGATTTCCGTGAAGACATCCTGAACGGGGTGATCAAGAGTTTCGTTTTCGGAATTGCAATTACGTGGATTGCAGTGTTTGAGGGGTATGACGCACCACCGACCGCCGAGGGCGTGTCAGGAGCGACAACCCGGACGGTTGTGACTGCATCTCTTTCAATTCTTGCGCTCGATTTCATCTTGACCGCGCTAATGTTCCGGGGGGCCTGATACATGATGTCTCGAAAAACCCTTGACTTATGGGTAGGTGTGTTCGTTGCTATCGGTTTTTGCGCATTGCTATTCCTTTCGATGAAAGTAGCGAACCTGTCGACGTTGTCCGGCGGGCAGACTTACGAGGTCAAGGCGAAGTTCGAGAATATCGGCGGACTCAAGGTGCGTGCGTCGGTCAAGAGTTCCGGCGTCGTTGTCGGTCGCGTTTCCGATATTCGCTTCGACAATCAGACGTTTGAGGCGGAAGTGGCCATAACGCTGGACTCCCGTTTCGTGTTTCCGAAAGATACGTCTGCGAAAATACTGACCTCTGGCCTGCTTGGGGACCAGTACGTCGGCCTTGCCGCCGGGGGAGACTCGGTCAACTTGAAATCGGGCGATACGTTAAAGATTACGCAGTCGGCAATCGTTCTGGAGAATCTGATTAGCCAGTTCCTGTATAGTAAAGCGGCCGAAGGCGACAAGAAACCGTAAGAGAATAAAGGCGTTGGGTGTGAATACTAAAGTTTCGTCATTGCGCTTGGTCGTGCTTCTTGCGGCAGCGGTGCTCTTTGCCGGCTGTGCGACCGCGACCAATCCGCGGGATCCGATCGAGCCTTTCAATCGGGCCGTGTTCAATTTCAATGAAACCGTGGATTCGGCCGTTCTCAAGCCGGTCGCTCAGGGGTATCGGGCGGTCCTTCCAGAACCGATTCGTGCCGGGATTGGCAACTTTTTTTCCAATCTTGAGGATCTTTGGATTGCGGTGAATCAGGTTCTGCAGGGTAAAGTTGCAGAGGGGGTTCAGGATACCGCCAGATTCGTGTTCAATTCAACGATCGGACTTTTCGGGCTTATCGATATCGCGAGCGATATCGGTCTGCCGAAACACAACGAGGACCTTGGTCAGACGCTCGGGCGGTGGGGAATAGCCAGCGGCCCGTATCTGGTTATTCCGTTTCTGGGCCCGAGTACCATCCGTGACGGATTGGCGAGAGTCGGCGATACCCGGGCCGACATTGTCCGGAATATCAAGGATGTTCCGACGCGTAACACGTTGGTGGCGGTTCGGATCGTGAGCGCGCGCGCGGATGTGCTGGATACGGTGCGGGTTCTGGAGGAGGCAGCCCTCGACAAGTACGGTTTTATTCGCGACTCCTATCTACAGCGACGTCGCAGCTTGGTGTATGACGGAGATCCCCCTAGGGAAAGCACGTTGGAATCGTCTGAAGCGGACGTCACGCCGGACGGGACTCAGAGTGCAAAGTCTGCGGACGAGGCTTCTCAGGTCGAGTCGGCAGCAGCTCTGGCACCCGGGGCAGACCTGCCCCGCCAGGCGTTGGTGATGGATGTCAATTCCGGGGCGCCGGTCAGCGTTTCTCGTTAGAGGTACTTATGAAGTTTTTCCTGATTTCTTTGCTGTTTCTGCTTCCTATAAATGCCTCGATTGCGCAGGACGCACCCTCACCGGATACATTGGTGAAAGGGATTACCCAGGATGTGATTTCCATGATCAAGCAAGACAGGGAAATCCAGTCCGGGAACTCCAAAAAAATTGCCGACCTTGTCGAAACGAAAGTGCTTCCGCATTTCAATTTCGCTCGTATGACGCAGATCGCCATGGCGGTGAACTGGCGTCGCGCGAATCCCGAGCAGCAGAAGCAACTTGTCAACGAGTTCCGGACCTTGTTGGTACGGACATATTCAAACGCGTTGGGTTTGTATCGGGATCAGGCGATTGATTTCAAACCTCTCCGCGCTCGCGCAGAGGACTCCGAAGTCACGGTTCGTTCCGAGATAAAGCAGAGATCCCAGCAGGCAGTGACATTGGACTACGACATGGAGAAGACGTCGTCAGGCTGGAAGGTGTACGACGTCAAGGTGGGCGGGGTGTCCCTCATAAGCACCTACCGTGACGAATTCGCAACCCAGGTCCGTGACAGTGGCATCGACGGCTTGATCAAATCGCTTTCGAACAAGAACCAGCAACTCGCCACCAAAGTCAGCAAGTCCACGTGATACGCCGTGTCGCCGACAGGATCGAATTGCAGGGGCCCGTTACGCTGGACACGGCCCCAGAACTGGTCACGATGGGCGAGCCGTTGATTCGGCAGGGGTCCGCAGTAATCGATTTCGCGAACGTGAGCGAAGTGGACTCGGCCGCGGTGGCGCTTGCCCTCGAATGGCTTCGGCAGTCTGAAAGTCTCGGCAATTCGCTGACATTCGCCAATCTTCCGGACTCCATGAAGAACCTCGCCGCCTTGTACGGCGTGGCCGGGTTTATTTCACCCACGTCATCCTGAATGTTCCGGGCCTGGGCCCGCCCGGCACCATGCCTGCTGCAATCGAAGTAACCGACATTTCCAAGCGCTTTGGAGCGCTTCTCGCGCTCGATCGAGTCAGTCTGTCGATCGCGCAGGGTGAGTTTTTCGGCCTGCTCGGTCCGAACGGTGCAGGAAAGACCACGCTGATCAGCGTTCTCGCGGGGCTGGCCCGCCAGGATTCGGGAACCGCAAAAGTCATGGGGCATGATGTTCGCGAAGCGTACCGGCTTGCACGCCGTGCACTTGGTGTGGTCCCACAGGAGCTCGTGTTCGATCCCTTTTTTACCGTGCGCGAAACATTGCGGATCCAGTCCGGCTATTTTGGCCTGCGGGCGAACGATGCCTGGATCGACGAAATAATGGCCAATCTCGATCTGACCGGCAAGGCGGATGCGAACATGCGCTCGCTCTCGGGCGGAATGAAGCGGCGGGTGCTCGTGGCGCAGGCCCTGGTGCATCGCCCGCCGGTGATCGTCCTGGACGAACCGACTGCGGGAGTTGATGTCGAGTTGCGTCAAGGGCTGTGGAAATTCATCCGGCGCTTGAACGAGGCGGGCCACACTATCGTCCTTACGACCCACTATCTGGAGGAAGCCGAAGCGCTTTGCGGTCGGATCGCGATGCTCAAATCCGGACGAATCGTCGCACTGGATTCGCGCGAGAATCTGGTCAGGCATCATCACAGCCTGAAGCTGAGGATACGGATCTCAGGAGCACTCCCGGAATGTTTCCGCGCGGAGGACAAGGGTGGCGATGGCGATCATCTGCTGACGCTGGATGGCTATTCGGACCTTGAACCCACACTCGCCAAGTTGCGCGAGGGTGGCAACGAGATTACCGAAATGGAATTGCTTCAGCCGGATCTGGAGGACATCTTTCTCGAGATCATGCGCAAGGGGGATCACGGCCAGGAGCGTGTTGATGCGCCTGCGAACGCAGCGGCTGAATTGCCTGACGGCGATAGTCATCGATGACCGGCTTTCGGACGCTTCTGTACAAGGAGGTGTTGCGTTTCTGGAAGGTGGGGTTCCAGACCGTAGCGGCGCCAGTGCTTACAGCTCTCCTGTACCTGCTTATTTTCGGGCATGTCATGGAAGGGCGGGTGCAGGTCTACGAGGGCGTGTCGTACACCGCCTTCCTGGTGCCAGGGTTGGTGATGATGTCGGTGTTGCAGAATTCGTTTGCAAACGCCTCTTCTTCACTGATTCAGTCAAAGATCACCGGCAATATCGTGTTCGTTCTGCTGCCGCCCCTGTCATATGCGGAATTCTTCGGCGCGTATGTTCTCGCCGCCGTGGTGCGCGGAGTGGTTGTCGGGGCCGGGGTGCTGGCGGTTGCGATTCCCTTCGCGCCGTTGCGCTTCGAGCATCCGCTCTGGCTCGTCGCGTTTGTGCTCGTCGGAAGCGCGCTTCTGGGGGCGCTGGGAACTCTCGCCGGCATCGTCGCCGAGAAAATTGACCAAGTGGCCGTGTTCCAGAACTTTTTTATCATGCCGCTGACATTTCTTTCCGGGGTCTTCTATTCCGTGCATTCGCTTCCCGCTTTCTGGCAGGCGGTTTCCCACCTGAACCCGTTCTTTTTCATGATTGACGGATTTCGCTACGGATTTTTCGGCGTTTCGGATGCCAACCCTTGGCTCAGTCTTGCAGTGGCGGTTTCGGCGCTCGTGCTGGTTTCCGGAGTCGTACTCGAACTCCTCAGGCGGGGTTATAAACTGCGGTACTGAACCGGCCTCAGTGATGGCACATGCGCCGGACCGAAAAACAGTTCAAATGCGGAGATAACCATGGTGACCCCACAGCAGATTCGCGCATATATTCTCGAAGGACTCACGTGCGAGTTTCTCGAGGTCGATGGTGACGGCCAGCATTTCGAGGCGGTCATTGCAAGCACGGCATTTGAAGGAAAAAGCCGGGTGCAGCGCCATCAGATCGTGTACGGAGTGCTCGGAGAGCGGATGCGCGAGGAGATTCACGCACTGTCCATGAAGACGCTTACGCCCGATGAATGGAAGGCCTCACGTGGATAAACTGAGGATTCGCGGCGGCGTTCCGCTCTCGGGGGAAATTCGGGTTTCCGGGGCCAAGAACGCTGCCTTGCCCATCATGTGCGCTGCGCTGCTTTCGGCGGAGCCCTTGCGCCTGACGAACGTACCGAATCTGCGGGACGTGGCGACGATGGCGAAACTTCTTGGACAGATGGGCGTAAGCGCCAACGCGACCCCGGGCGGTTATACGCTTCAGGCGGCTCAGATCTCATCGCCGCTCGCGCACTACGATCTGGTTCGAACGATGCGGGCATCGGTCCTGGTCCTCGGACCGTTACTTGCGCGTTGCGGCGAGGCGAAAGTTTCCCTGCCCGGCGGCTGCGCCATAGGTCTTCGTCCGGTTGACCAGCATGTCAAGGGCCTTACCGCGATGGGTGCCGAGATCACGATGGAGCAGGGTTACATCGTCGCGCGCGCACCGCGCTTGCGCGGCGTCCGCTTGGTGATGGACCTGGTGACCGTTACTGGGACGGAGAACCTGATGATGGCTGCCTGCCTTGCGGAAGGCACGACGGTGATCGAAAACGCGGCTCGCGAGCCGGAAGTGGTCGATCTTGCAAACTGTCTTGTGGCGATGGGCGCGCGAATCTCAGGCGCGGGTACTGACGTGATTTCGGTGGAAGGCGTGTCGGCGCTGCACGGC
This sequence comes from Betaproteobacteria bacterium, assembly GCA_947466535.1. Taxonomy (GTDB): domain Bacteria; phylum Pseudomonadota; class Gammaproteobacteria; order Burkholderiales; family SG8-39; genus CAMBSA01. Next base: position 7,397 of record CANIEV010000033.1, read on the forward strand.
TGCGATTACACGGTCATGCCGGACAGGATAGAAACCGGGACATTCCTCGCGGCGGCGGCGGCCACCGGTGGTCGAGTTCGATTGACGGGTACCGATGGATCCATTCTCGATTCCGTACTGGCGAAACTACGGGAATCGGGCGCTGAAATTGTGGTCGGATCCGATACGATTTCGCTATCCATGATGCGTCGCGCCCGTTCGGTGAGTCTGCGAACCTCGCCGTACCCTGCTTTCCCGACCGACATGCAGGCGCAGTTCATGGCGCTCGATGCGGTTGCGGGTGGAACGGCCGTGATCACCGAGACAATCTTCGAAAATCGCTTCATGCACGCGATCGAATTGCAGCGCCTCGGCGCAGAAATTGAAATATCGGGTAACACGGCCGTTGTGCGCGGTGTCGAGAAATTGCAGGGAGCGACCGTGATGGCAACGGATCTTCGTGCGTCCGCCAGCCTGGTGATCGCGGGACTCGTAGCCGACGGGGACACGGTGATCGACCGGATTTATCACCTTGACCGTGGCTACGACGCCATCGAGGTGCGGCTCTCGCAACTTGGTGCCCGCATCGAGCGAGTCGCCTAGCGACCGGTATTTGCGTCAAACGTTCGCGCGCAGGCGTCCAGTCCGTGCCGCGCAAACCGGTTGGTTTCTTAACTAATTGTTTATTAAGCCACTTTGGGCTAAACTCTTGACCCGAAGTACTCCGCTCCGCCATTACTCCCAATGATTACCCTCGCGCTCTCCAAAGGGCGGATTTTTGACGAAACCCTGCCATTGCTCGAGTCGGCGGGGATTCGTCCGCTTGAGAACCCCGAAACGTCCCGAAAACTGATTATCGGAACGACGCGCGCCGACCTTCGGCTGGTGATCGTTCGCGCCTCGGATACTCCTACGTATGTCCGTTACGGCGCGGCGGATCTCGGAATTGCCGGAAAAGATGTGTTGCTGGAAAGCGGGAGCGAAGGTCTCTACCAGCCGCTTGATCTCAATATTGCAGCGTGCCGCATGGTCGTCGCGTCGAAAAGCGATTTTGACTATGCCGGGGCTGTGCAACGAGGTGCACGGTTGCGCGTTGCGACGAAGTATGTCCAGATTGCACGCGAGCATTTCGGCGCCAAGGGCGTCCATGTGGATCTAATAAAACTCTACGGTTCGATGGAACTGGCGCCTCTGGTCGGCCTGGCCGAGGTGATCGTGGATCTGGTGTCGAGCGGAAATACTTTGCGCGCGAATGATCTGAAGGTCGTCGAGGAGATCCAGCCTGTCAGTTCCCGCCTTATCATCAATCAGGCTGCACTCAAGCTGAAGCATGAGCAATTGCAGCCCTTGGTCAATGCGTTTGATGCCGCGGTGAAATTGCGTGGTTAACATCGCCCGCCTTTCGACGGCAGATCCGGAGTTCGACGCGCGGTTTTCCAATCTTGTTGCATTTGAGTCTGCCCAGGACGACTCGGTCGACAACGCGGTGGCCTTGATCATCAGCGATGTCCGACGCCGGGGGGATGCGGCACTAATGGATTACACGAAGCAGTTCGATCGTGTATCTGTTGCGAGCGCGCAAGAACTGGAAATTCCGGCGTCAGCACTCAGGCTGGCACTCGAATCCATAAGCATGGATCAACGCGACGCGCTGCAAGTAGCTGCGGCACGTATCCGCAGTTTTCATGAGCGGCAACGCATCGAATCTTGGGAGTACCGTGAGTCGGACGGAACTGTCCTCGGGCAAAAAGTCACAGCTCTGGATAAAGTGGGCATTTATGTGCCGGGTGGCAAGGCTTCCTATCCCTCCTCGGTATTAATGAATGCCATTCCGGCTCGGGTTGCAGGCGTTGGGCAAATTGTCATGACGGTGCCGACCCCGGGCGGTGAGCGCAATCCCATGGTGCTCGCAGCAGCGGCGATCGCCGGAGTCGATCGGATATTCACGGTGGGCGGTGCGCAGGCTGTAGCGGCACTCGCTTACGGAACCTCAACGGTTCCTGCGGTCGACAAGATTGTGGGGCCGGGTAATGCCTACGTGGCGGCCGCGAAGCGGCGTGTTTTCGGCACCGTAGGAATCGACATGGTTGCGGGGCCGTCAGAGATACTGGTTATTTGCGATGGAAGCACCGATCCGGACTGGATCGCCATGGATCTTTTCTCGCAGGCAGAGCATGACGAAGACGCGCAGTCGATCCTGATTTCGCACGATCAGGCATTTCTGGACAGTGTCGCCTCCAGCATCGCTCGTCTCCTCGGGGTAATGCCGCGGCGCACTGTAATCGAAGCGTCACTCGCTGCGCGCGGCGCGCTCATCCTCGTTCGCGACCTGTCGGAGGCGTGCGACATCGCCAATCGAATATGTCCCGAACACCTGGAGTTGTCCGTGGCCGACCCTGACCCGTGGCTGGCGCGCCTGCGGCACGCTGGCGCGATTTTTGTCGGACGGTACAGTTCTGAAGCCATCGGTGATTACTGCGCCGGACCGAATCACGTCTTGCCGACGTCGCGCACCTCGAGATTCTCGTCGCCGCTTGGCGTGTACGATTTCCAGAAGCGGACGAGCATCATCAGGGCATCGGCCGCCGGTGCAGATGCGCTCGGGCGAATCGCTTCAACGTTGGCACACGGCGAGGGGCTGTACGCACACGCGCGATCCGCGGAATTAAGATATCGAGAATGATCCCGATTGAACTGGCGAATTGGCCGGTCTGGGTGTCTGTCGACCGGTTCGACGTCCGGCCGCGGCGGGCTGATTGAAATACAAGGAATACCCATGCGCAAGGCAACAATTTCCCGGAACACCAAGGAAACGCAGATTACGGTCAGCGTGAACCTGGATGGCAACGGAACGGCGAAGCTTTCGACGGGCCTGCCGTTTCTTGAGCACATGCTGGATCAAGTCGCGCGTCACGGACAGGTTGATCTGGACATCGACGCCAAGGGCGATTTGCACATAGATGCACATCACACGGTTGAAGACATCGGAATCGCGCTGGGCCAGGCGGTCCTCCAAGCCGCCGGCAGCAAAACCGGGATCTATCGTTACGGGCACGCCTATGTGCCTCTTGATGAAGCGCTATCGAGGGTGGTAATCGATTTTTCCGGACGACCTGGTCTGGTATTCGAAGTGCCTTTCACTCGCCCGCTGATCGGGGAATTCGACGTTGACCTTATCCGCGAGTTCTTCCAGGGATTTGTCAATCATGCGCAGGCGACGCTGCACATCGACAACCTCCGTGGAGGCAACGCGCATCACCAGGCGGAGACCGTCTTCAAGGCCTTCGCCCGGGCGCTGCGGATGGCGCTTGAACCCGACCCGCGTGCGCAAGGTACGATCCCCTCGACCAAGGGCGTCCTGTGAGGAGTTGACCGCGACTCCGCACGACCATCGGCCATGACTGTCTGAGTAATTCCGGAAAATGAAAATAGCCATTGTCGATTATGGAATGGGCAACCTGCGCTCGGTCTCCAAGGCCATCGAGCATGTCGCGCCAGGCGCAACGGTCATAGTGACGGGCGATCCCGTGGCGGTTGCAGGCGCAGACCGGGTGGTGTTCCCGGGCCAAGGGGCCATGCCCGATTGCATGCGGGAAATGGACGCGCGCGGCCTTCGGCCGGCATTGATAGACGCGGCGCGCGCCCGGCCGTTCCTTGGGATCTGCATCGGCCTGCAAATGCTGTTTGAACGCAGCGAAGAAGGCAATGTCCAGGGCTTGGGACTGATGGAGGGCACCGTAAGACGGTTTCCGCGGGACGCCATGTCGGGCGATGGCGGGGCATCCCGACTGAAGGTCCCTCACATGGGCTGGAACCGGGTCAGGCAGAACGGACAACATCCGCTCTGGGCGGGAATCGAAGACGGCGCGCGTTTTTATTTCGTTCACAGCTATTTCGCCGAATGCGCCGACCCGTCCATCGTGGCGGGCATTTCGATGTATGGTTTTCCCTTTACCTGCGCGATTGCGCGGGATAATATCTTTGCCGTTCAGTTTCACCCGGAAAAAAGCCAACACTCAGGCCTCAAGTTGCTCGCAAATTTCGTCGACTGGACTCCGTGAAATTTCCGGCGTGCTGCGATCCCGCAGGCACGCACTCTCTCGTGGCATTAAACGTTCCCCCTGTCCCATGCTGATCATTCCCGCAATAGATATCAAAGACGGTCATTGTGTTCGCCTCAAACAGGGCGACATGAACGACGCGACCGTATTTTCCGAAGACCCGGTCGCCATGGCCAATTTCTGGCTGGAACAGGGAGCACGGCGTCTTCACGTCGTTGACCTGAATGGCGCCGTGGCGGGCAAGCCCAAGAACGAGCCGCATATTAAGGCGATCCTTGCATCGCTTGGGGACAAGCTGCCCGTGCAGCTAGGCGGTGGCATCCGTGACCTCGACACAATCGAGCGTTACCTTGACATGGGGGTCACGTACATCGTGATCGGCACCGCTGCGGTCAAGAATCCCGGCTTCCTGCAGGATGCCTGCACGGCGTTTCAGGGGCACATCATCGTGGCTCTGGATGCCAAGGATGGCAAGGTGGCCGTCGAAGGGTGGTCCAAGCTCACCGGGCACGACGTCATCGATCTCGGGATGAAGTTCCAGGATTACGGCGTCGAAGCGATCATCTATACAGATATCGGCAGGGACGGCATGCTGACGGGTGTCAACATCGAGGCCACGCAAAAACTCGCGCAAAAGCTGCGGATTCCGGTGATCGCGAGCGGCGGTATCAACGACCTGGCGGATATCGAGAAAGTGTGCGAACTCGAGCCCGAAGGCGTGGTCGGTGTGATCACCGGACGTGCGATCTACCAGGGTACGCTCGATTTTCGCAAGGCCCAGGAACTGGTCGACAAGAGAGCGGCCAACCCTGGAGCGTGAACGTCTCCGTGGCAGCGATGCGCTGCACGGATCATCACCTCGGATATCCCCATGCTGGCAAAGCGCATCATTCCCTGTCTCGATGTCACAGCGGGTCGCGTGGTCAAGGGCATCAACTTCGTCGAGCTGCGCGACGCGGGTGATCCGGTCGAGATTGCGCGCCGCTACGATGAACAGGGCGCGGATGAGATTACCTTTCTCGACATCACCGCGAGTTCGGATGCCCGCGACATCATCCTGCGGGTGGTGGAGCAAGTTGCGACGCAGGTGTTCATTCCGCTCACCGTCGGCGGCGGGGTACGGAAAGTCGAGGATGTCACGCGGCTCCTGAATGCCGGGGCAGACAAGGTTTCCATCAATACTTCTGCGGTGCAGAACCCCTCGCTGGTCGAGGATTCGTCCGGACGATTCGGGGCGCAGTGCATCGTCGTCGCGATCGACGCAAAACGCGTTGATCGCCTGTCGGATACGGTGCATCCGGACAGGTCCGTCGTCGCGGAACGAAGCTTCAGTGGTTGGGAGGTTTTCACGCACGGAGGCCGCAACCCCACCGGGCTTGACGCGGTGAGTTGGGCGAGACGAATGCAGGCGGCCGGCGCAGGCGAGATCCTGTTGACCAGCATGGACCGAGATGGAACTAAATCCGGCTTCGACCTCGGCCTCACGCGCGCGGTATCGGATGCGGTGGATATCCCGGTTATTGCCAGTGGCGGTGTCGGGACTCTCGGGCACCTCGCGGACGGCGTGCTTCAGGGCGGCGCCGATGCGGTGCTTGCGGCGAGCATATTTCATTTCGGCGAATTCACCGTACATGAGGCCAAGCGCTACATGGCAGGACGCGGCATCGAGGTGCGGCTGTGAACGAGGTCGCGCGTGACTGGCTCGCAGCGGTGCGATGGGACAAGGACGGTCTTGTCCCGGCGGTGGCACAGGAAGCCGGGACCGGCAAGGTGCTCATGGTCGCGTGGATGAACCGCGAATCGCTTGCGCTGACCGCCGATACCGGTGAGGCCGTCTATTGGTCGCGTTCGCGCAAGCGCTTGTGGAAAAAGGGCGAAGAATCGGGGCATGTGCAGAAAATCCGCGAGTTGCGCATGGACTGTGACGAAGACGTGATCCTTCTGACGGTCGAGCAGGTCGGCGGCATCGCCTGCCATACCGGCCGGCACAACTGCTTTTTCCAACGGCTCGAGGATGGGAAATGGGTAGTCGTCGACCCCGTTGTGCGCGATCCGAAAGACATCTACAGCAAGTGAGGGGGCGCATTTGAGTTCCGATATCCTGGATCGTCTAGCGCAGATGATCGAATCGCGAAAGGGTGCTGACCCGGACACCTCGTATGTTGCGAAAATGCTTGCACGCGGCGAGGACTCGATCCTCAAGAAGATCGGCGAGGAGGCGACGGAGACGGTCATGGCAGCCAAGGACGGTGAGCGGTTGCGCATCGTCGGGGAAACCGCTGATTTGTGGTTTCACTGCCTGATCATGCTTGCGCATTACGGGCTGTCACCGTCCGATGTCCTCGCCGAACTGCGTCGTCGCGAGGGCATCTCGGGTATCGACGAGAAAGCATCTCGCGGATCCGCCGGGCGTGGCGCGACCTGAACCGCCCTCCACGGAGATATCAATGTCGAGCGATCCCAACTGTATTTTCTGCAAGATCATCCGAGGCGAGATTCCCAGCAAGAAGGTGTATGAAGACGACGAAATCTTCGCCTTCCACGATATCCAGCCGGTGACACCGGTACATTTTCTGATCATCCCGAAGCTTCACCTGCCGTCTCTTGCCGAGGCGGGGCCGGAGCATTCCGCGGTGCTTGGCAGCATGCTGGCGGTTGCGGGCAGGCTTGCGCGGGAGCAGGGAGCAACCGACGGTTTCCGCACCATAATCAACACCGGACGGGTGGGGCGGCAGGAGGTGTATCATCTTCACATGCATGTCTTGGGCGGATCGGATCCGCTTGGACCGATGATCATTCGCCGCGGCTGATCAGCCGTCCGGCGCAAGCACGGAAAGGAGCACCTTATGGGCACCTGGAGCATCTGGCACTGGTTGATCGTTCTCGTGATCGTGCTGCTTGTTTTCGGCACCAAGAAACTCAAGAACATCGGCGCGGATCTCGGTGGCGCGGTACGCGGCTTCAAAGAGGGCGTGAAGGACACGTCGGCGGACAAGCCGGTGGTTGACGCCCAGCAAATCGGCGGCCGGACGATCGACGCCGAAGTCAGAAAAGAATCCAAGACCTCCTGACGCTGTCGCGCACCCAAGGTTTGATTCCGGGCCCCGGAGTCGAGCCGGCGCGCACGTTGCCGTTTTCCTCCGTCTTGTCGCGCGCAACCCTCTCCGACGCTCTCCCATGTTCGATGTAGGTTTTTCCGAAATGATGGTGATCGCGGTCGTCGCGCTTGTGGTCATCGGCCCGGAGCGTCTGCCGCGTGTCGCCCGCACTCTCGGGTTCTGGTTCGGCCGGCTTCAGCGCTATGTGAACGATGTAAAGGCGGACATCAACCGCGAAGTCGAACTCGAGGATCTGCGCAAGTTCAAGAGCCAGTTCGAGGACGCGGCAAGCGGGGTGGAAAACGAAATTCGTTCCGAAGTGGCGAAGGCGGAATCCACGTTCAATTCGGTGGGCGCGGATGCGCCATCAGCTACAACGCCGGCTGCGGACGAGCCGGCAACCGCGATTGCTGCCGCGACAACCGAACAAGCAGCGCCGTCGGCGCCGTCTGCTGCCGACCCGGTGGCGGCGGGTGACGGCACTCCGCACAAACCGGCCGTCTAGGGGCGTCTGACTCGATGTCGCAGCAGGAAACCTTCATCTCCCACCTGATTGAACTGCGCGCGCGGCTCGTGCGCATTGTGCTGGTGGTGCTCGTTATCGTACTGTGCCTCGTGCCCTGGTCGAGGGAAATCTACGCGCTTCTCGCCCAGCCCCTTATTGCGTCGCTTCCCAAGGGCGGCCAGATGATTGCAACCGATGTCATCGGTCCCTTTTTCGTACCGCTCAAGGTCACCATGCTGGTGGGGTTCGTCGCGGCTCTGCCCTACGTGATGTACGAGATCTGGGCCTTCGTTGCGCCCGGCCTCTATGTGCACGAAAAGAAGCTTGTTTTGCCGCTCGTTGTCGCGAGCTTCCTGCTGTTTCTTGCCGGCATGTGCTTCGCGTATTTCCTGGTGTTTCCGGTGATCTTCAAGTTCATGGCGGCAATCGCGCCCGAGGGCGTCGCCTGGATGACCGATATCGACAAGTACTTCTCGTTTGTGCTGACGACTTTCATGGCTTTCGGCGTCACCTTCGAGGTGCCGGTGATCGTCATTGTTCTGGTGAGGGCGGGGCTGGTGACGATCGCGCAGTTGCGCGAGGCGCGTCCTTACGTGATCGTCGGCGCGTTCGTGGTAGCGGCGATATTCACGCCGCCAGACGTGCTCTCGCAGTTCATGCTCGCTGTTCCGCTTTGCATCCTCTACGAGGTGGGCATCATCCTGTCGGTCATGATTGGCCGGTCAGCCGCAAAGCCGGCGGCTGCGGAAGCATCCGGCGACTCGGGCTCCACGCCCTGATTTTTCAACATTGTTCTGAAGAATCGCCTGCGGGCGCGTGAAAACGGGCGATTCATGTACAGAACTGATTCACTTTCCCACTGAAGCCGGCCTAACGGCGCTTCTGCTGCGACGGGCGCCGGCCGACTTCGATCGGCAGGTCCAGTTCCTTCTGTTCCCGCCGGATCCTCAGCGTCGCCTGCCTGCCGGGCGCAAGTGCCGCCACCAGGTTGAGCATGCCCGATGGATCGCGCACCTGCTTGCCTTCGACCAGCAGCAGTACATCCCCCGGGCGAACGCCGCCCTTTTCCGCCGGGCCGCCGCGGATGACGCCGGCGATCAGGGCGCCCTGTGTCGACGGAAGCTTGAACGACTCGGCTAATTCCGCCGTGATTTCCTGTGCTTCGACGCCGATCCAGCCGCGTGTCACGGTGCCGTTGGAAATGATCTGTTCCATCACCATGCGGACGTTGCTGACCGGGATCGCAAATCCGATGCCAAGCGATGCGCCGCCCGGAGCGCGCGAATAGATTGCCGTGTTCACGCCCACCAGGTTGCCATTCGAGTCGACCAATGCGCCACCCGAATTCCCGGGGTTTATCGCGGCGTCGGTCTGGATGAAGTTCTCGAAGGTGTTGATGCCGGGGGTACGGCCCAGCCCGCTGACGATGCCCATGGTCACCGTCTGGCCGACGCCGAAAGGGTTGCCGATCGCGAGGACCACGTCTCCCAGGCGCAGGTTCGAGTCCTCGCCGAAGGTGATTGCGGGAAGACTGTCGCCGGCGCCCTGAAGCTGGAGGACGGCCAGATCCGATTCCGGGTCGGAGCCGACGAGCTTTGCCTTGAGTTTGCGGCCGTCGGCGAGCGCAACCTCGATTTCGTCGGCAGAATCAACCACATGGTGATTCGTGAGCACATAACCCTTGGCGCTAACGATGACGCCGGATCCGAGTCCGGAACTGCGCTGGGCATCGCCAAGCTGGTCACCGAAAAAATGGCGGAACACCGGATCACTCATAAGCGGGTGGCGCGAGCGAACTTCCTTGCTGGTAAATACGTTCACTACGGCCGGCACCGCGCGCTTGACCGCTTCGTTGTAGGACGCGCTTCGTGTTTCGCCGCCGGGCGAGGAGACCGCCTGTTTGAGTTCCACGACCTGCGTGCCCGAAGTTCCGCGGGTTTGCGGAAGCCATTCGGGCTTCAATGTAGTCACGACGAACAGAATGGCAAGCGCCACGGTCGCGGTTTGCGAGAAGATGAGCCAGATTTTTCGCATGCGAGCGGATCGGTCGTGAAGGTCGGCGCGTGCGCCGGAGTTCTGGAAACGTAAGACGCTAAAATTGCGTCTGGAACAGGGAAATCAAGTATGCAGCGCGATGATCTGGTGCGGTATTTCGACTCGCTTCTACAACCCGAGCGGTTCCGGGATTATTGCCCAAACGGATTGCAGGTGGAAGGTCGAACCGAAATCCGCCTGCTCGCGTCCGGGGTCACTGCAAGTGCCGCCCTCGTGGAGGCTGCGGTCGAGGCGGGCGCGGATGCACTGCTGGTTCATCACGGATATTTCTGGCGCGGCGAGGATCCGCGCATCATCGGCCCCAGGCGCGTTCGGATCGGCGGTCTGCTCGCAGCCGACATGAACCTCATCGCGTATCACCTGCCGATAGATGCGCATCCCGAGTTCGGCAATAACGCCCGCCTCGGCAAGGTGCTCGGCCTTCGGCAGGAAGGCCGAACCGGCGAGCAGGATCTGCTCGCTTGGGGAAGCCTCGATGTGCCGGAACCCTTGGCGGCGTTTTCCGCGCGAGTGCAGGCTTGCCTCGACCGTGTCCCGATGGTGATCGGAGATCCGGCGCGTACGGTGCGGCGGGTAGCGTGGTGCACCGGTGCGGCCCAGGACTATTTCGAGCAGGCTGTCGCGCTCGGCGTGGACGTTTTTCTCACCGGCGAAATCTCCGAGCAATCTGTACACGCATCCCGCGAGTCGGGCGTCGCGTTCGTCGCGGCGGGGCACCATGCCACCGAGCGCTACGGTGTGCAGGCGGTCGGCGACGCGGCTGCGAAGGAGTTCGGCATCGTCCACCGGTTTCTCGAGATTCCGAACCCGGTTTAGGGTTCAAGCGCCGCCCGGAGGCCTTTTCGAGGACTTGACGCGTACACCGAGAAATCGGGAAAAACCTCGCGTTTTCAATCCCTTGGGGCTATAAATTTGGCTCGCAGTGCGGGGATCGGGTATAATTCGCAGTCTTCGAATTCCCCTTTCGCGCCAAAGGCTTTCCCCATGAGCGATTCCCCCAAGTCTTCGAATCCGGTCAACAAAGCACGCCGCAACCTGATCGTTGCGTCGTCGGCGGCAGGCGGTGTTGCCGCCCTAGCGACTGCGCTGCCGTTTGCCGCAACCATGCTGCCGTCCGAGCGTGCCAAGGCAATGGGCGCGCCGGTGGAAGCCGATATCAGCAAACTCCCGCCGGGCGAAATGATGACCGTGGAATGGCGTGGCCAGCCGGTCTGGATCGTCAATCGCACCAAGGAAATGATGGAATCGGTCAAGGCGAACGACACTCGCGTCGCCGATCCGAAGAGCCAGCGCAAGCCCTCCGAACTGACTCCGGAGTACGCGCGCAATGACCTTCGCTCGATCAAGCCCGAGTACCTCGTTGTGGTCGGCATCTGCTCGCACCTCGGCTGCTCGCCGCAGTCCTCCTTCAAGTCCGGGCCGGAACCCTATGACCCGGAGTGGAAGGGGGGCTTCTACTGCCCCTGTCACGGTTCGTTGTTCGACCTCGCCGGTCGCGTCTACAAGAACAAACCCGCCCCGGACAATCTGAAGGTGCCGCCGTACACCTTTGTCTCGGATGGCAAGATCATCATCGGCGAAGACAAGAAAGGGGCCTGAGCGATGGCCGCCGCGGAAAAACAAGCTGTAACCGGAGCCGGCCCGTTCAACGGCGTGCTTACCTGGGTAGACAAGCGATTCCCGCTGATGTCCCTCTGGCGCGAACACCTGTCGGAGTACTACGCGCCGAAGAACTTCAACATCTGGTACTTCTTCGGCTCGCTTGCGATGCTGGTCCTGGTGATGCAGATCGTCACCGGCATCCTGCTCACGATGAACTACAAGCCGGACGCCGCGTCGGCGTTCGCCTCGGTCGAATACATCATGCGCGAAGTGCCGTTCGGCTGGCTTGTGCGCTACATGCACTCCACCGGCGCGTCGGCCTTCTTCATCGTGGTCTACCTCCACATGATGCGCGGCCTGATGTACGGCTCCTACCAGAAGCCCCGCGAACTCATCTGGATCTTCGGCATGATGATTTACCTCTGCCTGATGGCGGAAGCGTTCTTCGGCTACCTGCTTCCTTGGGGCCAGATGTCCTACTGGGGGGCGCAGGTAATCGTGAACCTGTTCGACGCGCTGCCGATCATCGGGCCGGATCTTTCGCTCTGGATCCGCGGTGATTACGTCGTGTCGGATGCGACACTGAACCGTTTCTTCGCTTTTCATGTGATCGCGATTCCGCTGGTGATCTGCGGACTGGTCGCGGCACATATCATGGCGCTGCACGAAGTCGGGTCAAACAACCCCGACGGTGTCGAGATCAAGGAAAAGAAGGACGCGAAGGGCATTCCACTCGACGGCATCCCGTTCCACCCGTACTACACGGTCAAGGACATGTTCGGTGCGAGTGTGTTCCTGTTTCTTTTTGCGCTGGTGGTGTTTTTCGCACCCGAGATGGGCGGCTACTTCCTCGAATACAACAACTTCGTACCTGCCGACTCACTGAAGACGCCCGCGCATATCGCGCCGGTCTGGTACTTCACGCCGTTCTACTCGATCCTGCGCGCGATCACCGAAGACTTCATGTGGGTGTTGGCCGCCGGCGTGTTAGGCATGGTTGGCCTGATCGTGGTAACCGTGCGGTCGGCAACGATCAAGGCAGCCTCCGCGGTAGTTGGCGTGGTGCTCCTGATCGGCTTTTTCACCATCGACCCGAAAGTCTGGGGAGTGGCGCTGATGGGGGCGTCCACGCTGATATTCTTCCTTTTGCCGTGGCTTGACCACAGCCCGGTTCGTTCGATCCGCTACAAGGGCGGGCTGTACCGGTTCGCGCTTACAGTGTTCATCATCGCGTTCCTGGTGCTCGGATATTTCGGCGTCCAGCCGGTCACTCGTGGGGGCACCCTGATCTCGCAGTTCTGCACCGTGCTCTATTTTTCGTTCTTCGTGCTGATGCCCTGGTATTCGACGATGGGCAAGACCAAGCCGGTTCCGGATCGGGTGACCGAATGAGCACGGCCATGATCTCCGGATGGAAAGGTGACGCGATGATCAAGTTCAAGCGACTGGCGGTGCTTGCCGCCCTTGCGGTCGCGGCAGCGGTACCTGCGGTGGCAGGTGCCTCCGAAGGCGGGGTGCGTCTGGACCGATCGCCGAACGAGGTCAAGGATGTCGCGAGCCTGCAGGCGGGCGCGCGGAATTTCGTGAACTACTGCCTCGGTTGCCATTCCGCATCGATGATGCGTTACAACCGGCTGCGTGACATCGGCCTGACCGAAACCCAGATCAAGGACAACCTGCTGTTCACGGCAGACAAGGTCGGCGAGTTGATGAACAACGGGATGACCCGGAAAGACGCGAAGGAATGGTTTGGCGCGGCACCTCCCGACCTTTCGGTGATTGCGCGTTCCCGCGGCGCAGACTGGCTCTATACCTACATGCGTACTTTCTATCGGGATCCAGCGAGCGCGACCGGCTGGAACAACATGGTGTTCGACCGTGTCGGCATGCCGCATGTGCTGTGGTCGCTGCAGGGCCAGTCGGTGCTGGATGTGAAAGAGTTCAAGACCCACGAGCAGGCCGAGGCCGCGCTGATGCAGGCGAAGTCGTTCTCGGTGGTCGAGGAATCCGGCGAAGGAGCGTCCAAGAAGTACCTCGTCAAGACGATCCGGGTAGAGACGCCCGGGGCGATGACTCCGGTCGAGTACAACGTGTTCGTGCGCGACCTGGTCAACTTCCTAGTGTGGATGGGCGAGCCTGCGCAGCTTGTGCGCAAGCAGATCGGGATCGTGGTCCTGTTCTTCCTCGCCCTGCTAATCCTTCTCACCTGGTTGCTGAAGAAAGAATTCTGGAAAGACGTCCACTAAACGTCGCCACCGGAAGGCGCGAGGCGCGACTGCGTCGCGCCTTTTTCATCTGCGGTTCACGCCTGACGGCAAGAGGTAACGCACCATGATGAACCTGTACTCGGGAACCACCTGTCCTTTTTCGCAGCGCTGCCGCATCGTGCTATACGAAAAGGGCATGGACTTTCAGATCATCGATGTCGACATGTACAACAAGCCGGAAGACATCGCGGTGATGAATCCGTACAACCGGCTGCCGGTGCTGGTCGAGCGCGACCTCATTCTGTACGAATCGAACATCATCAATGAATACATCGACGAGCGATTCCCGCATCCGCAACTGATGCCGGCGGACCCGGTGATGCGCGCGCGCGCGCGGCTGTTCCTGTTCAACTTCGAGGTCGAGCTCTTTTCGCAGATTGATGCGCTCGAGCGCGGCAACCAGAAGCAGCAGGATCGTTCGCGCCAGCAGGTGTCCGACCGGCTGGTCGAGTTGGCGCCCGTCTTCCAGAAGCAGAAATACATGCTCGGCGACGAGTTCTCGATGCTGGATGTCGCGATCGCGCCGTTGCTCTGGCGGCTCGATTACTACGGCATCTCGGTACCGAAATCCGCTGCGTCCCTGATGAAATACGCCGAGCGGCTGTTTTCCCGCCCGGCGTTCATCGAGGCGCTGACGCCGTCCGAAAAGGTGATGCGCAAGTAGCGCATCGCCGCGCCGCTGTCGGCCGCCGTGCATCGCGGCCAATAGAGAGCAGCCTCATGTCCGAACCGACCCCGACCTCTACCAAGCCCTACCTGCTCCGCGCAATCTACGAGTGGTGCGTCGACAACGGATTGACGCCTTACATATCGGTGGTTGTCGACGCCAATACCAGCGTGCCGATGGAGTATGTGCGCGATGGCGAGATCGTTCTGAACCTCGGCCCGCTTGCCACCAGCAAGCTGGCCATGGGCAACGACGCGATCGAATGCTCGGCACGTTTCTCGGGGTCGGCGCGCGAACTGTATGTTCCGGTCACTGCGATAACCGCGATCTACGCCCGCGAGAACGGCCACGGCATGTCTTTCGAGACCGAACGTACCAAGCCGGGCGCAGATGAATCTGCGCAGGGAGTATCCGCGCCGGTGGTTCCGATCTCGCCCATCGCCGCAGTACCCGATTCAGAACCACCGGATTCGCCGACACCACCCAAGTCGCCCGGGGGGCGGCCCGCGCTTCGCCGGGTCAAATAGGGTGTTTCCGGGGCGTTCGCCCCTATAATTTGTTCACGTGCCGGATTAGCTCAGTCGGTAGAGCACCCGCCTTGTAAGCGGAAGGTCGTCCGTTCGATTCGGACATCCGGCACCACTTGCCCTCGACACGTGCACCCTTCAGGGCGCCGGAGTCTGCGACACGAACCAGCGGTAGATCTGATCGCCGTTCCAGTAGACAACGCCCGCGTGCCGATTGAGGTACTCGAGAGTCTCGCGCAGGTAGCGAATACGGTGCGCGGCGCCGGTAACGTACGGATGAATCGCGATCGCCATCACCCGGGTGGAATGGGCAGATTCGGCGTATAGCTGATCGAACGCATCGATCGTCCGTTTCATGAGGGCGTCGGATTCGTGCTGCCCGCCGACCATCACCGGTATGTCGTTCAGTTCAACCGCGTACGGCATGGCGACCAGAGGTCCGTTCTCCGTCTTCACCCACATCGGCTGATCGTCGATGACCCAGTCGGCGAACCACTTGAATCCGGCGGCCGCCACGTGCTCAAGGGTGTCGAATTTCTGGGTACGTCCGGGCCCGAGCCATCCTTCCGACCGGGTGCCGGTGAATTTTTCGAGCACATCCTGCGTTTGCCGAATCATCGCGGCCTGGTCACTGATCGTATGGATCGACATCTGCTCGTAGCAGTGCGCCATGAATTCCCAGCCGGCATTTTTCAGCGGCGCAACCACCTGCGGCAGTGTTTCGCACACTTTCGCGTTGATCGATAGTGTCGGCTTTATCCCGAATTTCTCGAACGTCTCCAGCAGGCGCCAGATGCCCACGCGCATCCCGTATTCGTGCCAGGTCCAGTTCGGGATGTCCGGAATCGCGCCCGTCTGACCTCCGGGGGGCGATGACACCTGGCGCGGCATCGGGCGCTGGATGCTCCACTCCTCGATATTGACGATGGGCCAGACGATCAGACGCCCGCCATCGGGCAATTTGAGCGGTGCACGGTGAAACGGCGAGGAGTAGTCGTATCGGTCGCGTGGTTCGAGCATGATGTTCCTGTTCCCGGGTTTGTTCGGTGGTTGATAACGAGCAGACGGATGGTTGATTCGGGTGGTGCGGAAAATGTCAGGACGATCGGGATCCCCAAACCATAGGCGGTCGCATCGGCAGGGAGAGAGCCTGCTCGAGGCCGAAGGCGGCGCGATACACCGTGCCCTCGTCATGCGGTTTCCCCGCAATCTGCAGGCCGATCGGCAGACCCGAGGCCGACAATCCCGCTGGTATCGAGATCGCGGGCGTGCCCGTCACGTTGAACGGCATGCGTGCCTGCTTGTCGTAGGTCTTGTCGATCAGTGCCTCGTCGTCGATCGCGCAGGGCAGTTCCAGGCTTGACGCAGTGACCGCCACATCCAGGTCGCGCATGGCATCGAGGAATTCCTGCACGAGCAGGGACCGGACCTGTTGCGCGCGGACGTAGCGTTCAGCGCTGATCATGGATCCTGCGAGCAGGCGTCGTCGGCCGCGGACACCGTAGTCGGGAGCCCGGGCGCGCAGCCAGTCGGCATGGATTGCGAAGGATTCGGACTGAAGAATCGTGCGGCCGCACTCCGCCCAGGTGGACAGCGGTGACAACTTCAGCACGCGAACATCGGCCCCGATACGTTTCAGCACGTCGACCGCCGCATCGGTGGTCGCTGCGATTTCGGGATTCACATCCTTGCCGTTGTAGAAGGCGTCGATGACGCCGATCCGAAGGCCGCGGAGGTCGCCATCCACGCCATCAAATGGCGTCGTACTCGAAAGGCGACATTTCATCTTGGCGGCGGTCGCCGGGTCGAGCATGTGGGAAAGCGCTACCGCGTTGTCCTTCACCGTTCGCGTCATCGGACCGACGTGATCCAGCGAAAAGGAGAGCGGAAAACACCCGTCCACCGACACCGCGCCGAAGGTGGGCTTCATGCCGACAACGCCGCACGCGGAGGCCGGATTGCGAACTGAACCTCCGGTATCCGTTCCCAATGCGAAGGGCACGAATCCGGCGGCCAGCGCTACCCCTGACCCGCTGGATGAACCCCCGGGGTGAACTGCCGGGTTCCACGGGTTGCGGGCGGGCGGCCAGGGCAGGTCGAAGGACGGACCGCCGGTTGCGAATTCGTGCAGCGCAGTTTTCCCGATCAGCACCGCGCCTGCGTCATACAGCATGGTCACCACTCGGGCGTCGCGGGTTGCCGTGTTTTCCGCAAGGATCCTGGAGTGACAGGAAGTGACCCGCCCTGCCAGATCGATGATGTCCTTGGCCGCGAACGGGATGCCGTGCAAGGGGCTGCGCCGACCGCTGCGCGCCATCTCCGCGTCGCACTTGCGCGCACTCGCAAGCGCCTCGTCGTGATAGACGGCGATGAAGCAATTCAGGCGGGCGTCGTGTCCGTCAATGCGCCGAAGGAGTGCATGAACCAGTTCTTCGCACGAAATCGCCTTTGCATCGAGCAGCCGGCCGCATTCAAGCAGGTCCAGGTAGCCGGGGTCGGTGTTCAAAGCGGGCCGCAGGGGTCGATAAATAGGGCGCATGCGCGAGGCGGGGTCGCGGGCGTGAATCCGGCCGGAACTGCCATCGGAAGCTTGTTGCGATCGTAGGCAGCGCGCAGGAACGTGATATCGCCTGCATCCAGATTCTGCAAGCCCAATTCGGTCAGCTTTGCGTTGAAACCATCATCAGTGTCGGAGGAGGATGTCATCGTGTCGATGTGAATGCCGTGTTCGTGCGCGTGGTGCACTTTGCGCTAAGGAATCGCTGAACAAGGGGGCATCGCCCCCTTGTATATCCCCGACTCCAGAGGGATGCTCTGTTCGATTCGTTGCGCTATTGGGACTTGATCAGAGCTTCCCTAAGTATAATGGTCCGCAACAATCTGGTGCCCCGCGTTTGGCACTTAGCGACCCGAAAATCATCCCGACAACAACAAGGATCATTCGATGAGGCCGAACGCTGCCGCACCGATTCTCGCGCTTGCGCTGATGTTGATTTCGTCGATGGCGCCGGCGCAGAGCTATCCGTCGAAGCCGGTGCGCTTCATCGTCGGCTACGCAGCGGGCGGCGTCGCGGACACCAGCGCCCGGATCATGGCGCAGCGCATGTCGGTGAAGCTCGGAGAAACTGTCATCGTCGAGAATCGGGTCGGGGCAGGCGGCAGGATCGGGGCCGAAATGATCGCCAAGGCGCCGGCGGACGGTTACCAGTTGCTGTACACGACCAACGGCACGCACAGCTTCGCACCGGTGTCGGAAAAAGTGCTTCCCTATGATCCGATCCGGGACTTCACCTCGATTGCGCTTGTCGGTACCTACGGCTTTCTGATGGTCGTTCATCCGTCGGTTCCGGCGAAGACCGTCGCGGAATTCATCGATTATGCGAAGAAGAACTCCGGCAAGCTCAACTATGGCAGTTCGGGCGCGGGGAGCGGTGTGCATTTCGCGGGCGAACTGTTCAAGATGATGGCCGGGGTGAACATGACGCACGTCCCCTACAAGGGGGCGGCACCCGCCCTGCAGGACACCATCGCCGGCGTGTGCCAGTTGACCTTTGACGCCGGCGCTGGACAGGCCGTGGAAGGCGGGAAGGTGCGATTGCTCGGGACGACAGGCAGTCAGCGTGACCCGCGTTTCCCGAACTCGCCGACACTCGCGGAAGCCGGTGTCCCCGGCTACGACCTGATCAGTTGGGTGGGCATCTTCGCGCCGCCCGGCCTTGCTCCCGGAATCGCGACGCAACTGAATGCAGCGGCGAACGAGGCGCTGATGGACCCGGGCGTTCGTCAGCGTCTCGGGCTGTGGGGCGTAATTCCGACCCCGGGCACGCCTGCGGCGCTGGAACAACTCGTGCGCACCGAAATCAGCCGCCTGCGCAAGATCGCAACCGATGGAAAGCTGCAGTTCGATTAGCCACCATGACGCGAATATCCGGGGTCGGCGAAAGCCCAGCGCAGGACGTCCATGACTGCTGAGGACGCGGGACGGGACGATGCAGGGCATCGGGCGGGTCCGGCCGAAGGGCTTGTCGCGCATGAGCAAGAAGAGATTGAACTGACAGAGGCAGCGGACGCGCGCGAAACGTCGGAACGCCTCGCCGCGGCGCGCGCCCGGGATCGAACCGATGCGGAAGTCCGCCTTGCACAGCAGGCGCAACGACGCATGCAGGCCGAGGATGCGGCCCGGATCGCCGCCGAAGAGCGCATCACCGCGCAGCAGCGGCTTGCGAATGAATCGGTCGCACGACTTGAACTCGAACGTGCCGCGACCGAGGCCGCCCGACTCCGGGAGGAGGCCGACAAACGAGCGCTTGCAGCGAGTCTGCTTGCGGAGGATTTATCTGCACAGACGACTCACTCAGCGGCTGAACGCGTTGACGCCGAACTCCGCGCGCAAGCGGTGGCGGACAAGCGTGCATCCCTTGATCAGGCGCGCACGAGGGCCGAGGGCGCGAGGAAAGCGCGACGCGTCGTTGCGCTCTTCGCAATACTGGCGGTGTTTGCCCTCGGAGTGGTGGTCGCGACGCAATGGAAGGCGTTTCGCGGCGACGAGGAATCCGGTTTCCTGCTCAACGACCTTCGTATCGATACGCGTTGGGAGACTTTCGGCGAGCGTCGCCGTTGATCCTAGGGCCATTGACCCTCGCGTAGTTGACCCTCGGAACTCCCCGGCAGTCGCGTAAAATCCGGCCGCGACCGCATCTCCCGGCGACTGCGGCGATCACAAGGAAAATTGCATGAGCCACGGCCACAATCACGGCATCGACATCCACGCCCACTACATTCCGCAGGGCTTCATCGATCTGATCGAAAAGCACGGCGCGTCCTACGGCATCGAGTTCCGGATGGTCGAGGGCAAGGGTCCGCAGTTCAAGCTCGGTCACCTGATGACCGGGCCGGTCGGCCCGAAGTTCAAGGACCTGGACACGCGTCTGGCCGCGATGGACTCGCAGCACCTGCAGGCTCACGCAATGTCCCTGTCGCAGCCGATGGTGTACTGGGCCGATCGCGACCTGTCGGTGCGCCTGTCGCAGGTGTTCAACGATTCGCTGGTGGATGCGCACGAAAAGCATCCGACGCGCCTGTTTGGTCTCGCCACGTTGCCGATGCAGTTTCCCGAGCTCGCAATCGCGGAAATTGAACGTTGCGCGAAGATGCCGGGAATTCGCGGCTTCTACATCGCCACCCGCGTGAACGACAAGGAACTGTCGGACCCCTCGTTCTTTCCGGTCTATGAGCGGATCGAGGCGACCGGACTGCCGCTGTTCCTGCATCCGGTGATGGTCATCGACCACCAGCGCCTCACGCCGCACTACCTCACCAACCTGCTGGGCAACCCGTTCGAATCGGCGATCGCCGCGGCGCATCTGATATTCGGCGGCGTGATGGACCGATTTCCGAAGCTTGACATCGTGCTGCCTCACGCGGGCGGCGCGTTCCCCTGGCTTGTATGGCGGCTGCAGCGCGGCTACGACACGCGTGCCGACCTGAAGAAGATGAAAAAAGGCCCATCCGAGTACCTTCGCCATTTCTACTACGACACCGTGGGGTACTCCGATCACGTGATCGATTACCTCGCCAAGGTGATCGGCACCGACCGCATCCTCATGGGCAGCGATTACTGCTTCCCGATCGCCTACGAGCAGCCGGTGGATATCGTCGAGAACCATCCGCATCTCGACGATGCGCAAAAGAACGCGATCGTAGAGGCGAACGCGCGAAAACTTCTGCGCATCTAACACCCTTTTTAAAGTGCATTCCGCAGCCCGGCGGCGCGTTGCCCCGGGGAGGCGGCGATGCGGTTTGTCGCCTTGTATTCCTGTGATACATCACTTAACATCAATTCGTTAAAGCACGCATTTCGTGCAGCACAGGAGAGCCAATTGGCCACACCGAAAAAGAAGTCAGCGAAGGCGGGCCTGTCAGTCAAGATTCCGGGGGGGCGCGAAATCCTGATCGACAAGCTGGACCCCAAGGGCTGGCGCAACATTCCGGCCGGTTTCCGGATCTACCGGCTCTGGGAGCACCCGAAGACCCACGCAAGCATTTCGCTGTTCGAGATTCCGAAGGGTGTGGGCGTCCCCACGCGCCATGTTCATGCATCCAACCAGTTCATGTATTGCCTCAAGGGTGAGTACGAATACCTCTCGAATGGCCTTGTGCTCAAACCCGGTGCGTTCTACATGAACCCGCAAGGCCATCCGCACGGACCGACGATTGCGCGCAAGGATTCGCTGTTGATCGAGATGTACGACGGTCCGCATTATTTTGAAGTGCCGTCGTACCACACCAAGGACACCGTCGGCAGTGTGGCAGGTGGTGTGAAAAAGAAGGCAAAAAAATCCGCGAAAAAAACGGCGAAGAAGGCCCCGTCGCGCGCTCCGGCGAAGAAAAAGCCCGGCACCGGCCGACGCTAGCATTCCCGCTTGCGCTGAACCACTGACAGGAGCAACGATGCGCGCGCAATTCGATGCCAGCGGAGATGTGATCGTCATCACGGGCGGTGCCAACGGCATCGGCAGGGCACTCGCGCTGGCGTGCGCGAAGATCGGCGCGAAAATCGTCGTCTGCGATGTCGATGAATCCGCCGCAGCGACGCTTGTCGCCGAGAATGCGGCGATCGAATTCGTCCGCCTTGATGTGTCCGACCGCGCCGCGGTATTCGCCGCGTTTGCCGGTATCGAGCAGCGCCACGGCAGGATCGACGGCATGGTCTGCGGCGCCGCGATCCAGCCGCGCGTGGACATCCACGCGACCGAGGAGGCGCTCTGGCGCCGGGTGCTCGACATCAACCTCAACGGCGTTGTCTGGTGCTACCAGGCGGCGATCGGCGGGATGATCAGGCGCCGCCGCGGCAGCATCATCGCGTTTTCATCCGGCCTGGCGGCAACCGGATGGCCGAAGGCATCTGCCTATTCCGCGACCAAGGGAGCGCTTGTGGCATTCATCCGCAGCGCCGGCAAGGAAGTGGCGGAACATCGGGTGCGGGTGAACCTTGTCGCGCCCGGCGTCATCGACACACCGCAGTACCGGGCCGCCAACGCCGGCGCCGATCACGGTCATTGGCAGGGCACCACCGGTGTGGGTACGCCGGAGGATGCCATCGGCCCGCTTCTGTTTATGTTATCGGACGCGGCGAGCATGACCGCGTCCATCGTTTCGAGGGACTACGCGTATGCCGCCCAGGAGTAGTACCGCCAGCGAAGGCAAGGATCTTCCGGTCATCGTCGTCGGTGCGGGTCCGGTGGGGCTGACGACCGCCCTCGGGCTGTCGCATTACGGTATCCCCTGCATCGTTCTCGAGGATGACGCGAGGCTGTCGGTCGACACCAAGGCGGGCACACTGCTTACCCGTGCGCTCGAGGTGTTCCGTCGCTACGGCGCCGCCGACGAAGTGATGTCGCGCGCGCTCCGGCTGGACGAAATCGGCGACATCGAGCGCGCCACCAACCGTTCGCAGCGCGCGGTGCATACAGAGGTGCTGCGCGACGACACGCGCTATCCCTTCGTGATCAATCTGCCGCAACAGGACCTCGAGCCTGCGCTCGCGGAAGTGCTTGCACGTTCGACGAATGCAACGCTGCTGATGCGCCACAAGCTGGTGTCGTTCGAGGACAAGGGCGATCATGTCGTTGTCGATGTCGAAACGCCCGAAGGTAAAAAGCAGATCAAGGGCCGCTACCTGCTCGCCTGCGACGGCGGGCGCAGCGCCGTTCGCCATCAGCTCGGCGTGAAGATCGCCGGCGAATCGCTGGAAATCCGCTACATGCTGATCGATCTCAAGATCGATCTGGACGTCCGCAATCCGCGCGACTATCCGTACCTCGCCTACTTCAGCGATCCGCAGGAATGGATGATCCTGGTGCGCCATCCGCACTGCTGGCGCTTCCTGTTTCCGCTCGCGGCAGATGCGATTGAGCCTTCGGCCGAGGAACTGCGCGACAAGGTGCTGCGCTTCATCGGCGAGGTCGAGGGCGTCGAGATCGTCGGCAAGGTGGTGTACGCGGTGCATCTTCGCGTGGCGGAGAAGTGGCGCGTCGGCAATGCCTTCCTGATGGGTGATGCGGCGCACCTGATCACGCCGATGTGGGGCCTTGGCGTGGTGACCGGCGCGCTCGATGCCTCCAATCTGCCGTGGCGCCTTGCATGGGTGCTGCGCGGCTGGGCGGAACCGAGCCTGCTGGATGGCTACGAGGTCGAGCAATTGCCGGTGGCGTCCCAGGGTTCGCTGCAGATGGCCGAAGGTGCCCGTGCGTACATGCAGCGCACCGAAGGCGACGGCTCGGAAGATAAGATCCGCGCGATGAGCGGTGCCGACTGGGGCCTTGCCTACACACGCAGCCTGCTCGGCGTGCGCCTCGATGTCGACGGGTCGGGTGACTGGTCGATGGTCAAGACCGAAGCGTCGCCGCCGCCGCTGCGCGCGGGTGACCGGTTGCCGGATTTTCCGCTGCACGGGCCCGACGGGCGGCCGTTGCGCGCGCACGACCTCACCGCGGACTCGTTCGTCGCGCTCTGGTTCACCGACTCTCGTCGTCGTCCGCCGCTGCCCGCGGACGACGTTCCCGGCCTGCGCCATTTCGTCGTCTCGCGCTGGGATGCGCCGCACGACTCCGGCCTGCGCCCGCGTTCACTGCTCGATGTGGGCGAGCTGTTCCGCAAACGCGTCGGATGTCCTGCGGATACGGTGGTGCTGGTGCGGCCCGACGACCATGTTGCGGCGGTGCTGCCGATGAACGGCGGCATGTCGGCGGTGCGGGCGTACCTGGGAATTATAGGTCGAGGATAATCGCGGTCTCGGGTGCAACGAGTCATTTTCATGGAGGTGTTCGATGAGGCTGCATAAGCTGTTTGGCTTGGCACTGGCGGTTCTGGCGGCGCTTCCCGGTGCGGCTTCGGCGCAGGCGGGCAAGCCGGTCGACGTGAACTTCACCCTCGATTTCATCGCGCTCGGGCGGCATGCTCCCTGGTACGTTGCGCTTGCGAAGGGCTATTACAAGGAAGAGGGGCTGAACGTCACCGTCACGCCGACCAAGGGCACGGCGGATGCGATCAATTCGCTCGTCTCGGGTCTCGCGCAGCTTTCCTTCGTCGACATTCCCAGCCTTGTGGCAACCGGTGCGGCCGGTAGCGGCATCAGGATCGTC
>CANIEV010000034.1 GCA_947466535.1 Betaproteobacteria bacterium
ATTCGTCTGCCCGAGCAGGTCATCGAAAGGTGGCGTGCAACGGGACCGGGCTGGCAAACCCGGATGGCCGATCGTCTGGCCAAGGTTCCGCCGAAGTGAATCGGAAGCGCCGGGTTGGTTTAACGCAAAGGTCTGATTGCTAAAACTAGCAATAAAAAACACCACTTCGCATCGCCAATCCTCGCTCTGAAAAAGGCAAAGTGCGCAATTATCCGCGCACTTCCTGCCGAGCAATAAACCTCAGATTAGCGGACTCACCACCGGAAACCCCAGCCGGTGCTGGCCGTAGGGCAGGGCGCCGAGTTCCCAGTTCATGAAGAGATGCGAACTCGCGGCAAGCACGTCGCGGTACACGTGCTGGATCGGCGAGGTGTCGTAGAGCGCGTTGCCGCCGCTTGCCTGGAACACGCGATCGGCCGCCTGCTTGGCGAGCTTCACCGCGAACACCATGTCGCGCCGCGTCTGGACGATGCGGTCCATGGTGATCTCTTCCCGCGCATTGAGGACGCGGATGTTCTCGGCGCAGGTGGTGCGCACCAGCAGGCGTGCGGTGTCCACTTCGGCGGACGCCTCGGAGAGCTTGAGCTGCACCGTGTCGAGTTCGGCCACCTTGGTGCCGCGCGAGACGCGGGTCCTGGTGTTCTCCGCGAACAGGTCCACGGTGCGCTGCGCCATGCCGACCATGGCCGAAATCAGGGTGAACGACGCCATGAAGCTGCGCGGCGTGCGGCACATGTGCCATCCGGGATGCACGTTGCGCCCGGCCGATAGGCCCGCCTTGAGTTCATCGTGCAGCGCGGCGCGGTGGTCGGGGACAAAGACGTCTTTCGCGATCAGCGATTTGCTGCCGGTACCGGAGAGCCCCAGCACACGCCAGTCGTCGAACTTCTCCAGTTGGCCGATCGGCACGAGGAAGTCGCGCAGTTCCGGCTTGCCGCTTTTCTGCTCGACGAACGAGCCGATGATCGCCCACTGCGCGTGGTCGCAGCCGCTGGCGAACGGCCAGCGACCGTTGATCTTGTAGCCACCGGGCACGCGCTCCGCCTTGCCTTGGGGCGCGAAGCTCGCGCAGGACGCGGCCGACGGATCCTTGCCCCAGACTTCCTCTTGCGCTTCTTCCGGGTACATCGCGATCACCCACTTGTGCTCGCCGAGCACGCTGTACACCCAGGCGCTCGAACCGCAGCCCTGCGCAAGCGTCATGATGATGTCGGCGAAGACGAGGTAGTCCATCTCCAGCCCGCCGAAGCGCGCAGGCTGCAGCACCTTGAGGATGTCCGCCTGGTGATACGCCGCCATCGTGGCGTCCGGCACCCTGCGGTCGCTTTCGGTCTGCATTGCGCGCTCGCGCAGCACCGGCACCAGCGCGCGGGCGCGCGCGACCAGTTCTTCGTGGGTGGGTTGTTGGAGTCCTGCTTCCCTGACAATCGCGTTCATTGATTTTTCGCTCCGTGCTCAACGGCTGCTCGCCGTATTTTTCTCTGACAGACTGCTTTTCCCGCAGGATACAACGCGACAGACCGCAATGCGTGCCGCCATGGTCCTTCGGTGGTAAGTTCGCTTCCTCACGCTGCCAACGGAGGAGGAAAAATGAGCCACGCATCCCGGATGTCGAGAATCATTCTTGCGCTTGCCGCGCTGGTCAGCACCCATGCCCTGTCTCAGGCCTTTCCGTCCCGTCCGGTGAAGTTCGTAATCGGCTTTGCCACCGGCGGCACGCCGGACGTATTCGCCCGCCTGATCTCGCAGAAGATGACCGAGGCCTGGGGCATGCCGGTGCTGGTGGAGAACCGTCCCGGCGCCACCGGCAACATCGCCGCCGAACTGGTGGCGAAGTCGCCCGCCGACGGCTACACGATCTTCTATTGCGACAGCGCCAACTGGGCGATCAATCCCTGGCTGTTCGCGAAGCTTCCCTACGATCCGTTCAAGGACTTCGCCCCGGTGATCCTGACCTCGATCCTGCCGACCTACATGACGGTGCATCCCTCGATGCCTGTGAACACGGTGGCGGAATTCATCGCCTACGCCAAACAGCGCCCGGGCAAGCTCGCCTACGCCACGCCGGGCGCGGGCTCGATCCATCACATCACAACCGAAGTCTTCCGCACGAGCGCGGGGCTGGACATGGTGCATGTCCCCTACAAGGGCGCGGCGGCCGGCGCGCAGGCGGTGCTCGCAGGCGACGTGCAGCTCGGCTTTCTCAGCTACACCGCGGTGTCGCCGCACGTGACCGCGGGCAAGCTGAAGATTCTCGCGGTGAGCACCGCGCAGCGTTCGACCGCTCTGCCAAACCTGCCGACGCTCGGCGAATCCGGCCTGCCCGGTTTTGACATGGCTTCCGCGCTCGGCGCACTAGTGCCGGCGGGCACGCCGCGCGATGTGATCAACAAGCTCAACGCCGCGATCGGCGCGGCGATCGCCACGCCGGATCTCAGCGCGAAGTTCACCGGCTTTGGCGTGATCAACGTCGCCAACAGCACGCCCGAGAGCATGGGCACGCTGATGCGCGCCGAGTACGAAAAATTCGGCAAGGTGGTGAAGCAGTCGGGGGCGAAGCTCGATTAACGAGCTGTGCCCTCAGGACTTGTTGATGTCGAATTCCTGCCCGAGCTCGCGGTGCGCGATCACCAGCGCGCCGGGGTGATGGCGCCGATGCAGTGAATGCTGCTGCATGTCGCGGATCATCCTGTCCAGCGGGTACTGTTTGAAGAACGCGGTGGAGCCGGTGAACTGGCCCACCAGTTCGATGAAGCGGTTGAGCGTTTCCACCGCCATCCACTTTGCCTCCAGCCCCATCACCAGGCCCGCTTCGGTGTCGGACTTGAGCAGGCTGATCGCGTGATAGAACAAAAGCCGTGATGCGTCGATCCGGGTGCGCAATTCGCCGATGTGCGAAAGGTAAACCGCGTCGGTGACCGGTCCGCGCTGCTTCGCGTAGCCGGTTGACCAGTCGAACATCGCCTGCAGGTTGCCGAGGTAGTTGGCGGTGAAGCCGAGGTTGATCTTCGCCGGCCAGTGCTCGGTGAGGAAGGCGCCCGAGGGCGCGGCATCGGGCCGGCGCAGGATGCAGTCCTCCGGCACGAAGCAGTCCTCGAAGATCAGCATCGGGCTGATGCAGGACCGCATGCCCGGTGCGTTCCAGAAGGCCGCGTCTATCGTCAGGCCCGGGCTTTCGGTGTCGATCACCATGTTTTCCAGCTTGCCGGTGTCGTCCGCACGGATATGCGCGCTGATCCACTTGGCGTGCGTTGCGTTGGTGGCGTAGTGCTTGCGTCCGGTGACGCGGTAGCCGCCGGGCACGCGCCGGGCGAGCGTGGCATCGCGCGTGCCGCCCGGTTCGGCGGCGGCGCCCACCAGCAGCAGCGCCTGTTCGCGCGTGGGCTCCAGGAAGCGCGCGATCTGCTCGTCGCTGCCGAAGCGACGCATCATCTGCGTGGCGTTGCAATGCACCTGGAAACAGTGCGCGGTCGACGCGCTGCCGCGGGCGAGGCGCTCGATGATCAGGAAATACGAGAGAGGATCCTCGTCGTTGAAACCGAAACCGAGACCGCCGTCCTTCTTCGGCAGGGTGGCGAGCAGCAGGCCTTCGCGATGAATGTCCTGGAAATCCGCAACCGCGAATTCGCCGGTGCGGTCGTAGTCCGCCGCGCGCGGCGCGATGCGATCAGCAACCAGGCGATCGACGCGATCGATGAGCGCCCGCTGGGCGGGGGTGAAGAGTCCGTGCATGTTGTGCTTTCAGGCGTCCGATAGTCGCTGGTTTTTTGGCATCCGGGCACCTGCCGCCGACGGCTTGCGCAAATGCCAATCGGTGGCGAGCTGGTACTGATGGCCGAGGTTCAACAGAAGTGCTTCGTCAAATCGCTTTCCGACGAGTTGCATGCCGAGCGGGAGGCCGGTTGCATCGAATCCCATCGGTAAAACAAGTGCGGGCATTCCGAGGTAGTTGAATGCCCGGGTGTATCGACCGGGATCGATGGCAGGCGTGGCTGTGCCTTGATCCGGTTTGTCGGGTTTCTCGCTTGGCGCAGCCGGCAGGAGGAGTGCGTCGGCATGGGCAAATGCTGTCCTCAGGAACTCCTGTCGTTCGTTTTCGGCCGCATCGATCGCGGATCGATAGTCCTCTGCGCTGACGGTCGCGCCGCGCAACAGCCGCTCGCGAACCTCCGGATGGATATCCGCTGCGCGGTCGCGCAGGACATCGCGATGGCTGGCGGCGGCCTCGTATCCGAATACGCGCATCGCCAGGGCATTCAATGTATCGAGGCCCGACAATCGGATCTCCACCGGTTCGCACCCCAGGTCGCGAAACACCGCAGCGGCTGCGGACAAGACATCGGAAGTGTCGTGGTTGAGATCGGGCAGGTCGCGCAGAATACCCAGCCGCAAGCCCCTTACCGGTCGTTCGAGCTCGCTTTCGTATCCGGCTATTAGCCGCGAACCTGAACGCGCGTCGGACGGATCGCCACCGGCAAGCACCGACAGAAGTCGCGCGCAATCCGCGACGGTGCGCGCCATCGGGCCGACCCGGTCGAGAGTCGCGCTTCCCGGTGCCATGCCTTGCGTATTGATCAGGCCCGGAGTCGGCGCCAAACCGACGATGCCGCAGAGTGCTGCGGGGCTGCGTATCGATCCTCCGCTGTCTGAGCCGATCGCGCCGAACGCGAGCCTCGCCGCGACCGCGGCAGCTGCGCCCCCCGAACTGCCGCCTGCGCTCCGGGAAAGATCCCATGGATTGCGGGGCGGGCCGGTGAGACTGTTGAAGCCGTGCACGTGAAAGGCGAACTCCGACATGTTCGTCCCGCCAAGGTCGACTGCGCCGGCGGCATCGATCCGGGTCAGGCAGTGTGCGGTGAACTCGCCGAGGCGACGGGCGAATACGCGCGAACCGGAGGTGAAGAGTTGCCCCATGCGCTGAAGATTGTCTTTTCGCGCCACCGGTATGCCGTGCAGTGCGCCCACCGCTTCGTCGCGAGCCAGCGTCCGGTCGGCTGCTCGCGCGGCCTCGAGGGCAAACTCCGCTTCCACGTGCAGGAACGCATTGAGCTCGCTGTTTTCCTGCTCTATGCGCGCGAGGCACAGCCGGGTCAGTTCGGTCGCGGAAATTTCGCGCCTGCGAATCGCATCGGCGGCGGCAATCAGTGAAAGATCCAGAACATTCGACACGGGCAGTCCTGCAAAGGAAGATCAGGCCATGAGTCCTCAAGCGACGGGATGGACCGTCGCAAGGATGACCTGTCGGATTGTTTGGATGATTTGTCTGTGCGTGGCAGCAAATGTGATTCGAAGGCCGTTTGCGGATGACATTGACCAAGCGTGCGGTTATTATGGCCCGCGGGCATGCAGTGTAGAAATCAACCAATAAAAACGCCGGCATGCAATGGGAAATGGGAGATCGAAATTGTCAGATGATCGGCAAAGGGGGCTCGTGACTGACAGGATGGTCCGTGTTCTCGCAGCGCTCGAAGATGCGGGTGCATGGCTGAGTACGGCGGTCCTCGCGGGGCTGATGCTGCTCATCTGTGTCGATGTTCTACTGCGCTACGCCTTCAATTCGCCGCTCTCCTGGGGCGTGGAGATCAGCGAAATCTCGCTCCTCTGGATCACCATGCTCGGGAGTGCCTACGTTTTGCGCGAAGGCGGGCATATCCGGGTGGACCTGCTGTTCAATATGATCTCGCCTGCTGCGACGCGGCGTTGCGCGATGTTCTCCTGCGTCGTTTGCGCGATGGCCTGTGCCGTGCTGACCGTGTTCGGCAGCGAGGCCGTCGTGACGTCAATCCTGCGCGGCAGTTTCCGCCCGACCCAGTTGGAAATTCCGATCTGGGCAATCATTATCGTCATCCCCGTAGGCGCTGCGCTGCTCACCCTGCGTTTCGTTCGCCTGTTCTTCGAGTACCGGTCCGGCAGCAGGCGGATCGAAGACGAATCGATGGCATAGGGGCCGCGCATGGACTGGCAATGGACCCTTATCATTTTCTTCGGCGGCTTCCTGGTGCTGATGGCGCTGGGCATGCCGATCGCATTCGCGTTCCTCGCGATCAATACGGTGGCCTGCTATGTATTCTGGAACGGCGCCGCCGGCCTGACCCAACTCGCGCATTCCGTGGGCAGTTCGGTGACGCACTTTTCCATTGTCTCGGTGCCCCTGTTCGTGATCATGGGCGAGGTCATGTTCCGCTCAGGAATCGCGTCCCGGATGATGGATGCGCTCGACGCCTGGTTCGGGCGCCTTCCCGGGCGGCTGGCCCTGATGTCGGTGGCGGGCGGCACGGTGTTCGCGGGACTGACCGGCTCCGGCGCAGCCGCGACCGCGATGCTCGGCAAGCTGCTCGTGCCCGACATGGAGAAGCGCGGCTACGCGAAATCCATGTCGCTTGGCCCGATCATGGGCGCGGGCGGGCTCGCGATCATGATTCCACCGTCGGCGCTGGCGGTGCTGCTGGCGGCGCTCGGTCAATTTTCAGTCGGCGAATTCCTGGTGGCGATTGTCGTGCCCGGTCTGCTGATGTCGGTGGCCTATGCGATCTACATCATGGTCCGATGCTCCGTGCAGAAGAATCTCGCGCCGGCCTATGCGGTCGAAACGGCGCCCCTTTCGGTCAGGCTGCGCGATACCGTCGTCTACATCTTTCCGCTGTTCGTGGTGATGTTCCTGGTCGTCGGGCTGATCTTCCTTGGGATTGCGACGCCGTCCGAGTCCGCGGCACTCGGGGCCCTTGGCACGTTCGTGCTGGCGGCGATGTACGGCGCCCTGACGAAGGACCTGATCAAGAAATCCATGCTGTCCTCGATGAGGATCACGGTGATGCTGCTGATGATCGTCACGGGGTCGACGGCTTTTTCGCAGGTACTTGCGTTCACCGGGGCGTCGAGCGGGCTGGCCGAACTTGCGATCTCGATCGATGCTCCACCGATGGTGATCGTCGTCTGCATGCAGCTGATCATGATCGTCATGGGGATGTTCATGGAGCCGCTGTCGATCATGATGCTGACCGTGCCCATCTTCTTCCCGGTCATAAAGGCGCTCGGACTCAATGAAATCTGGTTCGCCGCGATCATGCTGCTGAACATGGAGATGGCGACCATCTCCCCGCCGTTCGGATTGAACCTTTTTGTCATGCTGGGCGTGGCGCCCAAAGGCACAACGATGGGTGACGTGTACGCGGCAAGCATCCCCTTTCTTTTGCTTGACGCGGCAGTGATGGCTATCCTCCTTGTATATCCGCCCGTCGTGCTCTGGCTGCCTTCGCTGATCGGCTCGTAATTCCGGCGCGTAGGAGCGTAAATCGCGTGACACTTTTAGTACGGTACTTGGGATTTTTCCGCAGAGACGTCAACCAACCCCCGCTTGGCGGGTCGAGAGGAAACATGAAAAAGCTGATCGGAGCAGTGGGCTGCATCGCCATCCTGGCGTGGTCGGGTACGGGTTTCGCGGAGACCACCTTGCGAGGCATCTCTTTCCTTGCGAAAAACCATCCGGTAATGGCTCAGGTCAATGTCTGGATCAACGAAGTCAACGCGGCGATGAAGGGCGATCTGAGAATCAACTACGTCGGTGGAACCGAAGTCGTGCCGATGCTCCAGCAGCCGGAGGCGCTGCGCAACGGCGTGGTGGATGTGCTGATCACCGTACCGCCGTTCTATCTCGACCAGATGCCATCGGGCCTCTCATTCGCGCTCTCCCAGATTTCGCCGACCGAAGAGCGCAAGAGCGGCTTCTACGAATATATGGATTCCGAACACAGGAAGATCAACGCCCATTACCTCGGCCGGATGCACAGCGAGCCGTTCTATCTCTGGACGAAAAAGGAACCGAAAAAAATCGAGGATCTCAAGGGTCTGAAGATGCGCACCGGTTCCCTGTACGACCGGTTCATGCAGAAGCTCGGAATGATTCCGGTGAACGTGGCGGGACCCGAGACATACAACGCGCTGGAGAGCGGCGTGGTCGATGGTCTGGGCTGGACCACGAGCGGGGTTCGTTCGCAGGGATGGTCGAAGCAGGCCAGATACGTGATCGATGTTCCGTTCTTTGGCGCGAGCAACGTCATCGCGCTCGTAAACCAGGCCAAGTGGGAATCGCTGCCGCCGGCACAGCAGAAAAAGCTGCTTGATGTGACCGCTGACTTCGAACCGAAGATGATCAAGTTCTTCAGGGATGCCGAAACCGCTGAATGGGACGCGCTCGACAAGTCGGGTGTCAAGCGGGTGAAGTTCTCGGCCGCCGAGAACAAGTTCTACAAGGATTCGGCCTACGACGTCGAGTGGGCCTTCATCTCGGGCAAGATCGGCGCGGACACAACCGCGAAACTGCGAAAGATGACAGGCAACTGATGTCCGACTCCGTACCCGGCGAGCAGAGCGCGGAGGGAAGCCAGCCTGCATGTTTTTACAGCGATGGCTTTCGCATTGCGGCTGATCTTTACCTGCCGGTGTCGGGCAAGGCCGGCGAGCGTCATCCGGCGATTGTGCTGTGTCACGGCTTCGGTGGGTTGCGCAGGTTCTGGCTGCCGGACTTCGCGCGTTTTTTCGCCGCTGCGGGATACGCGGTGCTGGCCTTCGATCATCGCGGCACCGGGGACAGCGAGGGGCCCAAGGCTTCGCTGAATCCCTTTGGTCAGGTCGCCGATATCCGGAGCGCGATCACCTACCTTGAAACCCGCAGCGAAGTAATCGCCGGACAGATCTGTCTGTACGGGATCAGTTACGGCGGTGGCAATGCGGCCTACGCCGCATCCGTCGATTCGCGGGCGGCGGCGATGGCATGCATCGTCGGGTGGGGAAACGGCGAGCGCTGGCTGAAAAGCCTCCAGCGCGAATGGGAATGGATCGAGTTCAAAAAGCGGGTTATCGCGGACCGCCACAATCGCGTGCTCACCGGACAGGGTGAAATCGCCGATACCTCGGAAATCCTTGTTCGCGATCCGCATTCGCTTGAGCATGAGGCTGCGGCCCGCGCCGCCAACCCGAACCGCCTGAATTTCATCACGCTCGAGAGCGCCGACACGATCATGGCCTGCAAGCCCGAGGACTTCATCCATCAGGTGTCGCCGCGCCCTTGTCTTTTCGTGGGCGTTGAAGAAGACACGCTCGTGCCGACGCAGGAAATACTTTCCCTGTACGAGAAGGCCAGGGAACCCAAGCAGCTCTATCTGTTCCCCGCGATAGGCCATCACGCGATTTACTACGGTGATGAATTGCCCAAGCTGCTGGGCATGGGGCGGGACTTCTTCGATCAGGCCCTCGGCCGGCGCAGCTGACCAGGCGCCCGGTATCTCCTACCGGGCGCGGAATTCCGGTCGAGTGTGACCGGAAGCTCTTGCCGGGATTACTTGCGCCCCTTGCGTGAGGCGTACTTGGCATCGCGTAACGCCTTCTGCTCTTTCTTCAGCGCTTCTTCGGCGGCGAGTTTCGCGGCGAGTTCGGCTTCGATGCGCGCCTTTTCATCCGCGATCGCCTTGGCGCGCGCGGCGGCCTTCGCCGCGATCTCCGCTTGCTTCTGCTGCGAGGCGGCGCGGGCGACGGCCTTGCGGTCGGCGGTGCGGATCTCGCGTGCCTTGTCGATCTCGGCCTGGGCCGCGTGACGCTGCGCGATCTGCGCCGCGTTGGCGGTGGCGTTGGTTCTCATCTTTTCCAGAAGCGCCAGTTTTGCTTCGTTCGCGGTCTTCAGGCGTTCTGCGAGTTCGGGTTCCTTGCGGGCCATATTGTGTCTTCCGTTCCTGTGCAAATGAATAAATCGTTCACATCTTATGGGTTTGTCGCCCGGAGCGTGCGTCGAACAAACGCAGCCGCGCCCGGGGAAAAGCCGCGATGCCGGACGGCTTGCGGCAGGGGCCATCCCGTGGCCTTCCGTCCGGATTCATCGCCTGTCGGGCCGGGCCACGGTTTTTTCTGAAATTCTTCAACTTTCATTTAAAAACCCTAGTATCTGCGCCTGAAAGCGGTCGATTCCAATACCAAAGACGGAATAAATCAGGGCATGTCGAAGACGGTTCCGCTGCTTCCGCCTTCGAGGCTGGCGGCGTAGAGAGCGGCGATCTGCGCCACCGGCGTGCCCAATTCGGGGTCCATGCCGCGCGCGAGCAGCGTCTCGCTCACCCAGGGCGGACTCACCAGATTCACCCGAAGGCCGCGCGGCAGGTCGAGCGCCGCGCCGCGCACAAAGCCCTCCAGCGCGGCGTTGACGGTGGCGATTGCGACGCTGCCCGGCGACGGATCGTGCGCGAGCATGCCGCCGGTGAGCGTGAACGAGCCGCGCTCCGACAGCAGGTCCATGCCGAAGCGCACGAGGTTGATCTGGCCCATCAGCTTGTTGGCAAGCGACGCGCTCCACGCCGCGTCGTCAAGCATCTCGAGTGCGCCCGGGCGCGAGCGGCCGGCGGCACAGATCACCGCATCCAGGGGGCCGGCTTCGCGATACAGCGCCCGGATCGATTCAGGATCGGCGAGGTCAACCTTGAGCGCGGCTCTCGAGCGCGACGCCGGGACGATCTCGTGTCGGGGTGACAGTTCCGCCGCCACCGCGCGTCCGATGGTGCCGGTGGCGCCGATCAGGAGGATTCGCACAGTTTCTTGCCTATGATGTAGCCGAAAGTCATGGCGGGGCCGAGGGTGATCCCCGCGCCGGGATAGTACCCGCCGAAGATGCTCGCCATGTCGTTGCCGGTTGCAAATAGGCCGGGTATCGCGCTGCCGTCCTCGCGCAGCACGCATCCCGCCGCGTCGGTGCAGATGCCGGCGAAGGTGCCGAGGTCGCCGGGCAGGACCTTCACCGCGTAGTAAGGCTCGCGATCCAGCGGCGCAAGCGTCGGGTTGGGTGCGTGCCCCGGGTCGCCCTGGATGCGGTGGTAGGCGTTGGAGCCGCGCTGCAGGTCCGGGTCATTACCCTGCGCGGCGTTCGCGTTGAATCGGGCGATCGTCTGTTCGAGCGCGGCCCGCGGCATGCCGGTGGCGTCGGCGAGTTCGCCGACGGTATTGCCGCGAAGCAGGTAGCCCGAGCGGATGAAGGATTCGATAGGAAACGGGAACGGTTTCACCGTGCCGATGCCGTAGCGGCGGATCGCACGATGGTCGCAGACGAGGAAAGCGGTGCCGGGCAGGCCGTGCTTGCGGGTGTTGAGCATCGCGAGCGTGAAGTCGTAGTAGGAGTCGCTTTCGTTGACAAAGCGCTTGCCGTCCGGCGTCACCGCGATGATGCCCGGCTTGGCGCGGTCGATGCTGTGCGGGAACACACGGCTCGTGCCGTCGCGCTGGGGAATCAGCGACACCGGGTACCACGCGGCCGCGTTGTCGTAGGAATCGACGACTTTCGCGCCGACGGATTCCGCCATGCGCGCGCCGTCACCGGTGTTCTCCGCCGGCGCGACCGAAAAATGCCCGGATGCAGTCGGCGCGTGCGGGTACATGCGCTGCCGCCGCGCGATGTCGTGCGGAAAGCCGCCACTGGCAAGCACGACGCCGCGGCGTGCGAGCACGCGGACGTTCTTTCCTTCGCGTTGCACCACCGCACCTGCGACCCGGCCGCGGTCCAGGATCAGTTCCTTTGCCGGCGCGTCGAGCCAGAGCCGTGCACCTGCCTGCGTCATCGCATGCGCGAGCCGGGCCGCGAGCGCGCCGCCGTTGACAAAGCGCATGTCGTGGCCGTATCGCATCACGTCGAGGAGATAGGACGCCATCCGCGCGAGCACATAGCGCGCCGAGCGAATCGAACGCGTGGCGTTGAAAAAGTGCATCAGCTCGACCGCGCCGCCGCCTATGCGCATGCCAAGCAGCGTCTGTTCGCGGATCGGCGGGCGCAATCGGGCGGCGAGTTCCCCGAGCGCCATCCCGCGCATAGGCAGCGCGGCGAGCGCGCGACCCGCGGCGGCGGCACCGGGCGCGCCGGGATGGTAGTCGGGGAAGGGGCCGGCGATGAAGGGGATGCCGGCCTGCTGTTCGAGGAAGTCCACCATCACCGGACCGTTGTCGAGGAAGGCCGCGATGCGTGCGTCGTCCGTGTGTTGGCCGAGTTCGCCGTGCAGGTAGGTGAGCACCTCGTCACGGGAGTCCTCGAAGCCGGCGCGCTGCGCGACACGGCTGTTCGGTATCCACAACCAGCCACCGGAGATCGCGGTGGTGCCACCGAAATATCCCGCCTTCTCGACGACAAGCACATCGAGGCCTGTTCGTGCCGCGGTGACCGCGGTGGTGAGTCCGCCCGCGCCGGAGCCGATGACAAGCACGTCGCATTCGCCAGCCGGTGCGCGTTCGGGCATGCCGACCTCCCCCTGAATGTGATCCGCGGACCGCGTAGTTTGCCCGCGTTATTCCGGTGTCCGCAGCCGCCGCTATGCTTTTGCTGTGCCCGCAACCTTGTGCATGAAGGCTGCCATCGCGGCGACCATCGCGTCCTCGTGCGGCTTCCATTCGGAAAACGGCACCAGCGGCACGTCCTGGTCCTCGATCGGCAGGCGGAAGAGTTCCGCGCCGGGGATGAGCTGCTGCGCGGCGAGGCCGCTTTTCATCGCGTGAACCTTGTCGTTGCCCGGGATGACCAGCGCCGGCACGCGGATCGAGCGCAGCTGCGCTTCGGTCACGCCCATCACCGGCGAATGCGGCCCGCTTTCGAACACGCGCAGCCAGTGGGTCATGACCTCGATGTAGTGCTTCGGGTCGAGCGCCATCAGGCGATCGCGGTTGGCGGGATTGGCGGCGATGCGTTCCTGGTACTGCTCGGTGGCGCAGACCGCCGCCATGCCGCCCGAGGTCGCGGCGCGGATGAACACCTTGTAGTAGTTCTCCGGCAGGCGCCCCGCGGCGAACTCGCCGCCGGTGACGCGGACCAGCAGCAGGCCGCGCACCGCCGCGGGATGGCGCAGGCAGGTGAGCATCGACATGCGCGAGCCCGACGAGGCCCCGCCGATGAAGGCGGGGACCGCCCCGAGTTGGCCGAGCAGCGTGTGCAGGTCGTCCGCCCAGATTTCTTCCTCGCCGTCTTCGCCGACACGGTCGATGACGATGTCCGAGGCACCTGTATTGCGGCGGTCGTGCAGCAGCACGCGGATGCCGGCGGCGGCGAGTTTTTCCGCGAGCGGGATGAATTCGACATAGCTGCGCCGCCCGCCGGGGGTGAGCGCAAGCCAGGGGGCGGAACTGTTGGCGGTGCTGCCGATCACTTCGTACTTGATGCGCGCGCCGCGAATGTCGGCAAAGGGCATGGGGTTCTCCGAAAGGGTGTTTTGTTCAGGACCAGCGCGCGAAGCACAGGCCGACGCCGGTGAGCGCGCTCGAACGGTAGGCGGGAACGTAATCGATCCAGTTGATGTCGAGATCGATCGCGGCTTCGGAGACGCAGATCCAGTTGCGGATCTCCGACGAACCGGATTCCAGCCAGTGCACCGGCAGCGATTCGAGCGTCGCCATGTCCTTCTCGCGCATCGCGGTGATCACCTTCGCATCGAGTTCCTCGTTCACCATGAAGTGGCTCAGGCCCCCGGAGGCCATCAGGCCGACCTTGAGGTCGCCCGGGAAACTCGCCACGAGTTCACGGATTCGTCTACCTAATTCGCGGCAGCGCGCGGGCGTGGGCTGGTTCGGCGCAAAGTAGGTGTTGAGGAAGATCGGCACCACCGGCAGCGTGCGTCCTTCGATATAGCGCTTGTGGATGAAGGAGTAGGCGTGGCCCTCGGACTTCTCCGGCGGCAGCGACTGGATTGCGGTGATGTCGAAACCGTGGGTGGTGAGGCCCTGGATCAGGTGCGCGCCGAGCGCCGGATGGCAGGGGTAATGCTTGTCCTCGCCGTCTTCCAGGCGCTGGATCTGGTCCCAGCGGTACCAGTGCTCGGCCGGTGGCGGCTGCACCGGCTTGGCGGGATTGCGGATGGTGTCGCCGTAGAAGATGCCGATCGCGGGCCGGCAGTCGTCGCCGAAGATTTCGCGCTGGTCGTCGCCGACGATGATCAGCACGTCGATGTCGGCAGCCTGGATGTCGGCGCGCAGCCGATCCATCGCGCGCCATGTGGCGGCGTGGCGATCGGC
Organism: Betaproteobacteria bacterium; assembly: GCA_947466535.1. Lineage (GTDB taxonomy): Bacteria > Pseudomonadota > Gammaproteobacteria > Burkholderiales > SG8-39 > CAMBSA01. The sequence continues at coordinate 14,023 of CANIEV010000034.1, forward strand.
TATCGCCTTGGGCGCGAGCTTTTGCGCGGCGTCCGGCGGCAGGCGCTTTTTCAGGTCATCGAAGGAGTGGATGTTGCCTTCGTAGTCGTTGATCGGGGTCTTGCAGTCGATGTAGTCGAACAGCTTGTTCCAGTTCTCGACGGAGGAGAACTGCATCGTGCTGTGCGAGGAGCCGAAGGCGGCGGTGATTCGGGCCATGCGGGGTCAGCTTTCTCCGGGCGCTGCCGGTGACAGGTTCAGTTTGAAAGGGCGCAATTGTTGCAGAGATTGTTGCTTCGCTAGCGATTGACCGGTGACGGCGCGGGGAGGGCGAGGCCTTTGGCCTGCACGACTTCGCGAAGCCGGTCGGGGTAGTCGCTGATCATGCCGTCCACGCCGAGGTCGATCATGCGCTCCATGTCGGCGGTGTCGTTCACCGTCCAGGGCAGCACCTTGATGCCAAGCGCGTGGGCTTCCTTCACCGACTCGGCGTTGAGTTCGAGGAAATACGGTGACCACACCGCGCCGCCTGCGGCCTTGATCATTTTCGGCAACGAGCCGTGCTGCGCGTAGCTGATGCCGGCCGTCCACGGCGAGGGATTGGACATCGGACGCCCGGCAAGGATGTTGTCGGTCCATGACTGTTGCGCGCTCAGGTAACTCGTGACTATGCCCGGTGCCTGCTGCTGCACGAGGCGAAGGGTGCGCCAGTCGAAGGACTGGATCGTCACGCGCGATTCCATGCGGTGCTCGCGGATCACCGCAAGCAGGGAACTGACGAACAGTTCCGGACCTGCGGTCTCCGCCGGCGTGACAGGGGACAACTTGGTCTCGATGTTGAAGCGCACCGCCTCGTTGCCCGAGCGGCGCACGAGTTCGAACAGCGATGCCAGCGTCGGGATGCGGACCTTGTCCATCCGGCGCTGCTGCGGGAAGCGGTGCGAATAGTCCGAGCCGGGACGCAGACGCCCGACGTCGTAGCGCTGCAGTTCATGCAGCGTGAGCTCGTGGATCGCCGGCGTCGGAGGATTCAGCCAGCGGCCGTCGGGACCGCGCGCGACGTCGGGATTCAGGCGCGTGTCGTGGGCGATGACTACCGCGCCGTCGCGGGTGATGCCGGTGTCGAGTTCGAGCGTGGATACGCCTAGCGACAGCGCGATCGCGAAGGCTTCAAGGGTGTTTTCCGGAGCGAGTCCTCTCGCACCGCGATGTCCCTGGATGTCGAATGCGTGCACGGCGCTCATGACAGGAAAGAAGAGGACGGCGGCGAACAGCTTGATAGAATGCAGTCTCAACCGCTGCAGGACGCCCGAAAACATGGCCAAAGTCTACTCCATCGACGGCATAACGCCGGTGGTCGATCCAAGTGCATACGTGCACCCGACCGCGGTGCTGATCGGCGATGTGGTCGTCGGACCCGGGGTGTACATCGGCCCGACCGCGAGCCTGCGCGGGGACTTCGGCCGGCTGGTGGTCGAGCGCGGCGCCAACGTTCAGGACGGCTGCGTGCTTCACGGCTTTCCCGGCTACGACACGGTGATCGGCGAGAACGGCCATATCGGCCACGGCGCGGTGATCCACGGTTGCCGCATCGGCCGCGACGCGCTGATCGGCATGAACGCGGTGATCAACGACAACGCGCAGATCGGCGAGTCGGCGATCGTCTCGGCGATGGCCTTCGTCAAGGCGGACATGATCGTGCCGCCGCGCACCCTGGTCTCGGGCATTCCCGGTCGCGTGATCCGCGAACTCAGCGAAGCCGAAATTGCCTGGAAGCGCGAGGGCACCGATCTGTACCAGAAGCTTGCGATCCGTTGCATGACCACGATGAAGGAAACCGACTCGCTCGCGGCGGAAGAACCGGGCCGCAAGCGGATCGACATCCCCGGTGTCATGCCGCTGTCGGAAATGAAGAAGAAACTCGCGCGATGATCCGTTCGCCCGCGGACGCCGGGAACAACCCGGGATTTCCATGTTCATGAACCGTTCGCTCGCTGCACGCCTGATGGAAGGGGATCGTCTTCTCGGCACGGCGGTGACTTTGCCCAGCCCCGAGGTGGCGGAACTGCTCGCCGCCTGCGGCTACGACTGGATGTTCATCGACCTCGAGCACGGCTCGGCCGACATGCTGACCGCGCAGCGCATGCTGCAGGCGGCGCGCTGCCCCTGTCTGATCCGCGTGGCGGATGCAACGCCCGCCGCGCTGCAACGTGCGCTCGACATCGGTGCAGACGGCGTGATCATCCCCGGCATGAACAGCGCGGCGCAGGTGGAGCAGGCGGTTGCCGCCTGCCGCTACCCGCCGCTGGGGACGCGCAGCGTCGGTGCGGGGCGCGCACAGGGCTACGGACACAACCTGCGCGGCTATGTGCATGAAGCGAACCTCGATGTGCTGGTGATTCCGCAGATCGGGCATATCGATGCGGTGCACGACATCGAGGCGATTTCCATGGTGGCGGGAGTGTCGGCGCTGTTCGTCGATCCGCTTGATCTTGCCGCCAGCCTCGGCCGGCCGGGTCTTTCCGATGGCAACGAGGTCTCGGCGGCGATCTACAGGGTGCATCAGGTCTGCGCGGAGGCGGAGCGCCGCATCGGCATTCATGCGCAGGACGCGGACAGCGCGGCGCGCTGGTTCGAGGCGGGATACAGCCTGATCGCGGTGGCGAGCGATGCGGTGATGCTCGGGCAGCGCGCGCGCGACCAGGTGCAATTGCTCAGGTAGTCGTTCGGCAACCAATCAGCAAGCAATCAGTAACCAATCAGCAACGCGGCCGATACATATTGCGTACCGGCCCGAAACCCACGGAGAGTGACATGGCGTACGAATACATACTCAGCGAAACCCGCGGTCGCGTCGGCCTGGTGACGCTCAACCGTCCGAAGGCGCTCAACGCGCTCAACGAGGACCTGATGACCGAAGTGCTCGACGCCTTCCTCAAGTTCGACGCGGACGACGGCATCGGCGCGATCGTGATCACCGGCAGCGAGAAAGCCTTCGCCGCGGGCGCGGACATCGGCGGCATGAAGGACTGGAACTTCATGGACGTCTACCGCAGCGACTTCATCACCCGCAACTGGGACCGGGTGAAGCTGGTGCGAAAGCCGATCATCGCGGCGGTGTCGGGCTACGCGCTCGGCGGCGGATGCGAACTCGCGATGATGTGCGACATCATCATCGCCTCCGAGACCGCGAAGTTCGGCCAGCCCGAGATCAAGCTCGGGGTCATCCCCGGCGCGGGCGGCACGCAGCGCCTGCCGCGCGCGGTGGGCAAGGCCAAGGCGATGGATCTCGTGCTCACCGGCCGCTTCATGGATGCGGCCGAGGCCGAGCGCGCCGGGCTGGTGTCGCGCGTGGTGGCGGTGGACAAGCTGCTTGACGAGGCGCTTGCCGCCGCGGCGCAGATCTCCGAATACCCGCTGCAGGCGGTGCTTGCCGCCAAGGAATGCGTGAACCGCACCTACGAGGCGCCGCTTGCCGAGGGCACGCTGTTCGAGCGGCGGATGTTCTACGCGCTGTTCGCCACCGAGGACAAGAAGGAAGGCATGAGCGCGTTCGTCGAGAAGCGCAAGCCCGAATTCAAGAACCGCTGAGCGGCGGAATTCCCGTCGCGGACGCGCGCGCCCGGTGAAGTCGATACCCGGCACGCTTGCGGGCGTGGTCACTCGCACGCCGGTGCGCGAATGATTGAACGAACACTCTCGGTGACCCGTACGCCCGCTCGCGTAATCACATGGATGTGCGTCGCGCAGGTGTTCAGCCTGACGGGTTTTGCGAGCTTTCCGACGCTGCTGCCGCAACTCCAGCCCGCCTGGGGCATGTCAAATTCCGAGGCGGGCCTGGTCTCGGGCATGTTCTTCGGCGGCTACCTGCTCGCGGTGCCCTTGCTCTCGGGGCTCACCGACCGCCGGGACGCGCGCATCATCTATTTCGCGTCCAGCCTCATCGCTGCTGCGGCGCTGGTCGGCATGGCGGTGTTCGCGCGCGGGTTCGCGAGTGGCCTTTTATTCCAGTTCCTGCTCGGCGTCGGTGTCGCCGGCAATTACATGCCCGGCCTGCGGGCGCTTGCCGACAACACCAGCGGCGTGGCGCAGTCGCGGGCGACCTCCTTCTATACCGCGATCTTCGGCGTGGGTACGAGCCTTTCGATCGTGCAGGCCGGGTGGATAGGTTCGGTGATTTCACCGCAGGCGGCCTTCGCGTTCGCGGCTGTCGGGCCGATCGTTGCCGGCGCGATGGTGCTCTGGGGATTGCCGAAGAGAACGCCTGCGCCGCATGTGGCGCACAACATGCTCGATTTCCGCCCGGTGCTCGCGCAGCGCGGGGTGCGCCCCTACATGTTCGGCTACGGCGTGCATTGCTGGGAACTGTTCGGATCGCGCTCCTGGCTGGTGGCCTTTCTCGTGTTCGCGCAGTCGCAGGGCGGCGCGAGCTGGCTGGTGTTGTCCCCGGTGGCGGTTGCGGCGATCGCCAACCTGATCGGGCCGCCTTCGAGCATCGCGGGCAATGAACTTGCACTGCGCTTTGGCAGGCGGCGCGTGGTCTGGATAGCGATGCTCGCCTCGGGCATCGGCAGCGCGCTGTTCGGGTTCAGTGCGTCCTTGCCGTGGATTGCGGTGGCCCTGTTCGCCACGCTGCACATGGCGCTGGTGATGGGCGACTCCTCCGCGATGACCGCGGCAGTAGTCACAGGCGCCGATCCCCGGATACGCGGCGCGACGCTCGCGTTTCATTCGATGCTCGGATTCGGCGCCGGATTGGTGTCGCCGCTGGTGTTCGGCGTGATCCTTGATGCCGCGGGCGGGCAGGGCAATGTGGGCGCGTGGGGGGCGGCGTATGCGAGCCTTGGCGTGCTGGCCGTGGGGTATGCGATCCTGCTTGCGCGCGGACGCTGATCCGGTCGCGCCGCGCCCGGTGCGTTTCTTCGTCGTGCGACAATTTCAGATTGAGTCGAGAGAATCCGGCGATCCTGAAGCGAAAAATTCACAGGAGTGCATGACGTGTCCTTACCCAAGACAATGAAAGCAGTCGAGATCGCCCAGCCGGGCGGACCCGAGGTGTTGCGCATCGCCGAGCGGCCTGTGCCGGCAATGAAGCCGGGCGAGGTGCTGGTGAAGGTGGCGGCCGCGGGCGTGAATCGCCCGGATGTCGAGCAGCGGCGCGGCAACTATCCGCCGCCGCCGGGGGCATCGGACATCCCGGGACTGGAAATCGCCGGTACGGTGGTGGCCTGCGGCGAGGGGGCGGGCGCCTGGCGCGAGGGCGATGCGGTGACGGCACTCGTGGCGGGCGGCGGCTACGCGGAATACTGCACCGCACCCGCGGAGCAGTGTCTTCCGGTGCCGAAGGGCCTGTCGATGGCCGAGGCCGCGACCCTGCCCGAGACCTTCTTCACCGTCTGGCACAACGTGTTCGACCGCGTGAAGCTCAAGTCCGGCGAGATATTCCTGGTGCACGGCGGATCGAGCGGCATCGGCACCACCGCGATCCAGCTCGCCAAGGCGTTCGGCGCGAAGGTGTACACCACCGCAGGCACGGCGGAAAAGTGCGAAGCCTGCCTCAAGCTCGGCGCCGACCGGGCGATCAACTACAAGACCGAAGACTTCGCGGCGATCATCAAGGAGGAGACCGGCGGCAAGGGTGTGAACGTCATCCTCGACATGGTGGCGGCGAGCTATCTGAAGCAGAACATTTCCTCGCTCGCCACCGAAGGACGGATCGCGATGATCGCCCTGCTCGGCGGCCGTGAGGCGACGATCGATCTCGGCCAGTTCCTGAGAAAGCGCATCACGCTCACCGGTTCCGCGCTGCGTCCGCGCTCGATCGCGGAAAAAGGCGCGATCGCGAAAAGCCTGCTGCAGAACGTCTGGCCGTTGATCGAAGCGGGCAAGGTGAAGCCGGTGATGGATTCGATTCTGCCGCTTGCGGACGCCGCGAAGGCGCACGCCCGGATGGAATCGAGCGTGCACATCGGCAAGATTGCTCTGGTCGTATGAGCGCGCCGATTGCGGTGGTGACCGGCGGCATCCGGGGCATCGGTGCGGCTGCAGCTGCGCTGCTCGTGGCCGATGGCTACGAGGTGCTGGCGCTCGACCGAACGGATCCGAAGGACGCGTTGCCCAAGGGCGTGCGCGCAGCCAAGGCGGATGTATGCGACCGTGCGTCGATGGCGGCGGCACTGGATTCGGTGGGCAAGATCGATGTGTTCGTGCACTGTGCGGGCAGCTACACCATACGGCCGTTCTTCGAGATCACGGAAGCGGACGTGCGCGCGATGTGCGATGTGCACATCCTCGGCGCGATCATCGGCGGGCAGGAGTCGGCCAAGCGCATGAACGACGGCGGCCGCATCGTGAACGTCGTGTCGCGGGGGTACCTCGGCATGCCGAACGCGGCGCATTACGTCGCCGCCAAGGCAGGGCTGGTGGGGCTGACCCGCGCGATGGCGATCGATCTTGCGCCAAGGAAGATCCGCGTCAACGCGGTGGCGCCGGGCGCGGTCGATACCGACATGACCCGTGTCCAGCCCGAGGAAGTGCGCGCCCGGATGGCGAAAGCCGAACCGCTCGGCAGGCTGATCGATCCGCAGACGATCGCCGCGTCGATCGCGTTTCTGGCGCGACCCGATACCTACATCAACGGCCACATCCTCGTGGTCGACGGCGGGCGCGCGGCGGGGATCATGCCCGGCTAAGGCGGACTCTGCTTTTTCGTCCGCCGGGCTTTCGTGTCCGGTTGTTCAACGCGGACACGAACGCTGTCGTTGAAATGCCGGGTGAACTTCTCGAGCAGGCGCATGAATTCGCGCCGCTCGTCCGCCTCGAAGGGCTCGAGCAGCACGTCCCGCGCACGTTTGGCCAGCGGCTCGCCGCGTTCGACGACTTTCTTTCCCGCCTTGGTGAGCAGCAACTCGCGCTTCCTGCGGTCGGTGCCGTGCACGGTGCGTGCAACGAGGGCCCGATTTACGAGCAGATCCACCACCATCGCGGTGGTCGATCGGTCTAACCCGAGCAGCCGCGCGAGCGTGATCTGGTCGATGCCGGGCATGCAGCCGAGGATGATCAATACGCCGAACTGGGTCGAGGTGACTTCCAGGGGCGCTAGTGTGTCGGCGAACACCGAAAGCGCGATCTGGTGCGCGCGCCGGATCATGAAACCGGGACGGCCATGAACGGATTTCAGGCGGGCGCGGGCGGATTTTCTGACGGGGGCAGTCATGGGTTCCGGTCGGTCTGGTTTTTTTCAGGGCGATAAATAATAGGAAGACGTCTGATCAATTTGACACCGGTCGGCGGCGATAGTAACGTCCTGCGATTCATCCGCACAAGCCCCGGCATCGCTCCGGCGGGGGCTTCGTCCGAAACTTCCATGGAATCCGCATGACCGCAAAACAGAAAGTAATCGTCGCCGGCGCCGGCCCGGTCGGCCTGCTCACCGCGCTCGCGCTCGCGCGCCAGGACATCGAAGTCACGGTGCTCGAGGCCGAGCCGGGACTGACGGTGGACCTGCGCGCCGGCAGCTTCCATCCGCCGACGCTGGAGATGATGGCGCCCTACGGCATCACCGACGAGATGCACCGGACGGGTATCCGTGTGCCCCACTGGCAGATTCGCGACCGCAAGCAGGGCCTGATCGTTGAATGGGACATCGGCGAGATCGCCGATCTCACGCCTTATCCGTACCGCCTGCACCTCGAGCAGCACAAGCTCACGCCGATCATCGATTCCTTCGTCAAGAAGGAGCCGAACGCCAGGGTGCGCTATTCGCACGAGGTCACCGGCGTCGAGCAGACCGGTGACAAGGTGATCGTGACCGCGAAGACGCCCGGCGGCGAGGATCGGTTCGAGGCGGACTGGCTGGTCGGCTGCGACGGCGGAAAGAGCGCGGTTCGCAAGGCGATCGGTGTGGAACTCGAGGGCTTCACCTGGCCGGAGCGCTTCGTGGTGATCAGTTCCACGGTGGATCTGGCGCAGACCGGATTCACGCCGAACGCCTATGTCGCGGACCCGAAGGAGTGGTGCGCGATATTCAAGATGCCGGGCGACGGTCCTCCCGGACTCTGGCGCGCCGCCTTTCCCGCGCAGCCCGAGGAGTCCGACGAGGAGACGCTGTCGGAGGCGCGCGTCGAGGAGCGGATGCAGGGTCTGCAGGCGATCCCGGGGCGCTACCCGATCAGCTACAAGAGCATCTACAAGGTTCACCAGCGCGTGGCCAAGCGCTTCCGTGTCGGTCGGGTGATTCTTGCGGGCGACGCCTGCCACCTGAACAACCCGATCGGCGGGTTCGGGCTGAACGGCGGCATACACGACGCGATCACTCTCGCCGGCAAGCTCGGCCCGGTGTGCCGCGGCGAAGGCGATGACTCGATGATCGATCATTACGAGCGCCAGCGACGTACGGTGAACATCGAGTATGTGCAGGAGCACTCGATCCGCAACCTCAAGCGCCTGATCGCCAAGACCGACGAGGAGAGGGAGAAGAATTTTGCGGAGCTGCGCAAGGCCGCATCCACGCCGGAATCGCGCCGCCAGTTCCTGCTGGTGTCGACGATGATCGCAAGCGTGCAACGGGCGAACGCCATCGAGTGACCCGGCCTGCGGGCCATCAACGCTCCGGAGTGCAGACCATGATCGAGCTCTACCACGCATGGAACTCCACCTGCTCGCAGAAGGTGAGGATCTGCATCGAAGAAAAAGGTCTCTCCTGGGCCGGGCATGTGCTCAACCTGCGGCGCTTTGACCAGGTTCGGCCGGAGTTTCTCGCGATCAATCCCGCGGCGATGGTGCCGGTGCTGATTGACGGCGGTGTCAAGGTGACCGAGTCACGGATCATCAACGAGTATCTCGAAGACGCGTATCCGCAGGCACCGCTTCTGCCGAAGTTGGCCGCGGGGCGCGCGGCGGTGCGAATCTGGACCAAGTACGTCGATGATGTCCCCACCGAGGCGGTGAAGATTCCCTCGTTCATGAAGAACATCCGCCCGCAGGCGGTGCAGATGAGCGACGAGGAACTCGACGCGGCAGTACGGATGATGCCGGACAAGGGCAAGGCTGCGCGCTGGCGCCGCGCCGCGCGCGAAGGCTACACCGATGCAGAAATCCGCCCGTCGGTCGATCAGCTCGGCGATATGCTGGACCGCATGGAATCGGCACTGGCCTCGAGCCCCTGGCTCGCGGGTCCCGACTACACGCTTGCCGATGTCGACGTCGCGCCCTTCGTGCACCGGCTGGTTCAGATCGACCTCGCCCCGATGATTGCCGGGCGACCGCACGTCGCCGGTTGGTATGCGCGCGTGGCTGCAAGGCCGGCGTTTGTCGCGGCGATGAGCTACTGACGGGGCGTTGGCCGCCGCATCGATATCGGCCACATCATTTGCCCTGCCGCGGTATTCTTCACGCGTGAACATGCGCAACAGCATGCGGGAGGAGGTGGCATGGAAAAGGTCTGGCTGAAGAGCTATCCGCCCGGGGTGCCGGCGGAGATTGACTGGCGGCAGCATCGCTCGGTCGGCGAGCTGTTCGAGAAGAGCGCGGCGGCGTTTGCGGACCGCCCCGCCTACGAGAACATGGGCAAGACCCTGAGCTTCGCGGATACGAGGCGCATGTCGCGCGCATTCGCCGGCTGGCTGCAGGCGCGCGGCATTGCGAAGGGCGCGCGCGTTGCGATCATGATGCCCAATTGCCTTCAGTACCCGCCCGCGATCTTCGGCGCACTGCTCGCCGGATGCATCGTTGTAAACGTGAATCCGCTCTACACGCCGCGCGAACTCGAACACCAGCTCAAGGATTCGGGTGCCGAGGTCATCGTCATTCTCGAGAACTTCGCCCATGTGCTGCAGGACGTGATCGCGCGTACCGGGGTGAAGCATGTGGTGATGGCGGCGCTCGGCGACCTGCTCGGGCTCAAGGGGGTCGTGGTGAACGCGGTGCTTCGCTACGTGCAGAAAAAAGTTCCTGCCTGGAACATTCCCGGCGCGGTCCGGTTCAACGCCATGCTTGCCGAGGGCGGTGCGCTCGAGTTCAAGCCTGTCGATGTGGACCTGGAGGATGTGGCTTTCCTGCAGTACACCGGGGGCACCACCGGAACCGCCAAGGGCGCGACGCTCCTGCACCGGAACATCGTCGCGAACGTCGAGCAGTCCGCGGCCTGGCTCACGCCCTTCATCGGCGACCAGCCGCAGGTGATGATCACGGCGCTGCCGCTGTATCACGTGTTCTCGCTCACCGCGAACTGCCTGACGATGCTGAAGATAGGCGGCTGCAACGTGCTGATCACCAACCCGCGAGACATTCCCGGTCTGGTGAAAGAACTCGGACGGCACCGATTCACGATGATCACCGGCGTAAACACGCTGTTCAACGCGATGCTTCACCACGAGGATTTTTCCAAGCTGGACTTCTCCGCGCTGCGCGTGTCCTTGGGCGGAGGGATGGCGGTACAGAAGGTGGTGGCGGATCGCTGGAAACAGGTGACCGGGTGCACGCTGGTCGAGGCCTACGGGCTGTCGGAGACATCGCCCGGTGTCACGATAAACCCGCTGGACCTGGCAGGCTACAACGGTGCGATTGGTCTGCCGATATCCTCGACCGAGGTCGAAATCCGTGGCGAAGGCGGCAAAGCGATGCCGGTCGGCGAATCGGGCGAAATCTGCGTTCGCGGGCCGCAGGTGATGCGCGGCTACTGGAACCGGCCGCAGGAGACCGCAGAGGCGATCAGCGCGGACGGCTTTTTTTCCACCGGCGATATCGGCGTGATGGACGAGAAAGGCTTCGTGCGGATCGTCGATCGCAAGAAGGACATGATCATCGTCTCGGGCTTCAACGTGTACCCGAACGAGATCGAGGGTGTCGTGGCGATGCACCCCGGGGTGCTGGAATGCGCTGCGGTGGGTGTGCCCGACGAGCACTCGGGCGAGGCGGTGAAGCTCTATGTGGTGAAAAAGGATCCGGCTCTTACCGAGGAGGCGCTGGCACTGCACTGTCGGCAGAACCTGACCGGCTACAAGCGTCCCAAGAGCATTGAATTCCGCTCGGAGCTTCCCAAGACCAATGTGGGCAAGATCCTGCGGCGCGCCCTGCGGGACGCACCGCAGCCCTGAGGGGGAAGGCGGCGACGGATGATCAGTTGATCGTCTGGCCGCCGTCGACCACCACCGCCGCCCCGTTGAAGAACGACGCGGCATCCGAGGCGAGGAACACGATCGCGTTCGCGATCTCGCTGCATTCGGCAAGGCGCCCCAGCGGCACCATTTTTCGGGTCGCGTCGCCGTTGACTGCGTTGCTTTCCATGTAGCCGCGCACCCGCGGCGAGAGCGTCGGGCCGGGGCAGAGCGAGTTGGTGCGCACGCCCTTCGGTCCGTAGTCGATTGCAAGCTGGCGGGTCAATGAAAGTATCGCGCCCTTGGAGGCGCAATACACCGGCATGCTCGGAAAACCGATGACCCCGAAGGTCGAGGCCACATTCACGATCGAGCCCCCTCCCGGCGCCTTTTCCAGCAGGGGCATGAAGGCCTTGCACAGGTAGTAGATGCTGTGGAGGTTGATGCCCAGGATCCGGTGCCATTCCTCGCTCTGCAGGTCCTCGAGGCGCTTGACCAGATTGGTCCCGGCGTTGTTGATCAGCGCCTTGAGCGGCTTGTCGGACTGGGCGAGCTTGTCACGGAATGCAAGCACATCCGCCTCCACCGAGACATCGAAGGCGTGAACCTCGCTCACGACCCCTTTCTTGTCCAGTCCCGCCTTCACGCGCTCCAGTTTCTCGAGAGTCTTGCCGACCAGAACGACATGGGCGCCGAGTTCGCCGAGAGCCTCCGCGCAGGATTCGCCGATGCCCTGCCCCGCGCCGGTGATGATCACGCGGGCGCCATTGAATTTGAGTTGTTCGAGCATGATGGAGTCCTAGGCGAGGGCTGGGGTTTTGGATACTTCGAAGCCGGCGTACTGCTTGTCGGTCAGATCGCGCAGTGCGGGAGCTACTTCGGACGTGAACAGGCGGATGTTGCGTTCGGTCAGGTCCCGCGGCAGGGTGCCGAACTGCAGCAGGGCCACGAAATTCTGGAAGCCGAGGGTGTTGTGCGCATGAGTGAGCTTCTTCCGAACCGTGTCGGGGCTGCCGAAGATGATGATGTCCTGTTCCATCAGGCTGTCGACCGTCTGCCCGCCCATGACCGACTTCTTGTGCGCCACCATGCGGCGCGCCGAGTCGAGCGAGAGATACCCTGGCGGGAACATCATGTCGAAACTCATCACGAGAAACTTGTTGAAGAGCGTCTCGATGTGCGCCTTGGCTTCGGTGCGCGCCTTCTCGTCGGTATCCGCGACGTACACGGGTGCCGCCCAGCCGATCTGCTCGGAGGAAGCGACGTAGCCGTGTATTTTCTCGGCGGCTTCGCGGTAGGCATTGAGGAAGCGTGCCACCGACTTGAGGGGGCTGTAGTTCTGCAGGTACACGTACTTGCGCGAGGGATGCGCCGCCCACTCGATGGTTTCGGAACTGCCGGTGGACGGGCACCAGATCGGCGGATGCGGTTGCTGGAACGGGCGCGGCCAGGTGTTCACATAGTCGAGATGGAAGTATTTGCCGTGGAACGAGGTAGGGCCGGGCTGGGTCCAGGCCTGGATCACGAGGTCGTGCGCCTCCTGGAAGCGCTCAAGCGAATGCGCGGGGTTCACAGCCATGGCGTGGTATTCCGCGCCGATGCCGCGGACCATGCCGGTGATCATCCGGCCGCCGGTGATGTTGTCGATCATCGCGTGCTCTTCGGCGAGCGTGAGCGGGTTGTCGCGAAGGCAGAAGGCACTGCCGAGAATCGCGATCTTGGCTTTCTTGATGCGCCGGGACAGGGCCGATGCCGTCACGACCGGCGAAGGCATCAGGCCGTAGGCGGTCTGGTGATGTTCGTTGACTGCGACGCCGTCCAGGCCGAGTTCGGCCGCAAGTTCGAGTTCGTCAAGGTAGCGGTTATAGAGAACGTGGCCTTTCTGCGGGTCATACTCCGTATTCGGCATCACCACCCAGGGAGACTCCCACTTGGACTCGTAGTTCAGGTCCATGTGGAGGTAGGGCATCAGGTGGAACATGAAGACTTTCATGAGAGCCTCGCACTTTTGATGATGGTCTCGGCCGTGGCGGCCGGCTGTTCGAGATGGGCATGGTGGCCGGCATTCTTCACCACCGACAGGCTGGCGTTCGGCACCAGCCGGGCGAGTGCCTCGCCGTAGGCAAGCGGAAACACCTTGTTCGAGTCCCCCCATACAACCGAGGCGGGAACCTTGATTCGCTTCAGCCAGCGTTCGAGCTTCGGGTCGAACAAGCGGGGCGACCAGGACAGCCGCGCCGCCATGATGCGATTGGCATGCATGGTCACGTCATCGACCGCGGCGATTTCCTTGTCCAGCAGGCCGCGCCCGCGTTCCACATCGGCAAACAGCAGGTTGGGCTGCTTGTCGATGGTTGCCATGAAGAAGTCGCCGACGGGAACCTTGTCGACATGCACACCCGCGGAATTGAGCAAAGTCAGGCCGGAGATTGCTCCGGGCTGACGCACCGCCATCTCGAGTGCGGTCCAGCCGCCGATGCAGTGGCCGATCACGTGTACGTCCGAGAGGCCCGCCTGCTCGATCAGGTCGAGATACACGTAGGCCAGGTCGGCGATGACATCCACCGGACCGCGCGGCTGCGATTTTCCGAATCCGGGATGATCCGGAACCCAGAGCGATCCGTGTGCGGCGAGTGTGTCGAAAAACGGATTCCAGCTTCCCATGCCATGCGCGCCGTGAAGATAGAGCAGGGTGCGTCCTTCGCCCGAGCGCCGCACATGGAGCGGACATCCGTCTACATGAATTGTTTCTTCGGTGACCTTGGTCAACGGTATTCCTTTCTGGAGGACAGGGCCCATAATTCCGGCTTTCGCGCTGCCGGCGAAGGCTCTGTGTTCGATGCGGAGTACGTCCGCAGGACGCTGAATGCTCTTATTCTTTGGCCATCCGTCGCGCGTGGTTGTTTGTGATTTTGAAGCGACGAAAGTTAATTCGATAGTAACCTACTAAATATAATCCTAGGTTGGAGCGCGCACCCTTGTCAATGTCCAGACCGAAGAAAAAATCTTCCGCATCCCGCGCCAGACCGATGACGCAGCGCACCAAAAAAACGACGTCGTCACGGAAGGTCTATTACGACGCGGAAAGCACGATCGGCTACCTGATGTGGGATACAACGCGCAGCTTTGTGCGCCAGTTCTCCGGGTTGATCGGCAGTCACGGCGTGAATTTCGGCCAGTGGCCGTTTCTGCGCGTGCTGTGGGCGGAGGACGGACTGACCCAGAGCGAACTGGCCGCGCGGGTGAAGATGCGCGGCCCGACGACGGTCGCTGCGGTCGACTGGCTCGAGCGCCACGGCTTCGTGCGCAGGCGCGCGCATCCGGACGATCAGCGCAAGGTGAACGTGTTCCTGACGGCCAAGGGCCGGCGTGTCTATCCGACGGTGGTTCCCGACATCCAGTCGGTGAACGAGAAGGCGGTGCGCGGACTCTCGCGCTCGGAGCAGGATGCGCTCAAGCGTCTGCTCGGCCGGCTCAGGGAGAACCTCGCCCGGCCGGACGATTGATCGCGACGGCGTGATCGTCGTGTTTCGCCGCAGAAATGCTTGCCGGCGAATCGGGTTCCGTGCTAATAAAGCGGCCTGCGTTGAAATTCGATAGGTTGCTACGGAAATGCGTCCGCTCCGGCTTCAGCCGGGCGGAATAACAAAAACGCATCCGGAGCATGCTGCACCCACAAAGGAGGAGTGATGCTCAATTTCATCGATGCGGATTCGCACGTCTACGAAGTCGAAGAGACGTGGAACTACCTGCCCAAGAAGTATCAGAGCCGTCGTCCGATCGCGATCACGGTTCCGCCCGAAAAAGCGCCCTACATGGGCGTGGACAACTCGTTCTGGCTGGTTGACGGCAAGGCGGTGCAGTGGACATGGGGCAACGGCACCGTCCAGGTCGGGTGTCCGCTCACCTCCGAGCACGCAAAGATGAAGGCCTACGGCACGGGGCACCAGTCGCTGATGGATGTTCCGATGCGGCTCAAGGCGATGGACAACGCGGGCATCGATCTGCAGGTCATCTACCCGACGCTGTTCCTGATTTCTCTCAGCGAGGACGACGATTTCGAGAGTCACCTCCAGATCAGCTACAACCACTGGGTGGCTGAGCGCTGCGCCGAATCCAATCGCCTGCGCTGGGTCGGCGTGCTGCCGATGCGCAGCCCCGATCTCGCGGTGAAGGAGATCGAGCGGGTAAAGAAGGCGGGCGCGGTGGGACTGGTCACCTTCGGCACCGTCGGCAGCAAGATGCTCCACGCGCCCGAGTACGACAAGGTCTGGGCGGCCGCGGCTGCCCATGACCTGCCGGTGGCCGTGCACGTCGGCTGGAGCGACCCCGGTACGCGCAACATGTGCAACGAACACATGAGTTCGCTGAACATCTCCTTCACCCTGCCGCTGCTGATGGGCTTTTTCAGTTTCACCGGCGGAGGCATCCTCGACCGCCATCCGAAACTGAAGGCGATCTTCCTGGAAGGCGGGTCGGGCTGGATGCCTTGGTTCTACGAGCGGATCGATCATTACTATCCGGTGGCGCATTTCTTCCGCAAGTCCTTCGGGTTGCCGCTTATGCCAAGCAAGAACCCGGAGTCCTTCAAGGATCGCATCTATGTGACCTGCGAGGCGGACGAGCAGTTGCTGCCGCAGGTGATCGAATACCTCGGCGAGGATCACGTGCTCGCAGCCGAGGACATGCCGCACCTTGAAGCGCGCGAAGGCTCGGGCAACGAATTGCTCGGCCGCAGCGACATCACCGAGGCGCAGAAGCGCAAGATCACCGTCGAAAATCCGGCGCGCTTCTACAATCTCGACCTGTCGAAGATTCCCCTGCGCAATCCTGTCTGAAGCCGCCCGCGCCGTGAAAAAGCCGCGTGTATTCGTTTGTGTCAACCGGCGGGATGCGAGCGATGCGTCCTGCGGTGCGCGCGGATCCGTACAGTTGGCCGATGCCATCGAACGCATGGCGGAAGGACGGGTTGAGGTCCGACGGAGCAAGTGTCTCGGTTTCTGTGCCTACGGCCCGAATATCCGGCGCGATGGAAGCGGCATTCACGTCATGGTGGACGAGGCAGACATTCCCGGGATCATTGATGGAAGCAAGGAATCCAACATCGGCGAACTCGATGCGATGGCGGGTCAGGGTGGAGTTGTCTGACTTGTTCGACGGGCGCGCATTCCGTGCTCGAATATCTTACTGATCAGGAACAATTTGATGTCCGATGAGATGAAGGGCGGAACGGCGCTTGTCA
>CANIEV010000035.1 GCA_947466535.1 Betaproteobacteria bacterium
CTGTGCTCGGGTGCCTACATGGGCGGGCTGGGATCGGCCGCGCTGATGGGGGCCTCGGGATTCATGACCGTGATATACGCGATCACGAAGATCAACTACAGCTACGAGATTCCGTTGCTGACGATCATCACCCTTCGGGGGGCGTTCGGCGACCATCACAAGCACCACGAGTCCAACGGACTCTACCTCCAGCCGGTTCTCCAGGCGCTCGCCATGCCCTACACGATCATCGACAAGCCCGAAGATATTGGTGAAATCGGGCGTGCCTACCGCCACAGCCGCACGTTCGCGCGCCCGACGGTGGTCGCGCTAACCCGTGGTCTTCTGAAATAGGCGCCGCCATGCGATATATCGACTGCTTCAAGTTCATTGCCGCCCGGCGCACCCATCAATGGATCATCACTTCCGCGGGCAATTCCGGCCAGGCCTGGTGGGCTGCGGCGCGCGATACGGAAAGGACGTTCTATCTCGACGCATCAATGAGCCTGTCCACCATGTTCGGTTCCGGCCTTGCCTGTGCACAGCCGGATCAGACGTTCTGGGCCTTCATGGGCGACGGTGCGTTCTGCATGAACCCCGGGATGCTGATGGTGGAACGGGAAATGAACCTGCCGAATCTCGTACATTTTCTGGTGTCGAACCGTGCCTACGGTGCGACATCGAATGCCGACCTTCCCAACGGGCCGACCAATGACTATCCGGCGATTGCCCGCGGAATGGGGTTGGAGCGCGTGTTCAGTTTTTCGAGCATCGCGGAGTTGGAAAAAGGCTTCGACGCGGCGGTTGACGGCAAGGGACACAGCTTCGTGGTCCTCGAAGTCGAACCCTTCAGCGACGCGGAGCAGAAACTCGAACAGCCGCCCTTTGATGCGCCGGAACTCAAGTACCGCTTTGGTCGCGCATTGGAAAAAGCCACGGGCGCCAGCGTCTTCGGCTACAAGCTTTAACACTCAGGAGCAATCGACGATGCTTAAGCTGATTTCCGGCCTTGCCGCAGTTTGCATGACTGCCTCACTAACGCTGCAATCCGGTCCGGCGCTGTCCGCCTACCCCGAGAAGCCGATCAGGATCATCATGCCCTACGCGGCGGGAGGAAGCGGCGACATCATCCTGCGCATGGTGCAGCCCGGGCTCGAGAAGCGCCTCGGACAGACCATAATCATCGAGTACAAGACCGGCGCCGCGGGCAACATCGGCGTACAGGAAGTGATCAAGTCTCCTGCCGATGGCCACACACTTTTATTCGGCCCGACGAACAACTTCGTGATCAACCAGTTCCTGTTCAAGAACCTCGGGTTCGATCCCTTGCAGGCACTCGTGCCTGCGACATTCGTGGCGGACACTCCCTATCTCCTCATCACCAACGACGCGGTACCCGCGAAGAACTTCACCGAGTTCACGGCGTACGCAAAAGCCAACCCCGGAAAGCTGAACTACGGCTCTCCCGGAGCCGCGACCGTGCCCCATCTGTCCGGTTACATGCTCTCGGAGCTGATGGGCGCGCAGATGACGCATGTCCCGTATCGGGGCTCGCAGCCCGGTTTGCAGGCGCTGCTCGCGAACAACATCCAGATGCTGATCCACAGCTACGGCCTTCTCGTTCCCCACATCGCATCGGGCAAGATCCGTCCGCTCGCTGTGGGCGCGAACGAACGCCTGAAAGCCGCACCGAACCTGCCGACCACGGCGGAAATCGGCATTCCGCCCGGTGTGCTGCTGGGCAACTGGTGGGCGCTCGCGGCCCCCAAGGGCACGGACACCGCCGCCGTCAACCGCATCTCGCAGGATCTTCGCAGCGTGTTCTCGGAGCCGGACCTGCAGAAGAAGTATGCCGAGCAGGGGTGGATCACGGGCGGCACGACACCGGCCGAGACACTGGATCGGATGCGCCAGGAAGCGCCTGCCTGGAAGGCGATTGTCGAGAAAACCGGCGCTAAAGCCGACTAGATACGCGGACTAAAGCGCAGACCAACAGGGCTGACGGACACCGCCCGTCGCGCCGGATCAATCCAGTGTGATTTTCCAGGACCGGATCAAGGGTTCCCACAGGGAGCGTTCGCTCTTCAGCAAGGCAGCAAATTCCGCCGGCGTGCTGGGCGCGGTGTGGATCCCTGCCTCGCCGAGAGCGTCCGTTGCCTTCTGCGAGCGCAGCACGGCGACGATCTCTGTATTGAGCCGGTCGATGATTGCCTTAGGTGTGCCTTTGGGCACGAGCACGCCCTGCCAGGCGACCACATCCATCTCCGGGCCGCCGACCTCCTTGATGGTCGGAATCTGCGGCTGACGCGGGCTGCGCTGCGCGGCGCTGACTGCGAGCACGCGCAAACGGCCCGCATCGACATGCCCGGCGACGCTGCCCCAGTTGGTGACGCTGATATCGAGCCGACCCGCGACGAGTTCAGCTACCGCCGGCGAGCCACCCTTGTACGGCACATGGGTAAATTCGGTCCCCGTGCGCTGCTTGAACAGTTCCTGTAACAGGTGATGCGGACTGCCCTTGCCGGCAGAACCAAACGTGATCCTGCCGGGATCGTCCTTGGCGAGCGCAATCAACTCGGCGATGTTTTTTGCCGGTAGCGATGCCCGTACGGTGATCATCAGCGGTACGCGGCCGTAGAGCGCGACCGGATCGAGATCACGCTCCGGATCGTAGGGCAGCTTCTGGTAGAGCGCGGTGTTCAGGACTAGCGCGTTATCCACCGAAAGAAGCGTGTACCCGTCAGGCGCTGCCTTCGCGACCACTTCGGTGCCGATGATCGTCGCCGCACCAGGACGGTTTTCCACGAGGACCGGCTGGCCAAGCGCCTGAGACACCCCTGCTGCGAGGAGCCGCGTCGCAACGTCGGTGGTCCCGCCCGCGGCAATCGGAACGATCCAGCGGAGCGGTTTGGCGGGCCAGACCTGCGCGAGCGCGCCGCGACTCGCCACCGACGCGACCAGACAGACTGCCAGGAAAGATGCGAATCGCTTGACCATCGGGCCGCGCCTCCTCATTTGAGCGACGGCCGCCCTCGCTCTACGGCAAGTGTACGGCACGCCGCAGCGTGCTAAAGATCGCGCAATGCGGGCGCGACATCGCGCCCGAACGTCCGGATCGAATTGCGGACCTTCTCCGGCGTGGCGTAGTCGCGGCCGCTGTGAAACAGCAGCGTTCCGAAGCCACCCACGTCCTTGTGGAAACTCTCGATCATCTGCCGCACGGTCGCGGGCGAACCGACAAAAAGATTGCCGGTATCCACGAGATAGTCGAAGTTGATGTCGGCAAACGTGCCACCGGCGGGAATGCGTTCCTGCTGATGCCACGGCGTATTGGCGACTTCCCAGGCGATGGTTTCGTTATACGACTCACGCATGTCATCGCGCGCCTCGCCGTCGGTGGCGGCGACATAGACGACGCGGCACGCGTGCAACCCGGCGCGAGATTTTGGAAGCCCCGCCTCGACCTGTCCTTCCACGAGCCCGTCACCGAGTTCGCTCAGATGATGGTTGGTTGCAAAATCGCTGGTCAGCATCATCATGCCGAGCCGGCCGCAGAGCCTCGCCGAATCACGGGAATTGGCAACCGACATTGCGATCGGGGGATGCGGCTGCTGCACCGGAGCAATGTCGACATAGAGTTGCTTGCCCTTCCAGTACTTGCCGTCGAGGTCAAACGGTTCCGGCCGGGTCTTGAGCAGACGCATGATCACGTCCAGCGACTCGCGCGTCATCTCGCGCATTTGTGCGGGATCCTGCCCCCGCCACGCAACACGATGCGGGCGAAACCCGGTGCCGAGGCCGAGCATGTAGCGCCCGTTGGTAAGCTGATCGCTCGCGTTGCAGTCGAGCGCCACCTGTATCGGGTGATAAAAGGGCAACGGGCGAACAGCAGGACCGAGCTTGATCTGCTTTGTGATGGCACTGGCTCGGGCAATCAGGGGCTCTGCCGGTGCCTCGTGTTCGCTAAACCAGACTTCGGAGAATCCCGCCTCGTCGGCAACCCGTGCCTCTTCGAGGTCGAGTTCCCATCCTTCGCCAAGACGTCGCCTGGGCCGGCGGTTATTCGAGAACAATCCGAACTGCATCGTGCGCCCCTCCTCAGGTCCCGTCCGCTTACCTGCTGCAGTTTGAACGCACCTGGCTGAAGATCACCAGAAGCGACGGGAGAAAGGCCTCGAGGATCGTACTCGGTAGTACCGCATTGAAACTGCTTGATAAATGGCGGAGAGGGAGGGATTCGAACCCTCGATAGGGTTGCCCCTATTCCGGTTTTCGAGACCGGTACGTTCAACCGCTCCGCCACCTCTCCGACCAAAATATTTTACCACGAAGACAGCGGATCGCCAGCACCGCTTGGCGCGCCCCTTACTCAGCGCGGCGCAAATCCAAGCTGCTTGATGACTGCCTCCCAGGTCGTCCGCTCCTTGCGGATGAACGCCGTGGTTTCCTCCGGACTCATGAGCTTCACGTAGTTGCCGAGTTCGGCGAACCTGGCCGACACCTCCGGCCGCGCCAGGACCTGCCGCACATCGGCATTGATCTTGCGAACGATGGAATCCGGCACTTTCGAATGGGCCATGAGTGCATAGAACCCGACCGCGGCATAGCCGGGGACTATCTCGCCCGCAGCCGGGATATCGGGGAGGCTCGCCACACGCGTGGCCGACGTAACCGCGACCGGCCTTAACTGGCCTGACTTGACCGCACCGGTAAAGGCAGAGACGCCCTCGACCGCCATCTGCAAGCGGTCGCCCATGATGTCCTGCATCGCCGCCAGTGCGCCGTTATAGGGAACAAACGTGAGCTGGATACCTGCGCGCTGTGCAAACAGTTCGCTCGCCAGATTGGGGAACGTGCCCGGCGTGTTCGCGGAATAATTGATCTTGCCGGGATTGGCCTTGGCGTAGGCGATGAGTTCCTGAAGGTTCCTGATCGGGAGCTTGGGATTGACGCCGATCAGCAACGGAATTTCAGCGAGAAATGCGACGGCGGTGAAATCCTTTTCGACGTCGTACGGCATATTCGCCGTCGTCGACGGCGCGATAACAAGATACGACCCCGCCGAAACGAAAAGCGTATAGCCGTCGGGCGGAGCGCCGAGTACCGCCTTGCCGCCGATGATGCCGCCCGCTCCGGGCCGATTTTCGATGACGCCCGTCTGCTTCCAGATCGAGCCAAGATTATCCGACAACATCCGGCCTACCACGTCGCCCGCACTGCCTGCGGCCGCACCGACCACGAATCTGACCGGTCGAACGGGATAATCCTGCGCCGTCGCCGCACCCGCCGCCAATGCAAAAAGCGCTATCGGCAAGAACCTGCTTGACGTGAATTTCATGCTTCCTCCGGACATTGCGTTTTGCAGGGCCGTTCGAATGCGGCCTCAGGGCACCGTGACGATGATCTTCCCACGCACATGGCCTGTCTGGCTCGCGGCGTAGGCGGACGGCAAGTCGGCGAAGCTGACGCTCTTTCCGACGAGTGGGACAAGTTTGCCGTCGACGGCGAGCGCGAGCAGCGCCTCGAGCCGTGCGCGTGTGCAGCCGATGCGGGAGAACACCGTGCGCACATCGTCGCGCGGCGGAGTCGGATCGACCGGCGCGGCGGACAAGCGTACCAGCACGCCGCCGGGCTTCAGCACCGAATACGAGCGACGGTTGGTCTCCCCGCCCATGACATCGAGTACCGCATCGCACGGGGGCGTGAGCGCAACGAAGTCCTCGGTCCGGTAGTCGATGGTCCGAACCGCTCCGAGCGAACGCACGTAGTCGGCGTTGGACGAGCTGCAGGTTGCGTAGATTTCTGCACCGCGCAAACGGGCAAGCTGAATCGCGATATGACCCACGCCTCCCGCGCCTGCGTGAATAAGGACCCGCTGCCCGGCCTGGATGTTCGCGTCTTCCATCAGCGGAATCCAGGCGGATACGCCGGACACACCGAGACAGGCCGCATCCGCATCACTGACCGGATCAGGAACAAGGGCAGTCTGCGCCTCGGGCATGAGCGCATATTCCGAATTGGTCCCGTCTTTCGCGGGGTCTGCAGCACACAACACGCGTGCGCCCACGGCGAGTGCGGGGTCCGTGCTTTCGACCACCGTTCCGACGCAGTCGCGCCCGAGCACCCGCGGAAACGACATCGCGAACACGCCCTTCAGCATGCCTTCGCGCATTTTCCAGTCAATCGGATTGACACTGATGGCCGTGACGCGGACAAGCACCTCGCCCGCCTTCGGCGCAGGCAGCGGCATCGAATCCAGTTGCAGTGCGTCGGGGCCGCCGTAGCTGTGTATGCGCCATGCTCGCATGGTCTTTACCGTCATTTCATTTCTCCAGTACGTTTGGGCCGGCCAGGTCGAGGCCTCTCGCCCGGCCGATCGCAACCCGCAAGCAGATTTCGATATTCGAGGACTTTCGACTGCAGCCGAGAGCAGGCACCTTCCGGTGACTAAGCGAACATTTTCCCCGGGTTCATGATGCCCTGCGGGTCGAGCGCCTGCTTGATCGAGCGCATCACGCCGATTGCCACCGGCCCGTGCTCGGCCAGCAGGAAATCCATCTTTCCGAGACCGATCCCGTGCTCCCCCGTGCAGGTTCCGTCCATTGACAGGGCACGGTTGATCACCTGCGCGTTCAGGCGCTTCGCGGCATCGACCTCGGCCGGGTTGTCGCCGTCCACCAGCATCGGCAGATGGAAATTGCCGTCACCGACATGGCCGACTACCATCGACGGAAACGGTGCTTTCGCGGCGTCTGCGCGCGCGCCGGCTATGCAATCCGCGAGGCGCGAAATCGGCACGCAGACGTCCGTCGCCCAGGCCTTCGAACCCGGGCGCATCGCCATCGACGCATAGGCGCCCTTGTGCCGGGCCTCCCAGAGTTTCGCCCGCTCCGCAGGATCGCTCGCCCACTGAAAGTCTTCGCCGCCGTGCTCGGCACAAATGCCTCGCACGGTGGCGATCTGTTCATCGACAGCCGCGGCCGATCCGCCGAATTCCAGGAACAAGGTCGGCTTGACCGCGTAATCCCGCTTTGAATACGCGTTGATCGCGGAAATCTGCACTTCGTCGAGAAACTCGATCCGCGACATCGGCACGCCGAGTTGCATGACGGTGATCACCGCCTGTACCGCACCTTCAATGGTGTCGAACGGCACCACCGCTGCAGACAGCGTCTCCGGAATTCCGTGGAGCCTGAGCGTGACTTCGGTAATGATGCCCAGAGTTCCTTCCGAGCCCACCAGTAGACGCGTGAGATCGTAGCCCGCCGAGGACTTGCGGGCGCGCGTCCCGGTCCGGATCACCTCGCCCGAGGCGAGCACCACCGTCAGGGCGAGCACATTTTCGCGCATCGTCCCGTAGCGCACCGCGTTCGTCCCTGATGCGCGGGTCGCCGCCATGCCGCCGAGCGAGGCGTTCGCACCCGGGTCGAGCGGAAAGAACAATCCGGTGTCGCGCAAATGCCGGTTCAAGGCCTCACGCGTAACCCCCGCCTGCACGGTGACATCCATATCCTCTGCGTGCACCTCGACAACCTGGTCCATCCGGGACAGATCGATGCAAACCCCACCGTGAATCGCAGACACATGCCCTTCAAGCGAGGTTCCTGCACCGTAGGGAACCACCGGGATGCGATGGCTTGCGCACAGCCGGACCACTGCGGCGACCTCCTCGGTGGAAGTCGCATACACCACCGCATCCGGTGCATGCATGTCGTGATAGGACTCGTCCCGCCCGTGCTGCTCGCGAACCGGCAGTGAAGTGACGAGCCGATCGCCGATGAGCCCACGTATGCCTGTCAGGAGAGCCTCATCCACGCGCCCGTATCTCGAAACCGCCTGAGCCGAATGCGCGCCCATCACGCCGACACCAGCGCCACGTTCTGCCGGACAATCTTCGCGAGGAGATCCTTTTCCCGGAGTTTTGCGTCGCGCACGTTCTTTTCCTTCACGTGACCGTAGCCACGCATGCGTTCGGGCAACTCCGCAAGTTCGATCACGTCGGCGATGCTGGCCGAAGAAAGGCGATCAAGAGCGGCGACCATCACCCGCTCGTACTCGACGACCAGTTGCCGCTCCATCCTACGTTCTTCGGTGTAACCGAAGATATCCAAGGCGCTGCCGCGAAGAACCCGCATCTTCGCAAGCACCGGAAACAGCGCGCCGATCCAGGCCCCGTACTTGCGCTTCTGCAGATGCCCGGTCCGCGGATCACGCTTTGCAAGCAGCGGCGGCGCAAGGTTGTAGCGAACCTTGAACCCATCCTCGAATCGATTCTCGAGCGTTTTGCGGAACTCACCGTCGGAATAGAGCCGCGCCACCTCGTACTCGTCCTTGATCGCAAGCAGGCGGAAGTATCCCTGCGCGACCGCACGGGCAAGCCGCTCGCCCGCGACTCCCGCCCTGCCCTCGGCCTCACGCACACGCTGTACGAACTCCGAATAACGCTTTGCATAAGCAGCGTTCTGGTAGTCGGTGAGAAACAGGACACGGTCGGCCACGAGTTCCATAAAGCTCATCTCGGCGGGAAGGCGCCGCGCCTGCGCACCGGCCGGCGAAAGCAGGCGCGACACCGACGCCGGATCGTGGGCGGTGCGCCGACCTAGCGCAAACGCCTTGCGATTCGCTTCCACCGCATTGCCATTCAGTTCGATCGCCCGATCGATCGACACGAGTGACAAGGGCACGCGTGCCTTCTGCCAGGCGTAGCCGAGCATCAGCATGTTCGCGAAGATGGCGTCGCCCATGAACCGCTCGGCGATCGCCGTTGCATGAAGCGTTTCCAGTCCGTCATCGCCCGCGGCGGCCGCGACTGCGCGTGCCAGCGGCGCGTCGTCGAACTTTCCATCGGGATCGAGGCGCTGATTGAGCGTGGGCACCGCATCGGAGTTGAGGATAACGTGCGTCACGCCGGGTGCGATTTTCGACAGGGATGCTGCCTCCGCGGTGACCACGAGGTCGCCGCCGATCACCAACCGGGCCCGTCGGTCGGCGACGCGGGTCGAATGCACGTCGGCGGGACGCGGAGCAATTCGCACATGGGTGGAGACCGCCCCTCCCTTTCGCGCGATGCCTGTGTTGTCCAGTACCGAACAGCCACGACCCTCGAGGTGCGCCGCCATACCGAGGATCGCACCCACCGTGATCACACCGGTGCCGCCTATGCCGTTGACGATGATGTCGAACGCCGAGTCGAGTACGGGCACCCGCGGATACGGCATGTCTACTGCCGCCGCCTCCTGAGTCGCGACCCGGCGAAGCTTGCCGCCCTCGATTGTCACGAAGCTCGGGCAAAATCCCTCGACGCAGGACAGGTCGGCGTTGCAGGCGGACTGATCGATGGTGCGCTTGCGCCCGAGCGGCGTGTCCACCGGCATCACCGCCGCACATTGCGATTTCTGCACGCAATCGCCGCAGCCTTCGCAGACACGCTCATTGATGAACGCCCGCTCCGGCGTGGCCGTCATGTCGCCGCGCTTGCGGTGGCGGCGCTTTTCGGTTGCACACATCTGGTCATAGATGATCGCGGTGACTCCGGGGATGTCCCGGAACTCGCGTTGAACCTTGTCCATCTGATTGCGGTCGTAGACCTCCACGCCCGAGGCGAGATCGGTCGAACCGTCATGTCGCTTCGGCTCCTCGGCGACAACCGCAACCCGCTTGACGCCTTCGCCGAGCAATTGCTGGCTGATCTGCCCCACGGTCAGCGCGCCCTCAGCGGGCTGACCGCCGGTCATAGCAACCGCGCTGTTGTACAGGATCCGGAAGGTCACCGATCTCTTGGCGGCCACCGCTGCCCGCACGCCAAGTGAACCGGAGTGCGTATAGGTTCCGTCGCCGAGGTTCTGGAACACATGGCCGGTTTCAACAAAAGGCGCCGCACCGAGCCAGTTGGATCCTTCGCCTCCCATCTGCACCATGAACATGGTGTTCGAATTCGGCATCCACAGACGCAGCGAATGGCAGCCGATCCCGGCCATCGCCAGGCTGCCTTCCGGCACCTGGGTGGACCGTGCGTGTGGACATCCCGCGCAGAAATGCGGGACGCGGATGACTTCCGCCCCGGTGGGCTTCGCCGTGCCCAACCGCGCTTCCACGCCAGCGAGACGCAGTGCCTGCTCTTCCGGCAAACCGCGCCGCGCAAGACGCCGGCCGATCGCCCGGGCGACGATGCCCGAATCGAGTTCACCTCCTTCCGGAAGCAGCGGCGCGCCGGACTCGTCGGTCTTGCCGGTGATCAGGGGACGCTTGCCCGACGGCCAGTTGTAAGCCTGTTCCTTGAGCTGGGTTTCGATGAACGCACGGCGTTCTTCGATGACCAGAACCTCGTCCAGGCCTTCCGCGAATTCGCGCATGCGTTGCGGCTCCAGCGGCCAGACCATGCCGGCCTTGTACACCGCCAGACCAAGCGCTTCGGCCACCGACTGATCGATGCCGAGGTCCTCGAGCGCCTGCCGTACATCCATCGTCGCCTTGCCCGAAGTGACGATTCCGAAGCGCGGCCGCGCCGATCCGAAGACGATGCGATCGAAACGGTTGGCGCGGGCAAACGCCTGCGCAGCGGGAATGCGCACGCCCAACAGACGGTTGTCCTGCTCCCAACGGCTCTCCGGCCAGCGGATCCCCATCGGGCCCGCGGGCAGTTCGAAGTCGGTCGGAAGAAGTATCGATGGATGCTCCGGATCCACGGTCACCGAGACCGTGCTCTCGACCACGTCGGCCACCGTCTTGAAACCCACCCAGGCGCCGGCATACCGGGACATGGCGAAACCGAGAAGACCGTACTCGAGAATTTCCGCCACGCTAGCAGGCGCGAGTATCGGAATCGAGGCCGACATGAAGGCGTGCTCGCACTGGTTCGGAATGGACGACGAGGTCGCGCCGGGGTCGTCACCGGACACCGCGAGCACACCGCCATGCTTGGCGGTGCCGGCTGCGTTGCCGTGCTTCAACGCGTCGCCGGCACGGTCCACCCCCGGGTTCTTCGCATACCACATGCCGAATACACCGTCGTACTTCGTCCCGCCCATGACCGCCACCTGCTGGCTGCCCTGCACCATCGTTGCGGCAAGCTCTTCATTAAGCCCGGGCTCGAAATGGATGTGATGCTCAGGAAGCAGCTTACCCGCCTGCCAGAGCCCGAGATCGACCCCACCCAGCGGTGATCCCCGATAGCCTGAAACAAAACCCGCGGTATTCAGTCCCGCACGAGCATCGCGCCGGCGCTGCTCGAGCAGGACCCGGATCAGCGCCTGCGTGCCGGACAGATACACCGGACCGAGTTCGAGACGGTATTTGTCCTCGAGCGTGACCGAACGCAGCGGAATGTCATCGGGCTTCATCGTGCCTCCTCCTTCGCCTCAAATGCGTCGAGGGCAATCGCATCAAGAAAAGATTGTTGCGCCGCGATCAGGTTATCCCGCACTGCCGAGGTTGCGCGCATCGCATCGCGCGAGCGAAGCCCCGCGGTGAGCTCGGTTGCAAGGCGCATCGCAATCGCACGCGAAGGCCTGTCCCGCAGCGTGATGATCCTGACGTATTGCACATGGTGCGCGAAGCGCGTGATCGCCTCCGCCAGGCGTTCGTTTTCGAGCATGTCGAGCCAGCTGTAGCGGAATGCCTGATGTGCCTGCATGAAGGCCACCGCATCGTCGAGCCCGAGCGTCTGCTCGAGCTGTTGCAGCGCCTCACCGGTCGCCTTCAGACCGGCTTCGCTCGCATTCGTAGCCACGCATCCCGCGGCGTACGGCTCCACCAGCAGACGGACTTCGTAAATGTTGCGAATGTCGCGCGGCGCGAGGCGTGGAAGAGTAAATCCACGGCTGGTCCCGGTCAGAAATCCCTCGCTAACCAACTGCATCAGCGCTTCGCGTGCGGGCATCCGCGAAACGCCATAACTTCGGGCAATTTCGACATCGACCAGACGGTCTGAATCGGCGATCTGACCTTTCTGCAGGCGGTCGCGAAGATCCAGATAGATCCGTTCGCGCAGACTCACTCCGCGCTCCAGCGGAAGCGCAGTCGGCTCCGAATGAGTCTGGTCAAGCCGCATCCGACAATTCCTCGTCATCTGCGCGATCAAGCGCCTCCCAGCGCCTGGACAGATCCTCTGGCGGAACCGCAGCGAGCAGTTTTCGCGTGTAGGGATGCTGCGGCGAAAGAAAAACCTTTTCAGTCGGGCCCTGCTCGACGACATCTCCCCGATACATCACCAATACCCGGTCACAGAGATATCGCACCACCGAGAGGTCGTGCGATATGAACAGCATCGCGATCGAGCGCTGCCTGCGAATCGAAAGAAGCAGATTGAGCAGCTGAGCCTGCACCGACACATCGAGGCCGGACACGATTTCGTCCGCCACCAGAATCCGTGGCAAGGCGCAAAGGGCACGTGCGATGTTGACCCGCTGGCGTTGCCCGCCCGAGAGCTGTGCCGGATATCGCAACGCGGTATCGGCCGGCATGCCGATGCTCCCCAAGAGTTCCCGCGCCTGCGCGAGGCGCTCTGGCCAGGCGGCGCTGCGCTTGCCCGCCTCCATAGGCTGGGTAACGATCGACGCTACCCGACGCCGCGGATTGAGCGCGGACTGCGGGTCCTGAAACACCATCTGGATCGCGGCAAGACGGCGTGCGCGATCCTCCGCGGAATCGTTCGCCAGTTCCTTGCCGTCGAGGAAAATGCTTCCGGACGTTGCATGCTCCAACCCGACGACAAGCTTGGCAAGGGTCGACTTGCCGCTGCCGCTTTCGCCGACGACGCCAAGAAACTCGTTCGGCGCGAGCTTGAACGACACGTCCCGTGCCGCCACCACGTCCCGCCCAGGCGGCGAAAACCAGCTGCGGCGCCCGATGTAGCGCTTCTCCAGACCCATGACCTCGAGGATCGGCGCTTCGGGCGCAGGTGCCTCGCCCAGAAGCGGGGCATCCCGGCCGAGGGTCGTTGCGCGGGAAACAAAGTGGCAGGCGGCGCGGCGGGTATCAGATATGCCCTCCGATAGAAGATCGAGCCGCGGCTCCTCCTCCCCGCAACGCGATTCACGCAGGGGGCAGCGCGATGCAAAGCGGCAGCCGCGAAGCGTGGCGAGCGCCGCAAGCCCGGGCATGTAATCGGGGAGCGTCACCAGTTCGCGGCGCGCCCCTGCAAGCGGCGGGTTGGACAACTGCAAGGCCCGGGTGTAGGGATGCTTTGGATCGGAGAAAAGCTGCTTGGCCGGACCCTGTTCAACCACACCGCCCGCGTAGAGCACCATGATCTCGTCGCATATATGCGCAGCCAGCCGGAGATCGTGCGTGATCAGCACCACCGCGGTTCCGTGCGCGCGGGTCATCTCCGCCATGATCGACATGATCCGCGCCTGGATGGTCACATCGAGCGCTGTGGTCGGTTCGTCGGCCACGACCAGTTTCGGATCGCTCGCAAAGGCCATCGCGATCAGAACGCGCTGGCACATGCCTCCCGAGAGCTGGTGCGGATAACGCCCGAGAAGGTCCGCGGCATCGTGCAAATGCACGCTCTCCAGCAACTCGATCGCGCGGCTGCGGCGTGCGTTGGCCGCCACCCCCAGCCGTTCGAGGTGTTCGTCGAATTCCTGCCCGATGGTGAACACCGGATTGAGCGCAGTCACGGGCTCCTGCGGAATGAATGCAATCTCGCGGCCGAGCAGTTCCCGGCGCGCAAGCGGTCCCAGTCCGGGCAGAGAACGCCCCTGGAACTGCAGGTCGCCGCCGCTCACCCGGAAACCCGGCGGCAGCAATTGCGCGATCGTGCGGCCCATCATCGACTTGCCCGCGCCAGACTCACCCACCAGTCCGATGACCTTGCCGGGCTCGAGTGAGAAATTGATGCCGCGAAGAACCGGCGCGTCGCCCTCGGCGCGCGAATAAGACACCGACAGATCAAGTGCCTGAAGTATCGCCATGATCAGCTCCCCGCCCGGCGGGCAAGCCGCGGATCGACGGTTCGGCGCAAGCCGTCACCGAGAAGATTGAAGCCAAAAACGGTAATGAACACCGCAAGAATCGGCAGCACCAGATTCCACGGTGACTGGTACATGATGTTGCGGGCATCGGCGATCATCACGCCCCAGGCCGGCACGCTTGCCTCGACCGACAGGCCGACAAAGCTGAGTATGGTCTCCACCACCACCGCGATGCCCATCTCGAGCGACAACAGGGTGATGGTGAGCGGGACGATCGCAGGCAGAAGTTCGCGCACCATGACCTGTACGTGCGTGAAACCGACCAGACGCGCCGCGGCGATGTAATCGCGCCGCATCACCACCAGCACCTCGCTTCGCAACACCCGGCAGAACCGCGTCCAGTCCACGAGAATGATCGCGAGAACCACGTTGTTCACTCCAACGCCGAAGCCGACCATCAGGATCAGCGACAGGACCACCGGCGGGAACGACATCCAGACATCGACCGCCCGACCGATCGCCCAATCGACACGCCCGCCGAAATAGCCCGCGATCTGCGCGAGCACGCCACCGAGAAGCATCGCACCGAAGGCGGCAACGACAGCCACGTAGATCGCCACCCGTGTACCGAAGAACAACCGCGACAAGAGGCAGCGTCCCAGGCTGTCGGTCCCGAGCGGAAACTGCGACTCGCCACCCTCCACCCATTCCGGAGGAAGCAGCGCGGAAATGAGGTTCTGCTCCTCGGGGTCGTTCGGTGCCAGCCAGGGCGCGAACAATGCGCATCCGATGATCGCAAGCACGATCGCACCGCCGATCAACACCCGGGGCGACCGAATCACCGCACCCCAGTCGATTCCACCGCTGTTCGCACTCATGTTGCCGTCCTCAGACGCGGGTTGAGCACAAGATAGAGCGCGTCGACCACGCCGTTTATCAGCAGCACCGCGATGCAATAGGTGAGGCCCACCGCCTGGATAAGAGGCAGGTCGGCATTCCGGACCGCCTCTACCATCAGGCTGCCCATGCCGGGGTAGGAAAAGATGACTTCGATCAGAAGCGTTCCGCCGAACAGAAATCCGAACTGGACGCCCATCAGCGTGAGCGTGGGCAGGATCGCGTTCTTGGCAGCGTGACGCAGCAGGATCGTGACTTCACCCACGCCACGAAGCCTCGCCTGCTGGATGTAATCCTCCGAATACACATCGATCAGGCTGGAACGCAGCACCCGCATGATCGCGGGCGAAAAGCTGATGCCGAGCGCAAGTGACGGCAGAACCATGTGCTTCACCGCGTCGATGAACATGTCCAGACGCCCGACGAGCAGCGTATCGAGCAGCAGAAAGCCGGTGACCGTGGGCCGGGTGAATTCCGGTGCCAGCCTGCCGTTAAACGGAAGGATCTCCCAGGCAACGCCACAGAGCAGGATGAGGAACAGTCCCCAAAGAAAATCCGGCAGGGAAAGAATCACGATGGACCCGACATCGACCACCGTCTCGGACTTTCTCCCGCGAACATGAAAAAGGTAAAACCCGCCCGCCAGGCCAAGAACTGTCGCGATGACGATCGCAACCAGCGCGAGTTCCATCGTCTGGGGAAGCGTCTGCCCGATGAGCGAAGTCACTTCGTCCCGGTGATGGATGGATCGGCCGAAATCCAGGCTCACCGCCTTGGCTATCCAGATGCCGTACTGCTCGTGTATCGGCCGGTCGAAGCCCATGTCGCGCCGCATCTGCTCCACGTCTTCGATCGTCGCGTTGGGCGGCAGCGACATCGCCAGCGGATCCACCGGGATCAGCCGAAGCACCACGAACAGAAGAACGGAAACTAGAAACAGGATGGGCAGGGCCGACATGAGCCGGCTCGCCAGTACGCGCAGGACGCCTGGATTCATAGCACTCTGAAATTGCAATAGACAGGCAGATCCCACCCGCCGGGTCCGGCGGGCGGGGAGGAAGGCTTACTTCCAGCTCATGTTCTGAGCGACGATCATCCCGTTCTTGTAGCGCGCGTACTGAAGGTCGGACTTCCGCACCACCGTTTGCACCGTCTGCAACACCGGCATTGCCGCGCCGTGTTCGATCGCGTACTTCTCGAACTCGCGATAGCCCTCGACACGTTTGTTGTAATCCACGACCGTCTCGAGCGCGGTTACGCGTTTGCCTTCTTCCTCGCGCTTCCAGGACGAGAAAGGCTTCTTCGGATGGAGCAGATAGCCGGTGAACATCTCGGGGTCGCCGGTCGCGTTGTCCCAGCTGTAGAGGGTCGCCTCGGGCAGCTTGCGGCCGCGATTCAACTCGAAGTACTTGGCGTACTCGATGACTTCGATTTCCGCCTCGATGCCAACCTTCTTCCACATCGCGACGATCGCACGCGCGATGTCGAAGTCGCTCGGGAAGTTTCCGTTGGTGGTCGCGAGCTTGATCTTGGCGGGCTTGCCGGGACCGAATCCCGCCTTCTTGAGCAGTTCCTGTGCCTTCTTCGGGTCATAGGCGAATTTGAAGCTCGGGTCGTAGGCCGGTGTGCCGGGTGGCGACACCATGGAAAGCGGAGCCGCCGCGCCACCGTAGAACGCCTTGGACAGCGCCACCTTGTCGATCGACATATGCGCCGCAAGGCGTACGTTGTCGTCGGAGAATCCCATGTCTTCCCGGATCTGCAGCAGGATAACGCGCGTGATCGGGTTCAACTCGCCCGCAAAGCTCTTGTTCTGGGCGAGTCGACCGACTTCACGCACCGGCAGTCCGACCGCAAGGTCCACCTTGCCCGACTGGATCGCGGCCACGCGCGCCGAAGGATCCTTCATTACTTCGTAGATCACGCGGCGAATCGCCGGTTTGGGTCCCCAGTACTTGTCGTTACGCTCCAGGACGATCCGGGAATTCAGCTGATATTCGACCATGCGATAGGCACCGGAGCCGATCGGCTTTTCACGAAAGCCGGCAACGCCCACTTTTTCCATATAGTCGCGCGGCACGACAAAATTCGCCATGAACGCGAGCCATTGCGCAGCCGTCGGCTTGGCCTGCGACATCCGCACGATGGCTTTGGTCGGGGAAGGCGTTTCGATGTCCGTGACTTCTGTCCACACGCGCCCCAGGTCGATCGCGTCCTTGCGGCGGATGCGCTCGAGCCATCCGTAGCGGAAATCGGCCGACGTCATCTTGCTCCCGTCCTGGAAGTACACGTCGTCACGAAATTCCAGTTCGAAGGTCCGTCCGTCCGACGACAGGTTCCAAGCCTTGGCCAGTTGCGGTCGCAGAGACAGGTCGAGATTTTGGTCGATCGGCTGGTCGAATACGGCCTTGTAGATCCCTTGCGCATCTGGCGCGGTTCGCTGCTGCGGATCCCACGAGGGCACATCCGCCGGCCATGCAATGGTGACGGTGTCTTTCGCCTGCGCGAACGCCTGCAGGGGGCCGAGCGCCAAGCCCGTCATCCCGGCTGCGGCACCCTTGATCAGTTGCCTTCTTTGCACACTGCGAACCATGAATGTCTCCTGTTTATTCATATTGACGGAGTGCATCCGCACGAGGGTCGTGCGAACGGTTGAGGACTGCCCATAAACCCTTGCAGCCAAGCGGAACCACGCTTCCCGCGACGGCGGAGCCACGATAAATATACTGTATTCTGTTGCCTCACCCAACGTCAATCCCGAAACGCATTCAGCCGATGAATATCGAGAACACGTTCAACGTCGAGGACTTCCGCAAGGCGGCCCGGGAACGCATTCCACGCCTCGCCTTCGACTACTTCGATGGCGGCGCCGAAGGCGAGACCTGCGTCGCACGCAATCGGGCGGCGTTCGAGGCGATACGCCTCGTGCCGAATTTCCCGGTGGATGTCGCCGGCAGGAACCTTTCCACCACGTTCCTTGGCCGCACCTGGTCCTGTCCTTTCGGCGTCGCGCCGATGGGACTGACCGGAGTCGGGCGCAGCGGTACCGACATCGCACTCGCGCGCGCCGCGGCGGCAGCAGGCATACCTTACGTGCTCTCGACGGTCGCCACGACCTCGATTGAAGCGGTCACCCGGGCCGCCCCTGGAAACGTCTGGTTCCAGCTCTATGTGACCAAGGACCGGTCGATCTGCGACGACCTGCTCAAGCGGGCGGCCGCGTGCGATGTGGACGTACTGGTGGTCACGACCGACACCCAGATACCCAGCCGGCGCGAACGCGACATGCGCAACGGTTTTTCCCTGCCGCTGCGCTTTGACGCGCGCTCGGTGCTCTCGATGATGCGTCATCCGGCCTGGTGCATGGACAAGCTTGCCCATGGCACCCCGAAACTGCAGAACATCGCGCCCTATCTGCCGCCGGGAACCAGCGCCGGTCCGATCGCATCGTTCATCGCCTCGCAGATCGACGCCACTTTTGACTGGGACGACATCGCGCGCCTGCGCGAGCAATGGAAGGGCAAGCTCGTCGTCAAGGGCGTTCTCGCGCCCGCCGATGCGAAACGCGCGGTGGCGGTCGGGGCCGATGCGGTCATCGTGTCCAATCACGGCGGCCGCGCGCTGGATGCGTCGCCCGCCACTATCGAAGCGCTCCCCGCCGTGGTCGCAGCCGTCGGCGGCAAACTCGAGGTATTTCTCGACTCCGGTGTGCGCAGGGGCGAGGACATAGCCCGGGCGCTCGCGCTCGGCGCGCGTGCCGCGTTTGTCGGCCGTGCCGTCCTTTTTGCCACCGCCGCATTCGGGGACAAAGGCGCAGAGCGCAGCATCGCGGTCCTGCGGGAACAGTTTGACCGCGCGCTCGGGATGCTCGGGTGCAACTCCCCGGACGAACTCGGCGAGCAATTCGTTTTCTCACCGACTCGCTGAACCTACGGACGAAACAAGCGGTCCCTTCGCCCGATTGCCCGCGAAGTGCCAAGAGATTAAGCTTCCCCGACTCGGGAATATCTCGACACACCCCCGGCTTCCGATAGAAAAAGACTGAACATTCAAGGAGAAATACCATGAGCCTGCCCGCCAATCGCCGCAAGTTTCTGAAGGACTCCGCCGCGATCTCGGCCGCCGCTGCGACCGGAACGCTCGGTTTTCCCGCAATCGTCCGTAGTCAGACGTCCGGACCGGTCAAAGTCGGGATCCTGCACCCGGTCACGGGTGCCCTCTCCTACTCGGGGCAGCTTTCCCGGCTCGGCGCACGCATCGCGGTGGATGAAATCAATGCCGCAGGCGGCATCAAGTCGCTCGGCGGCGCAAAGATCGAAGCGGTGCTCGGCGACGCACAGTCGCAGCCGCAGATTGGCGTCGCGGAAGTCGAAAAGATGAACGAAGCCGGCGTCTCGGCAATCGTGGGCGCTTACGCAAGCGCGATCTGCCTTGCGACGACGCAGGCGGCCGCCAAGTACAGCATCCCGCACGTCGTCGATGTCGGCGTCGCCGACCAGATCGTCGAACGCGGCCTGAAGAACACCTTCCGCTTCGCGCCTGGCTACAAGACCGTGACGCAGGACGCGATCAAATACCTGCACATCATGAACACCCTTTCGCGCAAGAGCGCAAAGACCGTCGCGATCGTGCATGAGGAATCGCTCTTCGGCACCGGCACCGCGAACCTGCTCGCCAAGGAACTGCCCGGCCTCGGCTACGAGGTGAAAGAGATCATGAAGCACGCCAATCCGACGCGCGATTTCAGCAACATCGTGCTGAGGCTCAAGGCGATCAATGCGGACATCGTCATCCCCGCGAACTACTACAACGAATACGCGCTGCTGGTCCGGGCAATGAAGCAGCAGAACGTTAGCCCCAAAGCGATCTTCTCGGTGCTCGGCGGCGGCGCCTCCTCCTTCAAGTTCGTCAAGGAGTTCCCGGACGTCGCCAACGGCATCATCGATTGCAACCACTGGTACAACGCCAAGGACAAGCGTGCGATAGCGCTTCGCAAGAAGGTCGAGGCGATGAAGGACCAGTACTTCACCTACGAGGTCTTCCTCAACTACCAGTGCGTCTACCTGCTTGCCGACGCGATCGAACGCGCGAAATCGCGCGACCGCGCCGCGATCATCGACGCATTGGAGAAGTCCACCTGGGACAAGCACTTCATGCCCTACGGCCCGACGAAGTTCGTCAACGGTCAGAACACCGGCGCGCAACCGCTGCTCACCCAGGTGCTCAAGGGCGACATCAAGGTCATTCTTCCCAACACCTTCGCAGAAGCGGAGCCGGTGTTTCCCTGGAAGGCCTGAACCCGTCGCGCTGCCCCTCCCCCGCTGCGTAACGCGGGGGCCGCAGTCCCCGCGCCGCGCGATCGACACGGCCCCCGGCTACAACGCTCCCGATGCTCGAACTCTCGATCCTGTTTCCGTCCGTGCTGAACGGACTGACCACCGGCGCGGTCTATGCGCTGATCGCGCTCGGCCTGACCCTGATCTACGGCGTGCTGCACATCATCAACTTCGCCCACGGTGCGGCGTTGATGATGGCGCTCTACGGCGTGTACTTCCTGCGCGAAAAGCTGGGACTCGATCCCTACCTCGCGATTCCGGTGGTCGTGCCTGCGATGTTCGCGGCAGGCTATGCGCTGCAGCGCCTGGTGATCTCCCGAGCAGGGCACGGCAAGGACGAGAACATCCTGCTGGTGACGCTCGGAATTTCCATCGTCCTCGAGAATCTGGCGCTTTACTTCTTTCGTTCCGACACACGCAGCATAGATACCTCTTATTCACAGATGACGCTTGACATCGCCGGCGCCGCGATCTCCGTGCCCAAGCTGGTCGCATTCGGGGGCGCCCTGACCGCCGCCGCGGTCATGCTGCTGATTGTCGGCAAGACCGACCTCGGCCGCGCGATCCGTGCCTGCGCGAAGGAACGCCAGGGCGCGAAACTCGTCGGCATCGACGTCGACCACGTGTTCGCGATGAGCTTCGGCATCGGCCTTGCCTGCCTCGGTGCCGCCGCCTGTTTTCTGCTGCCGGCCTATTACGTGAACCCGACGGTGGGCAACGGCTTCGTGCTGATCGCCTTCACGATCGTGGTACTAGGCGGCATGGGCAGCTTTGCCGGTGCGCTTCTCGGCGGCCTGCTGATCGGCGTGGTCGAGTCGGTGGGCGGACTGTGGCTCGGTGAAAGCCTCGGCCAGATCGGCATCTTCGTGATCTTCATCGCCGTGCTGCTGTTCCGTCCGCAGGGTCTGTTCGGGGCGCGCGCGTGAAGTCGCTTGCCGGCATCCTCCTTTTCTGTGCCGTCGTTGCAGCGGCACCGTTCTTCACGAGCTCCGGCTATCTGCTCAACGCGCTGATCATGACGCTGTATGCCGCGCTTCTAGGCCAGGCGTGGAACATCCTCGGCGGCTTTGGCGGTCAGTTTTCCTTCGGGCACGCGGTGTTCTTCGGCACCGGTGCCTATGCCATGGCGGTGCTCCAGGTGAAGTTCGGCTGGAACGCCTGGGCCGCACTGCCCTCTGCGCTCGCGCTCGGCGCGGCGGTGGGCGCCCTGATCGGCGCACTTTCGTTTCGCTACGGTCTGAAGGGGTCGTATTTCGCGCTGGTCACGCTCGCATTCGCCGAGGTATTCCGTATTCTCTCCAACACCTTCGAATTCACCGGCGCCGGCGTCGGCCTGATGGTGCCGCTGAAGGAGTCCGCGGCCGACATGCAGTTCGGCAATACCGGTTTTCTCTACCTGATACTTGCACTGCTGACGGTCGCGATGCTGGCCGCCGCGTGGCTTCGGAATTCTCGCTACGGCGCATGGCTTCAGGCGGTGCGCGACAACGAAGACTCGGCAGCGGCGCTCGGCGTCAACGTGTTCCGGGTGAAATTGCAGGCGATCATGATGTCCGGGGCCCTTATGGCCGCGGGCGGCGCGTTCTACAGCCAGTACCTGCACTACATCGATCCGCATCTCGCCTACGGGCCCTCGGTCTCGGTCGAAGCCTTGCTCGGACCGATCGTCGGCGGCATCGGAACGCTCTGGGGACCGGTCGTCGGCGCGGCGGTGCTGCATCTCCTTGGCGAACTCACCCGCAACCTGATGGGCGAGGCTCCCGGCATGAACCTCGTGGTCTACGGCGTGGTGCTCGTCGTGATGGTGCTGTTCCTGCCAAGCGGCTTCATCGGCCTGTTGCGCCGGCTTCGCGGCAAGGGCAGGCCGTAATGCTCGAAGCGAAGAACCTTTCCAAGACCTTCGGCGGCCTGCGCGCGGTGCAGGACGTTTCGATCTCGCTGAAGGCGGGCTCGATCAGCGCGCTGATCGGCCCCAACGGTGCAGGCAAGACCACCTTCTTCGGACTGCTCTCCGGCTTCATCCGTCCCGACAGCGGCTCGGTTCATTTTGCCGGACGCGAGCTCACCGGGCTTGCCCCTCATGCAGTGTGCCGCCTCGGCATGACGCGCACCTTCCAGATCGTGCAGCCCTTCGCGGCGCAGACGGTGCGCGAGAACATCGCGGTCGGTGCGCATCTCCACATTGCAGGCCGCGCGGCCGCGCTCGCAAAAGCAGAAGAAGTTGCGCGCCGCGTCGGCCTTGGCGACCAACTCGACAAGCAGGCGATGAATCTAACCATCGCCGGGCGCAAACGGCTGGAACTCGCGCGTGCGCTCGCCACCGGGCCGCAACTGCTTCTGCTGGATGAGGTGCTCGCCGGATTGAATCCGCAGGAGATCACCGAGGTGATTCCGCTGGTGCGCAGCATCCGCGACTCCGGCGTCACGGTGCTCATGATCGAGCATGTGATGCAGGCGGTGATGAACCTGTCCGAGCATGCCTGGGTGCTCGCCAATGGCCGGTTGATTGCGGAGGGCTCGCCCGCCCAGATCGCCAACGACCCTGCGGTCATCGAGGCCTATCTCGGGCACGGCACCGCCGCCCGGCTGCGCCGTGCGATGGAGGCAAACGGTGCTTGAGGTACGCGACCTGCGCGGCGGTTACGGCCCGGTGCAGGTATTGCGCGGCATCACCCTGAACGTGCAGGCGGGCGAGATCGTCGCGGTGCTCGGCTCAAACGGCGCGGGAAAGTCGACGCTCAACAACACCGTCTGCGGGCTTTACCCGTCGTTCGGCGGCACGGTCCGCTTCGAGGGCAACGACATCAGTCGGGCGCGACACACCGACATCGTGGCCGCAGGGCTGATCCAGGTGCCCGAAGGCCGCAGGATCTTCCCCAATCTCGACGTGATGGAGAACCTCGAACTCGGCAGCTACCGGCGCGGACGCGCGCACCGCGCCGCCAATCTCGAGCGCGTGTTCGGCATCTTTCCGCGGCTTCGCGAGCGCCCCCGGCAACGCGCGGGCACGCTCTCGGGCGGCGAGCAGCAGATGCTCGCAATCGGGCGCGGACTGATGGGCGAGCCCCGGCTGCTGATCCTCGACGAACCCTCCCTCGGCCTGTCGCCCCTGCTGGTGGAGGAACTGTTCGCGCTGATTGCCAAGCTCAATGCGGACGGCCTCGCGATTCTGCTGGTTGAGCAGAACGTCGGCCAGTCGCTGGAAATTGCACGGCGGGCCTATGTCATGGAAAACGGCGTGATTTCCTTCGAGGGCACACCCGCGCAATTGCTCGCCAACGCGGAACTCAAACGCGCCTATCTCGGCATTTAGTCGCCCTACCCCGGTCCGGGGGGCGCGGCTCCCGGATAAAATACGCTTCATCCCTACTCCGGCGACGGGCCCCGCACGGTCCGGCCGGACTGCCCTTCGAAGGAAACTCCATGCGACAGACCTACATCCCCTACGGCGCCTACTGGTCCACTCCCTTCGCCCGCTGGCAAGGCAGCCTTTCACACCTGCACCCGCTGGAATTCGCCGCGCATGTCGCCCGCGGCGAACTCGCCCGGCGCAAGATCGACAACAAGGTGTTCGATTTCGGCGTGCTCGGCACCACGATTCCCTCGCTGTCCTGCTTCTTCGGCCTGCCGTGGGTAACCGGCATGATGGGCGCAGCCCACGTCGGTGGCCCAACCATCAATCAGGCGTGTGCCACCAGCGCACGCGTGCTGCAGATGGCCTCGCAGGAGATAGCTTCGGAGATGGCCGAGTGCGCGATCGTGATTACCGCAGACAAGACCTCCAACGGACCGCACCTGTACTTCCCCAATCCCGGCGGCGCCGGTGGCACGGGCGCGCACGAGGATTGGGTGCTCGACAATTTCAGCCGGGATCCGCTTGCAAAATGCGCGATGGTGACGACCGCTGAAAACGTGGCAAAGAAGTACGGAATCTCCACCGCCGAGCAGAACGACGTGGTGCTGCAGCGGTATGCCCAGTATGCGGATGCGTGCGCCAACGAGCATGCTTTCCACAAGCGCTACATGACCCTGCCCTTCGAGATTCCCGATCCGAAGTACCGCAAAACGGTGGGCACGCTTGCCGGTGACGAAGGCCTCCACCCGACCACCGCCGAAGGCCTGGCCAAACTGAAGCCGGTGCTTACCGATGGAACCGTCAACTACGGCGGGCAGACGCACCCCGCCGACGGCAACGCGGGGATCGTCGTCACCACGAAGGAAAAGGCGAAGGAACTGAGCGCGCGGCCCGAGATCACAATTCGCCTGCTCGGGTTCGGCCTTGCGCGCACCGACCTCGCCTTCATGCCGCAGGCGCCTGTCCCCGCGACAAGGGCCGCCTTGAAGAATGCCGGCCTGACCATCAAGGACATCGATGCGGTGAAATCGCACAACCCGTTTGCGGTGAACGACATCGTGTTCTCGCGAGAGTTCGGTTTTGACGTGAAGAAGATCAACAACTACGGCTGCTCGCTCGTCTGGGGACATCCGCAGGGCCCGACCGGACTGCGGGCGATCATGGAGATGATCGAGGAACTGGTGATGCGGGGCGGCGGACGCGGACTTTTCCACGGTTGCGCCGCCGGCGACAGCGCAATGGCGGCGGTGCTTGAGGTGACAGGTTCGTAAGCCGCCCCTCTAAATCTCGAACATTTATTCCAGAAAGGCCCGCTTCGTCCGTGAAAGCGGTCGATTCGCGATCATTTCTGAAACGGACGTTGAAAATCAGGACGCCGCTGCGAGCGCCTTGAGTGCCTTCTTGTCGGTCTTGTTGACCGTGGTTTTGGGCAGGGCGTCGACGATCGCGATGCTCGCCGGAACCTTGTACTTCGCGAGGTTGGCCGCACAGTGCGCGAGCAGTTCCTCGGAAGTCGCACTCGCCCCCGGGCGCAGTGCAACGTAGGCACGCACCACCTCGCCCCGGTACGCATCCGGCGCTCCCACCGCCGCCGCCTCCTGCACCGCAGGATGCAGTATCAGCACTTCATCGACCTCGCGCGGATACACGTTGTAGCCGCCAACGATCACCATGTCCTTCTTGCGATCGCGGATGTACAGGTAACCCTGCGCATCGAATTCGCCGATATCGCCGGTGTAAAGCCAGCCGTCGCGCAGGGCCTCGGATGTCTCCTGCGGCAGATTGCGATAACCGTCCATGATCTGCGGACCGCGCGCCCGGATCTCGCCTTTTTCGCCGATGCCAAGAACACGGCTGCCGGCGTCGAGATCCACCACCTGAACTTCGGTGTCCGCAAGCACAATGCCGACCGACCCGGGAATGCGCTTGCCTTCGATCGGGTTGTAGGTCAGCACCGGGCCGGATTCGGTCTGACCGTAACCCTCGTAAATCGGCGCGCCGGTCGCCTGCTCCCAGCGCCGCAGAGTTTCCTCGGGCAAGGCGGCTGACCCGGAGTAGCAGGTGTGGATGCGCGAGAAATCGGTCATGGAGAACAGCTCATGGCCCATGAGTCCGGTGAAGATCGTCGGGCTGCCGGGAAAGATGCTGATCTTCTCCTCACCGAACGTGCGCAGCACGTCATCCGGCCGGTAGCGCGGCAGGATCACCAGCGTGCCTCCGCAGTACGACGCGAGGAACAGGCCCATCGCGAGCGCGTAGGAGTGGAACAGCGGCATCACGCAAAGAATGCGTTCGCCATCCGTTCCGGTCGGAAGTGCCCATTCGCGCTGGCTGATGTTGGTGGAGACCGCACGGTGCGAAAGAATCACGCCCTTGGACCGGCCGGTCGTGCCTCCGGTGTACTGGATAAAGGCCGGATCCTCCGGCGATGGCCGCGGTTCAGGCAGCGAGACGACGCTGCCCTTCCAGCGGAGCATCGAACCGTCGCCCGGTCGCACGACGATCGCATGCGCGAGGCCAAGTTTTCGCGCGAGCGGCGCAACCGCCTCGGCCTTGGCTTCCTCGTAGATCAGCACCCGCGGCGCTGCATCGGCGAGGATCGCCTCGAGCTCACGCCCGGTGTAGAGCGGATTAAGCGGCACGACCTGAGCACCGGCCGCCAGCGCAGCAAACGTTGCGATGCAGCTTTCCACGCTGTTGGAGAGAATGAGCGCGACGCGCTGACCGCGCAGCGACCCGCCTTCGCCGAGAGCCTGAAGCTCGCGCGCATAGCAGGAGACGCATGCAAGGTAGTCCGAATACAGTATCCGTTCGGCACCCAGAACCAGCGCCTCGCGGTCAGGCGCGCGCGTGCAGGTATCCGCGAGCATGTGAACGACCGTCGGATGCACCCGGGGCAGAGGCTTGTTCAGGTCCATGGACGGCACCTGTCAGGGACGCAATGCGTCGATGCCGCCCATGTAGGGCTTGAGCGCATCGGGCACCGTGATCGAACCGTCGGCCTGCTGGTAGTTCTCCATCACCGCGATCAGCGTGCGGCCGACCGCGAGGGCCGAGCCGTTGAGCGTATGCACCAGTTCGGTCTTGCCCTTGTCGTTGCGAAAACGCGCCTGCAGCCGCCTTGCCTGGAACGATTCGAAGTTCGAGCAGGACGAAATTTCGCGATAGGCCTGCTGTCCGGGCAGCCAGACCTCGATGTCGTAGGTCTTGGCCGAACCGAAGCCCATGTCCCCGGTGCAGAGCGTCACCACGCGGTACGGCAGGTCAAGCCGCTTGAGGATCACCTCCGCGTGCCCGGTGAGTTCCTCGAGCGCGTCGTAGGATTTCAGCGGATGCGCGATCTG
Organism: Betaproteobacteria bacterium; assembly: GCA_947466535.1. GTDB lineage: Bacteria > Pseudomonadota > Gammaproteobacteria > Burkholderiales > SG8-39 > CAMBSA01. The sequence goes on from CANIEV010000035.1 coordinate 26,828, forward strand.
CACCAGTTCAACCTTGTCGAACTGGTGCTGCCGGATCATTCCCTTGGTGTCCTTGCCGTAGGAACCGGCCTCGCTGCGAAAACACGGCGAATGACAGACGAACTTCAGCGGCAGCTTGTCGAGCGCAACGATTTCATCGCGCACAATATTGGTCACCGGCACTTCGGCGGTCGGGATCAGGTAGAAGTCTCCGAGTTCTCCCCGGGGCACGTGAAACAGGTCTTCCTTGAACTTCGGCAGCTGGCCGGTGCCGAACATGCTTGCCGCGTTGACCAGGTACGGCGTGTACACCTCGGTGTATCCGTGCTCGCCCGAATGCACATTGAGCATGAACTGTGCGATCGCCCGATGCAGGCGCGCAAGCGCGCCTTTCATCACCGCGAATCGGCTGCCCGCTATCTTGGCGGCGGTCTCGAAATCGAGCAGGCCGAGTGCATCCCCGAGATCCGTATGTTCCTTGGGCGCGAATCCGAAGGTCCGGATCGTCCCGACCCGACGTGCCTCGACGTTGTCATCCGCGCCCTTGCCTGTCGGCACGCTCGAATGCGGGATGTTCGGCAGCACCGACAGGAAGTCGTGGATGCGCGCCTGGATGACTCCGAGTTCCTTTTCCAGCGACTCGAGTTCCGCGTTGCCTGCACTCGATTCGGCCATCAAGGCGGTTGCGTCCTCGCCCTTGGCCTTCGCCTGACCGATTCGCTTGGCAAACTGGTTGCGCGCCGACTGTAACTCCTGCGTGCGCGTCTGGATGCGCTTGCGGGCTTCGTCGAGTTCGGCGAACGCGGCGATATCCAGCACAAAAGGACGATCTGCGAGTCGCTTTGCGACGGCGTCGATATCGGTGCGGAGCAATTGTGGGTCGAGCATGGTGATTACCGGATCCTGAAAGTGTGATGGGCCAGGCGGTCTCGCACTGGCAGTCGGACATGTGCAGCGTTACTCAAGTACAGAGTCATTTCCCGCCGGCCTCGTCATCCTGTCCGCGAAGTCTTGCGAGGCGTTCGGCGATGCGCGCTTCCACGCCACGGTCGGTCGGCTCGTACCAGCGCACCTCGGGCATGCCTTCCGGGAAATAATTCTCCCCGGCGGCGTAGGCACCCTTCTCGTCATGGGCGTATCGATAATCCCGCCCGTAGCCGAGGTTTTTCATGAGTTTGGTCGGCGCGTTTCGCAGGTGCAGGGGCACCGGCCGGGTGCCGTCCTGGGAGATGAAACGACGTGCAGAATTATACGCGACGTACACCGCGTTCGATTTGGGCGCGCAGGCGAGGTAGATGATCGCCTGCGCGAGTGCAAGTTCGCCTTCGGGGCTGCCCAGGCGCTCGTACGTTGCGCAGGCTTCGAGCGTCATGCCGAGCGCACGCGGATCGGCGAGGCCGATATCCTCGGATGCCATGCGAACGATGCGGCGCCCGAGATACAGCGGATCCGCGCCACCGTCGAGCATGCGCACCAGCCAGTAAAGCGCGGCGTCCGGATCAGACCCGCGCACCGACTTGTGCAGGGCCGAGATCTGGTCGTAGAACTGCTCCCCGCCCTTGTCGAACCGGCGCAGATTTTTCGCCACCGCGTCCTGCACGAAATCGCCGGTGATCTCCGTGAGCCCAGCCGCTTGCGCCGCGGTCGCGATGATTTCCACGAGATTGATCAAGCGCCGCCCGTCACCATCGGCAAGACCCGCGATCCGCTCGCGCGCAAGCGCATCGACCGGCGTGCCGGGAAGCGCCTTGGCAATCGCGCGTTCCACCAGTTCGGCGAGATCCTCGAGGCCGATCGGCTCGAGCACATACACCGACGCGCGCGACAGAAGCGCACTGTTGACCTCGAACGACGGGTTTTCGGTCGTAGCGCCAATAAAGGTGAGAAGACCCTGCTCGACAAACGGAAGGAACGCATCCTGCTGCGACTTGTTGAACCGATGCACTTCATCCACGAAAAGTATCGTCTGCCGCCCCTTGGACGACTGGATCGCCTGCGCACGCTCGACCGCGGCCTTGATGTCCTTCACCCCCGCGAAGACCGCGGAAAGCGCGATGAATTCCGCGTCGAACGCGTCGGCCATCAGGCGCGCAAGCGTGGTCTTGCCCACGCCCGGCGGTCCCCAGAGAATCATCGAGTGCGGCTTGCCGGAATCGAACGCCAGCCGCAAGGGCTTGCCGGGCCCGAGCAGGTGCTTTTGGCCGACGACTTCGCCGAGCGTTCGCGGCCTCAGGCTTTCGGCGAGCGGCGCGTGCGGTGATTCATCCCGGACCGACGCCTTCGGCCCTGCCGGCGACTCCGGCACGCCAAAGAGGTCGCTCATCTCCCCCGTGCCCGCGTAAGGGAGTGCTTGAACATCACTTGCCCGGCTCTCCGATGACATCGGCGCCGGGCGGCGGCGTGAATCGGAACAGCCCGCTGTCCAGATTCGGATTTCGCTCGAAGTTGCGCAGCCGAAGCTCTGTGAGATTACCGAAGGTGTCGGCGAGCTCCATGGCTTCCGGCCCGGCGACGCCCAGGCCGATGCGCACCATTTCGAACCCGCCTTCCTTGTCCTTCGGCACCGCGTGCAGCCATTCCAGCCCATCCC
>CANIEV010000036.1 GCA_947466535.1 Betaproteobacteria bacterium
ATGAAGCCGGCGCTGCGAACCTCGTTCCGTTTCTGGCTGCTTGCCTGCGCGGTGCTGGTGCTGACGGCCTGCAGCGCGATCAAGTTCACCTACAACAATGCCGACACCGTGATCCGGCTCGCGGCGTGGGACTACCTTGATCTGGAACGCGCGCAGGAAGACGAATTCAAGCAGCTGATCGCGAAGTACATGGACTGGCATCGCCGTGAGGAGATGCCGGCGATCGCCAAGCTCGCGGGCGAAGTGATCGAGCGGACGAGCCGCAGGATTGCGGTGACAGACGTTGCCTGGGTTATCGAACAGGGGCGCGCCCGGTATCGCAAGGCGTCTGCGCGCGCGGCGGAGGACGCCTCGCCGGTCCTCGCGACGCTCAACGAGGACCAGTTGAAGGGCCTTCAGAAAAAATTCACCAAGGCGAACACGAAGTACGAAAAGGAATTCCTGAGCGGCGACGAGGCGAAGCGCGTGAAGGCGCGGCGCAAGCGCATCGTGGACAACATCGAGGAGTGGACCGGCGATCTCACGGACGCGCAGGAGGCGCGTGTCGACCAGTTCGTACGCGCGCATCCGCGTTCGGCCGAGATCCGCATGGTCGAGCGCTTGCGCTGGCAGGCTGAGGTCATCTCGGTGTTGCGCTCGAACCGCGAGCCCGCGGCGCTGGCGATGCAGCTCGGCGCGGTGTTCGCCGAGCCCGAACGCGGTCGTAGCGACGAATACCTGCGCGAGACGAAACGCTGGGAGGCGGACCTCGCCCAGATGGTGGTCGAACTGGAGGCGACCTTCACGCCCGAGCAGCGGCGTCGCGCCACCCATCGTCTGGCCGGGCTCGCGAAGGACATCCGCGAACTCGCGGGCGATGCGTCCCGTCCCCAGGCAAAGCTCTAGGCAAGACGCAATGGCGCGACCCGCGCTGGTCTTCTCCCACGCCAACGGTTTTCCCGGCAGCTGTTACCGCCGGATGCATGCCGAACTGGAGCCGCACTATCCGGTCGCCTACAAGGACCGGCTGGGCCACGATCCACGCTATCCGGTCACCGACGGCTGGCCGCATCTCGTGGCGGAACTGGTGGACTACATCGAGTCACTCGGTACGGCGCCGGTGATCGGTGTCGGTCATTCGCTCGGCGGGTACCTCACGTTCATCGCTGCGGTGCAGCGGCCGGACCTGTTTCGCGCCATCGTGCTGCTCGATGCGCCGATCATGGGACCCTGGAAAGGCACCGCCTTCGCGATGGTAAAACGATTCGGTCTCGTGGATCGCGTCACGCCTGCGGGGGCGACGCGGTCGCGGCGTCGTGAATGGGCAAGCGCGGACGAGGCGATTGCCCATTTTCGCGGTCGCGGCGGGTTCCGCAATTTCGACCCGGGATGCCTCGATGACTACGTTGCGACCGCCATGGTGCCGTGCAAACACGGCCTGCGGCTCGCATTCGATCCCGAGGTCGAGTACCGGATCTACCGCAGCATTCCGCATGATCTTGCTTACTATCTGCCGCGGCTGAAGGTTCCGGCGGGATTCATCGGCGGGACAGGGTCCTACGAATTGCGCCGGGTGGGCCTTGCGATCACACGCAAGCATTTTCGTGTCGACCTGATCGAGGGGGGGCATCTGTTTCCGTTCGAGAAACCCCGCGAGAGCGCGCACGCCCTGCAGGCCATGCTCGGCGGACTGCTCGGGCCGCACGCATGACGCATCGCGTTTTCCTTGCTCTTTTCGCCGTAGTACTGTCTTTGCCGACACACGCGCAGATCCGGCTGCGGTTGCAGCCTCCCGCCCAGCCCGAGGCGCCAAAGTTGGCGTCGACGCCGCTGGAGGCCTTCGTCCAGGTGCTTCGCAAGGGCGACCTGTTGCTTGCACGAAGCCTGCTTGCGGCCGATCGCGGCCTTCTCGTTGCGGCAGACGCGCAGGGCATGCGCGCCCTGCATGCCGCGGTGTCCGGCGCGAGCGACCTTGCGGCGGTGCAGTTGCTGCTTGCCGAAGGCGCCGAGGTGAATGCGGGCGATGTGCGGGGAAGCACCGCGCTGCATTACGCGGCGTCGCATGATTTCGCGGAAATAGCCACAGCGCTTCTTGATCGTGGCGCGGCGATCGATGCGGTGAATGTGGAAGGCGATACCCCGCTCACCTCTGCCCTGCGGCGACGCGGGCGCGAGGTGGCGGGGCTGCTGATCGACCGCGGAGCGGACATCAACCGCGCCGGGGCGCAAGGGCTGACGCCGCTCGCCTCTGCGGTACGCGAGGGCGACCTGAAACTCGCGGCTCGCCTGCTTGAGCGCGGTGCCGATGCGAACCACGGCGGCGCGCAGAACATGCAGGCGCCTGCGGTGTTGGCCTTCGCCTCCCGACGCGGCATTGCCGAGGCACTGCCGCTCCTGCAATTGCTCGCGGCCAACCGCGGCGACCTGCGGCGCACTTTCGACGATCAGGGGCGCGGCCTGCTGCAGATTGCGCTGCTTGGCGCGGGCAGCGAGACCGAGCGTCAGGCGCGTGCAGCCGGGCTGACCGGTCTCGGGCTGGATGCGAACGTGCGCGACATCCGCGGCCGGACCGCGCTGCATATCGCTGCGCGTTTCGGCGATGCAGGCACAGTGGCGGCACTGTTGCGTGGTGGAGCGAACCCGGACGTCGTCGATTCGGAGTACGCGACTGCGATGCTCGAGGCGGTGGAGTCGGGCAAGCTCGAGGCAGTGCGCGCGTTGCTCGATGCGCACGCGAACCCGAACGTCAAGGGCGATCCGCGCGACATGAAGCACACACCGCTCACGCTTGCCGCATGGCGCGGTCGCCTGGACATGGTGGAGTTGCTTCTCACCGGCGGCGCCGATCAGGGGCTGGTGGCGGCGCGGCGTACCCCTCTGGAATGGGCGCAACGCGGCAATCGCAGGGAGGTGGTGCTCAGGCTGGGTGGCCCACCGCCGTGAGGCGGATTCACGGAGGCGGCTACGACAGGAGCGCGCCCCCGACGTAGCGGCTGCACAAATGAAAACGCCCGACTGCTTGCGCAATCGGGCGTTCGTTATTCGCCGTGTGAGCGGCGAATGACGTGTATTACTTCAGATGCTTGCTGACCAGTTTGGTCATTTCGAACATCGACACCTGTTTCTTGCCGCCGAAGATTTCCTTCAGCTTGTCATCGGCGTTGATGTTGCGACGATTTTTGCTGTCCTGAAGCTTGTTTTTCTTGATGTAGTCCCAGATTTTCTTGGTGACTTCAGTGCGCGGCATCGCTTTCGCGCCGATCACCGCGCCGAGCGCAGCGCTCGGCATCATCGGCTTCATGAAGGCGGCGTTTGGCTTGCGCTTCGCGCCGGACTTCTTTTTCGCGGGTTTCTTAGCAGCTGCCTTTTTCTTCGTGGCCATCCTCTGTACTCCCTTTCAGCAATTGATGCGTGTGAAAAAAGCCAAGTAATTTCCTACTGCACACAACGCACGCTATGTGCATGCGAGCGCAGGATGCTCTAGGGAAAAGCGTTTGTCAACGGCACGTGACACGTTTTTCATAGGGAAACTCACATTTTTTCATAGACGGACGATCAGGGTCCATCGACCCGGTCCCCGGGGCACCCTGTCTTCGCCTCCTCTATAATCCTTGCCACACGCTTACATCGGCCCGTCTGCTACTCGCGGTTCCGTTGGCGGCGGCACAATCGCAGCGCTGTCGGACGCCACCTCACCTTCTCCCCAGCTCACCTGGAAAGCCGAATGAACGCTGCTCGCAAGAACGTTGCACTGCTCGCCACCTGCCAGGCGCTGCTGTTCGCCAACAACTCGACAGTCATTGCAATCAATGGCCTGGCGGGTTATGCACTCACCGACAACAAGGCGCTGGCTACGCTGCCGGTCACCGCCTGGGTTTGCGGCGGTGCGCTCATCACGCTGCCGGTGTCCCTGCTGATGAAGCGCTTTGGCCGCAGGGCGGGCTTTTACCTCGGGGCGGGCATGGGCGCCCTCGGTGCCCTCATCTGCGCGCTCGCGGTAAGCATGGGCAATTTCTGGCTGCTTTGCCTCGGCACCCTCATCTTCGGCAGCTACAACGGCGTGGCCCAGTACTACCGGTTCGCCGCCGCCGATGCCTCTCCGCCGAATTTCAAGAGCACCGCTATCTCCCTGGTGCTTGCGGGCGGGCTGGTCGGGGGGCTGATCGGACCCGAGATAAGCAAGCTCACGGTGGACGCCCTGCAGGCCAAGTACATGGGCGCGTACCTTTCGCTGCTGGTGTACCTCGCGCTGGTGATGGGGGTCCTGTCCTTCCTCAGCATTCCGCGCCCGAGCGAAGCGGAGCAGAAGGGCGTGGGCAGGCCGATGCGAGAGATCGCAAAGCAGCCCAAATTCATAGTCGCGGTGCTCGCCGGTGCCGGCGGCTACGCGGTGATGAACTTCCTGATGGTCGCCACGCCGCTTGCAATGGGCTTCTGCGGCCATCCCTACGCCGCGGCCGCGCTGGTGATCCAGTGGCACATCATCGGCATGTTCGCGCCGTCCTTCTTCACTGGCGGCCTGATCAAGCGCTTTGGCGTGCTGAATATGCTGCTTGTCGGGATCGCGATCCTCTATGTGTGCGTCGGCATTGCGCTCTCCGGGCTGACGGTGGCGCATTTCTGGTTTGCGCTGATGCTGCTCGGGGTGGGATGGAATTTTCTTTATATCGGCGGGACGACGCTGCTCACCGAGACCTACCGGCCGGAGGAGCGAGCCAAGGTGCAGGGCATCAACGACATGACGATCTTCGCGACCCTGGTGCTGACCTCGCTCTTCTCGGGTGCCTTGCTGGATGGCACCGGCTGGCACAACCTGAATTTCTTCGCGCTGCCGATCATCTCTGCGATGGCAGTGGGCGTGGTCTGGCTCATCATGCACCGGCGTTCGCGCCCCGCGGCGGCCTGATTTTCACCGACGGCGGAGCCTCGGACCCTGTGCCGGAGAGCGCACCAACCCGTATCGACCCCCAGGCGGCTGAGGCCATGGCGCGCCTCGCGGCCCTCTCCGATGTCCCCCTGCATGCGCTTGCCGTCGCCGAGGCCCGACGGCTGTATCGCGAAGCCAGGCTCGGTGCCGCCGCCGAATCCGCGGTGAATTCTCCCGAGGTGGCGTCGATTGCCAATTACTGGTTCGACGGACCGGCAAATCCTGTGGGCGTGCGCGCCTATCGCGGCCTTGGCAGCGACCCGCAGGCTCTGCTTCCCGCGGTGATGTACCTGCATGGCGGGGGGTGGACCTGCGGCGACCTCGACACCCACGACGGGCCGTGCCGCCAGATTGCGAACAACGCGGGATGCGCGGTGTTCTCGGTGGACTACCGGCTCGCCCCCGAGCACAGGTTTCCCGCCGCCTTCGAGGATGCGCTTGCGGCGGTGGACTGGGTGCTCGAGGAAGCTGAAATGCTCGGGATCGATCGCCGCCGTATCGCCATCGCGGGCGACAGTTCCGGTGCCAACCTCGCCGCTGCGGTGGCGCTTGCGCTGCGCGACCGGGGAATCGCGCTTGCGCTCCAGGCTCTGGTGTATCCGGCCACCGATCTGCGCCCTGAGGCGATGCAGGCGTTCGCATCGCGCGCCGAGTTCGCCTCGGACTTTCTGCTTGACCGCTCGTCGATCGAATGGTCGATCGCGAACTACCTGCGACACGAGAGCGATGCGGCGGACTGGCGCGCCTCGCCGATGCTCGCGCCAAGCCTGGCGGGCGCGGCGCCGGCGTATGTGCTCACCGCCGGCTTTGATCCGTTGCGTGACGAGGGAAGGGCGTACGCCGCGCGGCTGCTCGCCGAGGGCGTGACGGCCACCTCCGAATGCTTCGAGGGCCAGGTGCACGGCTTTATCAATCTCGGTGGCACGATGGCGGCGGCGCCGCACGCGATGTACCGTGTCGGCCAGGCGCTGAGATCGGCGTTCAGGAAAGTCGAATAGCGGGCGCCGAACGGCGGGATACGCGATATTCGCAATATTCGCAATCGGATGACGAAGCTGCCGTCGCGGCAGCGAAGGGACCAAGCAGCGCCGTCGTAGCGGCGCATGGCGGAGTGAGGACGATGAATGCACCAGAGAAAATGAAGGTGATCAAGGCGGCCTGTCCGCACGATTGCCCGGACACCTGCGCGCTCGAGGTGAGCGTGTCGGGCGGCCGCGCGGTGAAGGTGGCGGGCTCGCAATCTCACCCCTTCACCGGCGGCACGCTCTGCACCAAGGTCTCGCGCTATCTGGAGCGGACCTACGCCGACAGCCGGGTGCTGCACCCGATGCGTCGAGTGGGCAGAAAGGGCGAGGGCCGCTTTGTACGGATATCGTGGGACGATGCGCTCGATGAGATCGCCTCCCGCTTCGGCGAGCTCGCCGCATCCGCCGAGGGGCCGCAGACCATCCTTCCCTACAGCTACGCGGGCACCATGGGCATGGTGCAGTACGGTTCGATGGACAGGCGATTCTTCCATCGGCTGGGGGCGTCGCAGCTCGGGCGGACGATTTGTTCGACTGCGGGCGCCTGGGGCCAGAAGGCGACGCTCGGCGCCAACATGGGCACCGACCCGGAGGCAGTGGTCGATGCGAAGCTGATACTCATCTGGGGGTCGAACCCGATCGTCTCCAACCTGCATTTCTGGTCACGGGTGCAGGAGGCCAAGCGTCGCGGCGCCCGGGTGGTGGCGATCGATCCGCTGCGCTCGCTCACCGCGGAAAAATGCGACGAACACATCGCGCTGCTGCCCGGCACCGACGGCGCGCTCGCGCTCGGGATGATGAACGTCATCATCGGCGAGGGGCGAATCGACCGCGAGTACGTTTCCAGTTACACGCTGGGTTACGACAAGCTCGCCGAACGCGTGAAGGAGTATCCGCCGCAAAAGGTGGCGGCGATCTGCGGAATACCGGAGGAGACGGTGGTGCGGCTTGCGCGCGACTACGCATCGGCGCATCCCTCGATGATCCGGCTCAATTACGGCATGCAGCGTCACGCGGGCGGCGGGATGGCGGTGCGCACCGTGGCCTGCCTGCCCGCGCTCACCGGCGCCTGGCGCGATGCGGCGGGCGGGCTGCTGATGTCCACCGGTGGTGCGTATCCGGTTGACATGCACGCGCTCGAGCGTCCCGACCTGATGCGCGGGGCGGCGCGCACGATCAACATGTCCACCATCGGTGATGCGCTGCTTGATGCGACGCCGTCGGTGAGTGCGATCTATGTCTACAACTCAAATCCGGTCGCGGTGGCACCCGAGTCGAAGAAGGTCATCGAGGGCTTTTCGCGGGAGGATATGTTCTGCGTGGTGCACGAGATCTTCCAGACCGACACTGCGGACTATGCCGACATACTGCTTCCGGCCACAACGCAACTGGAACACTTCGATGTTCACCGTTCCTACGGTCACTATTACCTGCTTGCGAACAACCCGGCGATCGCGCCGGTGGGTGAATCCAAACCGAATTCGGAGGTCTTTCGCGAACTTGCCCGGCGCATGGGATTCACCGAATCCTGCTTTCGCGACACCGACGAGCAGATCGCTCGTTCAGCATTTCGCTGGAACGATCCGCTGCTGGCCGGATCGAGCTTCGAGCGCCTGAAGGAGGAAGGCTGGTTGCGGCTCTCGGTGCCGGCGCGATGGGCGCCGTTCGCGGAAGGGAACTTTCGCACGCCCTCGGGCAAATGCGAGTTCGACAGTCGCTGGCTCAAATCGCTTGGCCACGATCCGTTGCCGTGCTACACGCCGCCGCGCGAGAGCGCGCAGTCGTCGCCTGCGCTGGCCGCGAAATATCCGCTCGCCTTCATCTCGCCGCCGGCGAGAAACGCGCTCAACAGCAGCTTCGCCAACCTGCCGGTGTTCCTGGATGCGGAGAAGGAACCGACGCTGGACATCAACAGCGAGGACGCGAAGGCGCGAGGCATCGCACCGGGCGACACGCTTCGTATATTCAACGATCGCGGCGAATTCCGCGCCAAGGCGCGGGTGTCGGACAAATCCCGCGAAGGGGTGGTGACGGCCTTGTCACTCTGGTGGCGAAAGCTCGGCGGCGGGAATGCGAATGACGTGACCTCGCAGGCGGTGACCGATTTCGGCGCGGGCGCGACGTTCTACGACTGCCTGGTCGAAGTGGAAAAGGCGTCCTGATGCCGACTTCGGCTGCGCCGCGGCTTTTCTACGGCTGGATCGTGGTTGGGGCAAGTTTCGCCGCGCTGGTCCTCATATTCGGCGTTGCGTATTCGTTCTCCGCGTTCTTCCGGTCATTGCAGGGCGAATTCGGTGCATCGCGAGCCGAAGTGTCGCTGGTGTTTTCCCTTTGCGGTTTTGTGTATATGGGCCTCGGCCCACTGACGGGGTCCATCGCCGATCGCGTCGGCCCGCGCTGGCTGGTGATTACGGGCTTCGTCCTGCTTGCGGGCGGCCTCGTCGCCGCGAGTAACGCGAGCTCGATCCGGGTGCTCTATCTCGCCTATGGTCTTGGCGTCGGCTTCGGCGTCGGGTGCATCTATGTGCCGGCGATCGGCGCGGTTCAGCCCTGGTTCATCCGTCGTCGCGCGCTCGCCTCCGGCCTTGCCTCTTCGGGCATCGGCGTGGGCACGGTGGTGCTCCCGCTTCTCGCTGTGGCGCTGATCGACCTGTCGGGATGGCGGCGCGCCTTCGAGATTCTCGGGTGGAGTGTGCTGTTGATCGGCATATCGGCGGGCTTCCTGCTCGACAACGCGCCCGCGAAGCGGGGCCTCGCGCCTGACGGGGACACCGGTTCGGGCGGGACGAAGCCCGCCCAGGCACCGCGCGGCGTCACGCTGCGCGAGGCGATTCGAACCCGTGCATTCTGGATGCTCTATCTCGGCTGCGGCGCTTTCTCGATCGGGCTGTTCATCCCCTTCGTGCATCTCGCGCCGTACGCCCGCGATCACGGTCTGTCGGAGCAGACCGGCGTGATGTTGATGGGGTTGATCGGTGCGGGTTCGATCGCGGGGCGGTTCAGCCTTGCCGGCATTGGCGACCGCATCGGGCGCCGCGGGCTCCTGGTCGCGGTGTACGCGGTGTCCTGCGTCTGCTTCCTGATCTGGCTCGCCTCGTCGCACGTGATCGCGCTGGCCACCTTCGCGCTGGTATTCGGCACCGCCTACGGCGTGTTCGTCGCGGTGCAGCCGCCGCTCGCGATGGATTTTTTCGGCGCGCGAAATGTCTCGGGCATCATCGGTGCGATCTACACCTCGGCGGCACTGGCGATGCTAGTCGGTCCGCCGCTCGCGGGTCTGGCGTTTGATCTGACGCGGAGCTACACGCTCCCGATCGCGATTTCCGCGGCGCTCATGGCCATGGCGCTCGGTTGCTCGATAGTGCTGTTGAAAGAGGGTCCGCGCGCCTGAAGGTCCGTTGCTCGACTTGACAGCCGGGAGATTGCTTCGCTGCGCTCGCAATGACTTCATTCGGCTGTCATTGCGAGCGCAGCGAGGCAATCTCAAGGCGGCTGTGCGTGTGACTCCGATCAGAACTTCCCTCCGGCATAGTAAAAAAGCGTGCTCGCGAATTCGAGGACGATCGAATACGCGACGGTCTTGTTGTTCCACCAGTCCTTGGTCCAGGGTTCGTGGCTGTTGGCGACCATGCGTATTTCCCGGCCGGGCAGGGCGCGGCCGAGAATGAGCCGCGCTCGCCGTGTGTGATAGGGCGAGGTCACCACAGTGAGGCGCCGGGTGTCCGCGGGCAGGACGGATCGAAGAGCCTCGCCCTCGGCGCGGGTCGAGATCAGGTCTTTCTTTCCAAACAGGACGATCGCGCTGTCGGGAACTCCGCGCACCGCGAGCACCTTGAGCATCACGTCTTCGTTGCTTTGATATTCCACCCCTGCTTTCGCCAGGTAGGCAATTTCCCAGCGCGGCACTTCGGAGGAAACGTAGACCTTTGCTGCGATTCCCTGCCGGTACAGGTCTCCCGCCTGGATCGACCGGGTCGGCTGGCCGGAGAGCAGGATGATTGCGTCGCTTTTCTCCGGTGGGTCCACGTCGACCAGCCAGTCGGTGGCGAACCATACCGTGCCACCGAGGGCGATTGCGAGCAAAAGGGCCAGTCCCGCGAGAAACAGCCCACAGCGTTTCAGACATTGCATGCAGTGACCTTGTATAGGAAGATGCGCGCCTGCCGTACCACTCGGTGGTCGTTTCCACCCGCTGGCGCGATGTAACCTCGAGCCCTTCATTCTAATCCCCCGGATTTCCATGGCCCGCGCACGAAAATTCACCCCCGGCACCGATTCTTCGGTCGTCATCTCCGACGAAGACGGACTTCGCTCGCTGCATATCGGCGGTCTTGCGATCCAGAGCGCGATGCGTACTGCCGCGCCCGACATGCTTGCGTTGCACTACACCCAGGCGATGATGGCCTTCCTGCTGTTCAACGCAAGCCCGGAGCAGATCCTGATGGTGGGCCTGGGCGGCGGTTCGATCGCCAAGTTCGTGCACCGGCGCATGCCGGACACCTGCATGACGGTGGTGGAACTGCGCGACGAAGTGGTTCGGGCGGCGCGGTCCTGGTTCGATTTGCCGGCGGACGACGAGCGGCTGTCGGTCGTGATCGCCGACGGCGCGAAGTACCTGCCGGAGCATCCCGATGCCGCCGACGTGCTGCTGCTCGATGGCTTCGACGACGGCGAGCAGCCTGCGGTGCTGTGCTCGCGCAAATTCTACGAGGCAGCGTTCGCGGCGCTGCGGCCGGGCGGCCTGATGGTGGTGAACTTCATGGCCGACGACCCCAAGCTCGAGATCTTCATGGAGCGGATACAGGCGGCGTTCGGTGTGCCGCCGCTTCGCCTTCCCGCCGCCGACGGAGTCAACATGATCGCAATCGCGCATCGCGAGGGGCCGACACGCATCGCGTGGAAGACGCTGCGTGGCCGTGCCGCGGCGCTGGGTGTGATGTTCGATCTGCCGTTCACCCGCTATGTCGCCAGCCTGAAGAAGCTGAATCCGGGCACCGCGCAGTACCTCACGCTTACAATGCCGGGCAGCAAATAAGCAGTCGAACGTTTCCGTCTGCAAGGTCAACGCGAAAGGCTGACATGCGATCCAGGCCCACACTGACACGCCGCGAATTCGTCGCAGCAGCCGGCGCGCTGCTCGCCGGTTGCGCCAATCTGCCTGTACCGCGTGCGGCAGACGATGCTGCGCCGCGCACCACCTTCAGCGCCGCGGTGCCGTACGTGCCGACACGACCGGAAATCGTCCAGGGCATGCTCGACCTTGCGCAGGTGACGAAGTCCGATGTTGTCTACGACCTCGGCTGCGGCGACGGGCGCATCGTCATTGCCGCTGCGAAGGAGCGTGGCGCAAGCGGTCTCGGCGTGGACATCCAGCCCGACGTGATCGACCATGCGAATGCGCAGGCGCAATACGCCGGTGTCGACGGGCGGGTGAAATTCATGCTTGGTGATTTATTTACCCTTGATCTGAAGCCAGCGACGGTGGTGATGCTCTATCTGTCGGTGGAACTCAATGTGCGGCTGATCCCTCGATTGAAGTCGCAGTTGCGACCCGGCTCGCACATCGTCTCGAACCGTTTCGACATGGGCGATGTCTGGCGGCCCGAGCGAAGCATTGTGATCGGCGAGACACCGCTGCACTTGTGGCGAGTCGGCTAGTCAGTCGCCGTTTCCCTCCTGGAATCAGGGTCTGCGCAAGCGGCGGGGTTTGGCGGCGGTGCGATAATCTTCGCCTGTCCCCGGAGGTTCCATGATCCCCGCCCGTTTCCGTTCGCCGCTTGCGGTCGTCATCTGCGGTTGCATGGTGCTTCTGCTGTTCAACGGCCTGCGCTCGAATGCGGGCCTGTATCTACAGCCGATGACCCAGGCCAACGGCTGGTCGCGCGAGACCTTCTCGCTTGCTATCGCGTTGCAGAACATACTCTGGGGGTTCGGCGGACCGTTCTTTGGCGCGATCGCCGATCGATACGGTGCCGGCCGGACAATGGTGATCGGCGCCACGCTCTACGCACTTGGTTTCTACGGCATGTCACAGGCGCAGACGAGCTTCGAGCTTTTCGGTTCGGCAGGTGCGCTGATCGGTTTTGGCATCAGCGGCACCGCCTACGGTATCGTTCTTGCGGTACTTGCGCGGAACACCTCACCGCAGAAGCGAAGTCTCGTGATGGGCCTCGGGACTGCGGCCGGCTCGATGGGCCAGTTCGTCATGCTGCCGGTGGGGCAGGCGTGGATCGCGCAGTACGGCTGGCAGAAAGCGCTGATCCTGCAAGGCGTGCTTGCGCTCGCGATCATCCCGCTCGCATCGGTGCTCGCCGGACGGCCGGACGCCAAGGCTCATGCGGCGCAGGCGTCGCAGAGCCTATCGCAGGCCCTGTCCGCGGCGGGAGGCGACAGAAGTTTTCACCTGCTCTTCTGGGGCTACTTCACCTGCGGTTTCCAGGTGGTGTTCATTGGGCTGCACCTTCCCGCGTATCTCGTCGACAAGGCGATGCCGGCACAACTCGGTGCGGCGGCGATCGCGGTGGTGGGACTGTTCAACATTGTGGGGTCGCTCGCCTCGGGCTGGCTGGGCGGCCGCTACTCGAAGAAGTATCTCCTCTCCGGCCTGTACCTCGCGCGCAGCGCGGTGATCGCACTGTTCGTGTTCCTGCCGCTGTCCAACCTGTCGGTGTACCTGTTCGCGGGCGCGATGGGGCTGTTATGGCTTTCCACCGTTCCGCTCACGCAGGGTCTGGTCGGGCAGATCTACGGCCTGCGCTACATGGGCATGCTCTCGGGCATCGTGTTCTTCGGCCACCAGATCGGTTCCTTCCTCGGTGCCTGGCTCGGAGGAAAGATATTCGATGCGACCGGGTCCTACGACCTCGCCTGGTGGCTGATCATCGCCTCGGGTTTCTCGGCGGCGATCCTGCACCTGCCGATACGCGAGGCGCCGCTTGAACCGCAGGCGGCGCCCGCCTGACAGATCGGGCTGACCCGGTTGTCAGGGGACTATTTCCTCGTCCCCGGAATGGTAGCGTTCGAATCGCAGGAATCCGTAGTACCCGCAACTGTTGCCGTTGGGGTAGGCGCGGCACACATGGGGGCGCCCCGCGTACACGGTGCAGCGGCGTTCGTCCTGGTCGAAGAAGGTGCACAGCGACGGGTAGATGTGGTCTTTTCTGTGACGAAAGATCCGGGTGCCGTCCGGGGCGCGCTTGGTGCTCTGCTTCTCGACGGTCTTCGGCGGCAGGCCGAGGTGCTTGGCGAGGCGCTTGAGATCGTGGTCGGTGACTTCGATCTCGCTGTAGCTGCAGCAATAACCCGGGCACTTGGAGCAGTCGTAGCGTTTTTTCGGCGCGGCCTTCTTGTCGGCTTTCGCGCCCGACTTCACGACCTTGATCGGGATGCTCTTCAGTGCCTTGGTTGCGTCTTTTGTGGTCGCCGGCTTCGTGATCTTCGTGGCTGTCTTCTTCGCTGCTTTTTTCGGTGCGGTGCTCATTCGGTTTTTCCGTGATTGAAGTGGTGTGATTGGGGCTCAGGCGCTGCGTTGCGCCTTGTCCTTTGCGTTCTGCGCCTTGATCATTTCGCGCGCCTTCTGCCAGTCCTCGTCGGTCCAGCCGGAGAGTTCGGTGAAGGACGCGCCGTTGGCAAGGTAGCCGCCGCCGTCGAGCGCGATCGTCTGACCCGACAGCCATTCGCAGCCGTCGCCCATCAGGAAGCTCGCCAGGTTCTGCAGTTCGCTCATCTGACCGGTGCGGCCCCAGGGATTGGACGTGGCCGCGTCATCGCGCATCTCGCGTCCCGGAGCCAGCCGCTTGCCCGCGCCTTCGGTGGGAAAGATGCCCGGGGCGATCGCATTCAGGCGGATGCCGTAGCGGCCCCATTCCACCGCCAGCGATTGCGTCATCACGTGGATGCCGGCCTTCGACATCGCCGAGGGCACGACAAAGGGCGAACCGGTCCAGACCCAGGTGACCACGATCGAGACCACCGAGCCCTTGATCCCGCCCGCGATCCAGCGTTTGCCCACCGCCTGGGTGACATAGAAGGTGCCGTGGAGAACGATGTTGGCCACCGCATCGAAGCCGCGCGGCGAGAGGTCTTCGGTGCGCGAGATGAAATTGCCCGCCGCGTTGTTCACCAGGCCGGTGAGCGGGCCGCCGTCATCCCATATGGACTGGATCATCGCATCCACTGCTGCGGCGTCACGGATGTCGACGCCGTGGGTCTTGACCGAGCCGCCGTGCGCCGCCATGAGTTCGGCGGCGGTCGCATCGAGCACCTCCTTGCGTCGACCGCAGATGAAGATGTCCGCGCCTAGCTGGAGATACTTGGTCGCGATCTCGCGACCAAGGCCGGTGCCGCCTCCGGTGACTAGGATGCGCTTGCCCTTGAGCAGGTCGTTCTGGAACATGCGGGACCCCCGTGTTGATCGCAGTGTCGTGATAACGCTGATCGCGATGATCGTTGATTGACCGCCGCATTGTAGCGACACCGAGGGGCTTGCGGCCGTGTCTGCTGTAACCGCAACCGTTATTCATGCGGCGCGTATCATGGATCGACAGTCCATTCAACGAGGAGAGTTCGATCATGACCCGCGATGAATACGTTGCAATGCTCAAGGCCCGGCTCGACGAGTGGAACACGCAGGCAGCGGCCTGGGAGGTGAAGGCGAAGGAAGCGCAGGCCACGGCGAAGGCCGAGTTGGAGCGTCAGATGGCGGCGGTGAAGGCGCAGCAGGAGAACGCGGCCTACCAGATGCGCCTGCTGCAGGGCGCCTCGGCCGATGCGTGGAAGGATCTGAGTGCAGGGGCCGATTCCGCCTGGAAACAGATGAGCGAGACCTTCGCGCGCGCGGCGAGCCACTTTGAGAAGAAATGAGCGGGAAGGGATGAGCGGGAATAGATAGGCGAAGCAAACTGATGCAGGCTCCATCGGGCATGAAGACCGTCCTGCTTCCGGACGGTGAGCGGGTGCCGGCCTTCGGCATGGGCACCTGGAACATGGGTGACGATCCGGCGCAGCGCGGGGAGGAGCTCGCCGCGCTGCGCTTCGGTCTGGACGCCGGGCTTACGCTCATCGACACCGCCGAGATGTACGGCAACGGGCAGTCGGAGAGCCTGGTGGCGGATGCGATCGCCGGCAGGCGCGACGAGGTGTTCCTGGTGAGCAAGGTGCTGCCGCAGAACGCGACGCGCCACGGAACTGCGCTTGCGTGCGAGCGCAGCCTGCGGCGGCTGGGCACCGAGCGGATCGACCTCTATCTTCTGCACTGGCGCGGCGGCGTTCCGCTCGCCGAATCGGTCGCGGCGCTGGAGGCGCTGCGGGTGGCGGGCAAGATCCGCCACTGGGGCGTGAGCAATCTCGACCTGTCCGACATGCGCGAACTCGATGCCTTTCCCGGCGGCGAACGGGTGGCTGCCAACCAGCTGCTCTACAACCTGTCGCGGCGCGGCATCGAGTGGGACCTGCTGCCGCGCCTGCGCGAGCACGGCGTGCCGGTGATGGCGTATTCGCCGCTCGAGCAGGCAAGGCTGCTGAAGAACGCGGGATTGACTCGTCTTGCGCAATCCGCCGGGATGACGCCCGCACAGTTGGCGCTCGCATGGCTGCTGTCGCGCGAGGGCGTGATCGCGATCCCGAAGTCGGGTGATCGCGGCCGGGTTCGGGAGAACCTCGGCGCGCTCGAATTCACGCTCGATGAAGCACAACTCGCGCAACTCGACCGGATATTTCCGCCACCGCGGGGGCCGCAGCCGCTCGAGATGCTCTGAGCGGGCTTGCAGCCTATGACGTCAGGACGATCTTGCCACTAGGGAGTGTCTGAACAAGGGGGCGATGCCCCCTTGTATATCCCCCAATCCAGAGGGAGGCTCTGCTCAACGGGTGGGGCGATTGGAACTTGATCAGAGCTTCCCTAGATCGTTAAAACGATCTTCCCGATATGTTCGCTCGACTCCATCAGTGCGTGTGCGCCGGCAGCGTTTTCGAGCGGAAACGTCTTGTAGATCACCGGTTTTATTTTTCCGGATTCGAGCAGCGGCCAGATGCGTTCGCGAAGCGACGCGGCGACACGGCCTTTGAATTCGATCGGACGCGGACGCAGCGTCGAGCCGGTAATGGAAAGACGTCTTCGCAGGATGTCGCCCATGCCGAGGGTGGCTTTGACTCCGCCGAGCAGCGCGATCACCACCAGCCGCCCGTCGTCGGCAAGTGCTTTCAGTTCGCGGTCGACATAGTCGCCCGCCACCATGTCGAGGATCACATCCACGCCGCGACCGCCGGTCGCCTGCTTCACCACCTCGACGAAATCCTCGGTCTTGTAGTTGATGCCGCGGTCCGCGCCCAGCGCGACGCAGGCACGGCATTTCTCCTCCGAGCCCGCGGTGACGAACACGGTGTGCCCCATCGCCTTGGCCATCTGGATCGCGGCCACGCCGATGCCCGATGAGCCGCCCTGGATGAGCAGGGTGTCCTTGCCGGCAAGACGGCCGCGCTCGAACACGTTCGGGTACACGGTGAAATAGGTCTCGGGCAACGAGGCCGCCTCGATCGCAGACAAGCCCTTCGGAATCGGCAGGCACTGCGGCGCGGGCGCGGCGCAGTATTCCGCATAGCCGCCGCCTGCGATCAGCGCGCAGACACGGTCGCCGACCTTCCACTCGGTGACACCTTCGCCAAGCGACACGATTTCCCCAGCGACTTCGAGACCGGGCAGATCAGACGCACCGGGCGGGGGCGGGTAGTTGCCCTTGCGCTGCGATACGTCGGGCCGGTTGACGCCCGCGGCTTCAACGCGGATCAATACTTCGCCCGCGCGCGGTTGCGGCACCGGTCGGGTGCCGATTTTCAGGACTTCGGGGGCGCCGAACTCTGTGATCTCGACGGCACGCATGGTGGCTGGAATGCTCATGGGGTGTGGGTGCTCCGGAACGGGTTGCGCTGGAAATTCACGCGAAAGAG
The DNA here is from genome assembly GCA_947466535.1 of Betaproteobacteria bacterium. Taxonomy (GTDB): domain Bacteria; phylum Pseudomonadota; class Gammaproteobacteria; order Burkholderiales; family SG8-39; genus CAMBSA01. The sequence continues at coordinate 16,876 of CANIEV010000036.1, forward strand.
CCCGCGCAAAAACGCAAACGAAGGTAAATTTCATTCGCGCGGCGGGGGATGGCGGATTGTACCGCGCGCTAGAATCGCTCCATGCCGATGATCCCCACACTGCGCGTCCGCTCCTCCTTGTCGCTCGAAGCGCGTCTTGGCGGTACGTTCCGTACGCGTTTCTCGCTCGAACTCTTGCGCAACAGCGGACAGTTCCCGGTGGCTAACATTCTGCTGGAGATGCTGCTCGAGGGGCCGCGGGTGCTGCTCGCCGCCGATCTCTATGTGCTCGTACTCGCGGGCTTCGCGCAGGCAGCGTGGCTGGCCCGACGCCCGCGACCGTCGCGCATGGCCTTGTTTTTCGGAAATCTCATCGGGCCCGCGGCGTACACCGCCGTCGAAGTGCTCGCCGAAGGCCTGCGGTTCCTGGAGGCACCGCATCACATTGCGTATTGGGGATTTGCGCTCGCGGTCGGTGTGCTGCAGGCCGCGCGCAACGGCGCGCCGGTGTCGCTCGCGCGGGTGCTCACCGTGGCCGAGGACGTGGTGCGCGCGATGATCCTGTTCGTGATGTACGTGATTTTCGAAACCCTGTCCGCCCCCGCGGGCGCCGCGGCGCGGCCTTTCTTTACCGATGGCTCGCATGTGTTCATCGCGCTTGCGACCCTGATGCTCGGATTCAGCGTCGGCCTGGCATCTCTTACCGCCGGGCGATATCTGGAACTGCTGCGTGAGACCATGGCGCAGCTCAGGCGCTACTCCGAGTGGCTGCTCGGGCGGGATCTGCTCGAGCGTGTCATCGGCGATCCGGATGCGCTGTCGCTTGCGCGCCGCGAGCGGACCCTGTTGTTCATGGACATCCGCGGCTTCACCGCCTGGAGCGAGCAGCGGCCGCCCGAGGACGTGGTCGAAGCGCTCAACCGCTACTACGACGCCTCCGAAGCCCTGCTTCGCAAGCACGCGGTGATCAAGTTCAAGTTCTCGGCCGACGAGGTGATGGGCGTGTTCGCCTCGGCGAGCGACGCGGCGGGCTGCGCGCTCGGCCTGCGCGACTCGGTCGCGGCGACTCTGGGTACCTACGGATTGGGTGCGGGCATCGGCCTGCATACCGGCCCGGTGGTGGAAGGCCTGCTCGGCAGCGAAGGCGTCAAGGGCTACGACGTGATCGGCGACACGGTGAACACCGCCAAGCGGATCGAGGGTGCGGCGGCGGCAGGTGAGGTTCTGGCGTCGGAGTCGACACTTGCCGCGCTCGGCGCGGGCTTCCAATCAGGTGACCGGCGCGATATCGCCGCCAAGGGAAAACAGGCGCCGGTGGTGGTTCAGCTCATCGACCGGGCTGGGTAAGGCGGGGACTCTCCGGGGTAAATGTTAAACATTGCTATTAAAGGACTAGAACCGGTGCGTGAAACAAGGCGATTGGCGTACAAAAATGGATCATTCGTGAGCGGAAAAATACCCTGTCGCGTGCACAAGGTCGCCTCGTGAAGGTATTGCGCGACCCGCGCGAACTCGCGGAGGAACTCGCCCGACTGTTCGCAGCCCACGCGGAGTGCCGCTTTGCGCTTGCGGTCGCGCCCGACGAGGCGCTGCGGCGCCTGCTCTCCGCCTACAGCAACCGGCTGGTCCAACTGGTGGTTGGCAGCGACTTCATCAAGGCGCAGCCGCTGCGGCTCGACGAATTGCGCAAGGATCCCCGCGTACGCGTGGTGCCGCCACGCGCCTCCGGCAGTTTTCATCCGATGCTTTATCTATTCTCCGACCCGGGCTTTCGCCGCTGGTCCTGTCTGATCGCCCGGCCCAACGTCAGCGGATCGGCGTTCGAGCTGCTCGGCGACCCGCTCGAGGACGAAACGGTGGTGATGATCAACGAGCAGGACGACCCGGCGGGCTGGGAATGCGAAAGGTTGCGCAAGTCGGTGGAGCGTTACTGGGCGCTCGGATTGCCCGCTGCCGACGCGCCCCCTGTTGCATGATCTCCTCGCCTCCGGGCCAAGGATTATTTGCCTATGCCGACGCGGCGGTTATCGCATGAATCGCTCTGTGCGATAGTGCGGGCTGAAGGATTTTCCGGAACAAGGCCATGAGACCCCTGATCACGATCCGCTCGCTTGTTGCATTCGCCCTCCTCGCCGCTTCGGCTGTTGCCGGCGCGCAGGATTTTCCGACCCGGCCGGTGAAGCTTGTCACGCCCTATGCCTCGGGCGGCGCCACCGACATCCTTGCGCGCACGCTCGCGCAAAAGCTCTCCGAGCTCTGGGGGCAGCAGGTCCTGGTGGAGAACAAGCCGGGGGCGAGCGGCGTGCTCGGCACCGAGTTCGTCAGGACATCGGCACCCGACGGGTACACGGTGCAACTGGGCACGATCACAACGCATGTGCTCAACCCGATTCTGCTGCCCACGGCGAAATACGACGGCCTCAAGGATTTCGCGCCGCTCGCGACCATGGCAAATTCGCCTTTTGTGCTGGTGGTGACGCCGAAGATCAACGTGCGCAACACGGTCGAGCTGATCGCGCTGATGAAGGCGCAGCCGGGCAAACTGAACTTCGGTTCCTCGGGCATCGGCACCTCAAACCATCTGGCGGGCGAGCTGTTCAAGGCGATGGCGGGCACGGACATGGTGCATGTTCCCTACAAGGGCGGCACCGGTAGCCTCCTCGGGCTGCTGCAGAATGAAATACAGGTGCAGTTCGATCCGTTACCGTCGACTGCGATCGCACAGGTGAAGAGCGGCGCGCTCATCGCGCTTGCCACCACCGGCAAGCGCCGTTCGCGTGCCTTGCCGGACTTGCCTACCGTGTCCGAGAGCGGGCTGCCTGGCTACGAGGCCGGCGCCTGGTACGGCTTTTTCGCGCCGGCGGCGACGCCGCGCGCGGTGACGCAGAAGCTCTCGGCCGATATCGTGCGCGCGGTGGACTCGGCCGATGTGCAGGCGAAGCTCGGCGAACTCGGTGCCGAGCCGCTGACCTTGTCCTCGCCCGCGTTCGTCGAGCTCATCCAGCGCGATCGCGACGTGTGGACGAAGCTGATTCGCGAGCGCGGCATCAAGGTGGGGAGCTAAGCTGCTGCCTGGAGCCGGGGATTGCCGCGCCACCTGCGGTTCATTGCAATGACCGGGTAGTGGCTGTCATCGCGAGCGCAGCGAAGCGATCTCCGCAGGCACGAAGCGATGGCCTTGCTTAGATGAATCAGCGGTCGATTCCGTCCGGCCGTCGGTTGCCATAGGTCGAAATTCTCCAGCGTTCGACCTCGAGCGCAAGCCACAGCAGCCGCGACTCCGACAACTTGGGCCCGCCTATCTGCATTCCCACCGGCATGCCGTCGGAGGTGAATCCGCAGCACACGCTGAGCGCCGGCAGGTGCACAAGGTTGAAGGCGCGGGTGTATGCGCCGATCGAACGTGCCGCCGCGCCCAGCATGTCGCCGTCGGGATAGAACTCGCCGATGCGCGAGGCGCGCCGCGGCGAGGTGGGCGTGACCACTGCGTCCGCATCGCGAAAATTCGAGAGCATCTGCACAGCGGCGCGGTCCCTCGCATCCTGCATCTTCGCCATGTCGGCGAGGGTCATGCGGGAAAAATGCTCGAGCACCCGGATCGTCGCCGGCGGGAAGCGGTCGATCACATCCTTGGGCAGTCTTGTCAGCCAGTCGGAGAAACGAGGCGCGGCCTGTGCGAGATGTGCATCGCTCACGTCCTCACAGAGTGCATCTGTCTCGCGAACCGCATGCCCCGACGACGCAAGCGCGTCCAGCGCCCGTCGCACGCAGGCTTCGATTTCCGGATCGATACCGACAATCGAATTGCCCTGCGCGTACACGATGCGAAGCGGTTCATGCGGTGCATCAAGTTCCGTCGCGTAGTCGCGGATGTCGGCTGCAAGTTCGGTCCAGTCGCGTCCGTCGGGGCGCGCGATGATCGAGAGCATCGCGGCGGCATCGGCGACGCTGCGCGCGATCGGCCCGGCAACGGTGCGGTCGGTGGGAGCCGGAAAGTAGGGAACGCGGCCGTGGGTGGGCTTGATGCCGACAAGGCCGCAGGCGGCGGAGGGATGCCGGATCGAGCCGCCGCCGTCGCTCGCAAGTGCTAGCGGGCCGAGGTGTGATGCGACCGCCGCGGTGGCGCCGCCGCTCGACCCGCCGGAGGAAAGCTCGAGCCGCCAGGGGTTGCGGCTCGCGCCAAAGGCCACGCTGTCGGTAAAGGACATCACGCTGAGTTCGGGCATGAGTGTCTTGCCGAAGAGCACCAGCCCCGCTTCGCGAAGCCGCGCGGCGGCGGGGCAGTCCTCGGTCGCAGGGGAGCGCGGTGTGTGGAACAGGCCGCGGGGCGTGCTGAATCCACGAACCGGCAGGTGGTCCTTGATCGACACCGGCACGCCATCGAGCGGGCTTGCCGGTGCGTTGCGCAGCCAGCGCGCTTCCGATGCGCGTGCCGCCTCGAGCGCCCCCGTCCAGTCGGTTTCGTAGAAGGCATTGATACGCGGATTGATGCGCGCGTGCCGTTCCTGCAGCGAATGCAGCGCTTCGACCGGTGACAGCCTGCGCGCACGAAATTCGGCAGCGAGCTCCAGCGCGCCGAGCGCGTTGATCCGGTCTGCCCGCATCGGGGTCAGACGCTGCCGAGCGCCGGATGATTCAACACGGGCAGGACGACGCCCACTCGCGCAAGGCGCGTGCGCGCATCGGCGAAGTATCGAACGAGGACCGCGCGTTCTTCGTCGGCGGTGCAGGCGCCGAGGCCTGCCTCGCGGGTGATGCGATCGGCCGCGACGATGTCGTCCGCACAGCCGGCGGCGGCGAGCCACGTACAGTGGAAACCGGCGAATTCAATGCGCCCGACTGCGTCTGCGATCTCCTCGGCAATCTGCGCGGCGAGACCGGCGGGCCAGTTCGCGTGCGTCTCCTCGAGGAACAGCCAGCCGAAGGCGGCGTGGGATTCCTTGTCGGCGACGAGTCGCCGAAGAATCGAAACCACCAGCGGGTCGCGCGCATGCCGCAGTTGTTCCCGATGAAGCTCGAGCGCCAAGCCATCGCGTACCGCCGAATGCGCCGCAATGAAGGCGGCGGGCGGCAGCGCAGGATCGAAGGCGTCGGCATACAGGCGTTGGTCGAACACCGCCGCATAGACGTCGGAGGCGGGTGAGGCGACAGGATCACCGAGCAATTCGGCCATGCGCGTGCGGCACTCGAGGTGCCAGATTTCCTGCGTGCCGCGCACCGTGATGAACATCTTGGCGTCACTCTCGCCCGCATGCTCGAGGCAAAAGCGCATCAGAAGCGCCGGCGTCTCGGCAATGCGTCCGTATTCGCACCAGACGTGATGGCTCCAGGACAGGCGCGCCGCCGCAAGCTGTTCGGCGGAATAGTCCGCTGGCTGGAACGATGACCAGGCGATGCTGCGCGCCGGATCCCAGCGCGATTCCTTGGCGGCTTCGTACAGCGCGCGCACGCTCGACAGGCGCGGATGCAGGTCGAGCGGAAATCGGCGTTCAACCAGTGGCTTGATGCCCTCGCGGCGGCGCGGTGCGCGGGTGCGCGCGGCGACGCTCATACCGTGCCGAGCTTCGGATGGTGGAACGGGCGCAGCGTGATGCCCCAGTCGCGCACCTTGCGGCGGATCAGGGCGAAGGTGTCGATCAGCACCGGCTTTTCCAGTTCTTCGACCGAGGCGCCGAGGCCGGCTTCGTGCGTGAGCCGGAACGCTTCGCGCTCGGCGAGCGAGGTCGGGGTCTCCGCGCGCAGCCAGGGGTGGTGGTGGCCTTTGAGTTCCACTTCCTCGATGAAAATCTCCAACCCGCGGGCGAGCGCATCCCGGTCGGCGCGGCTGTAACCGGACAGCCGCGATTCGATGTAGCGCCAGCCGAAGGCCACGTGCCGTGTTTCGTCGCGCGCGATCAGGCTCAGGATGCGTTTGGCCACCGGGTTGGGCGTGATCGCGATCATGTGCATGAACTGGTCGAAGGTCACCTGCTCGGCGGCGCAGACGAGGCCCGCGATGATCGCGTCGGTGGGGAAGTTCGGATCGAGTGCCATGCGCCGCACGCCGTGGCTGTAGAGACTGGTGCGAACGTCAGGTTGGCCCTTGAGCGCGGCGTTGCCCGCGGGCGTCGCGCCGGCGACGACGGTGTCGAGGCTCTCCCCGGGGGCGAGGTATTCCGCGAGTTCGCCGGTGGGCGGCTCCTTGTAGTAGCCGCCGAGCAGCTCGGCCATGCGGTAGCAGACCTCGGCGTGGCGCGATTCCTCCTGCGTGCGGATCGCGAAGAACTGCATCAGGTCGGGTTCGCGTCGCTCCTGGTAGAAGCGGATCTGCAGCGCCGGGCTCTCGGAGATCGCGCCGTACTCGCCCCAGGCACTGCGGCTCCAGCGCAGGCGCGCGGCGACGCGGTGCTTCTCGGGCAGGTCGCCGGCGCCGAGCTCCTCCCACGGAACGTCGCTTGCCGGATTCCACTGCTGCTTCACCGCGGCGCGGTACAACTGCTGTATGTCCTTTACGCGGCTGCGTGTGTTGAGCGGGAAGCGCAGCTCTGGCTGGGCTAGAACGGTGTCTTGCAGGAAATCCATGTCGGTCTGGCCTCCGGGGTTGACGGAGTATCCCGCGGATGGGATGACGCGACAACCGGCGAGAGCGACACCGGGGGGCTGCGCGCCGGTTTCACGCGGAAGTGTGTCCGCATCGTGGCGGGGCCGGATCCGAGTCTCGGCGAAGCATGATGAATGGTGGTGCGAACCAGCCGCGTGGCGCACAGAAATAGGGCGGCGAACATTCCCCTGAAGCGTTCGCGTACGGGTGGCTACTCTGCCCCCTGCAGTGGCATGCTTGTTGCGAAGTTCTACGCCATTCCACGGTTCACGATGGAGTGTCCGCCCCATGCTGATCTACTCGCCTCCTGGCGCAGCATAGAAAATTCCGGTGATCGATCTGGCGCCGGCGTTTGAAGCACATCCGGAAAAGCGAAAGTCAGTAGCCTGGGAGATACACAAGGCCTGCCGCGAGACCGGTTTCTTCTATGTTGCGAATCACGGTGTGCCGCAGGACCTCATTGATGCCCAGTTCGACCAGGCCAGGCGCTTTTTCGCCCTGCCGCTGGACAGGCGCACGGCGATACACATGAAAAACTCCCGTCCACCGCGGGCTACGATCCGCTGGGCGGGCAGATCCTTGACAGTCAGGACATCGCAAGTGAAAAAGCCCCGCCGGACCTGAAGGAGGGCTTTTACTTCGGCATGGAGCTGCCCGATGATCATCCTTATGCGATGCGACGAGGGCGCTGCTTCGGTCATAACCAGTGGCCGTCGGGTCTGCCCGGCTTCCGGGAGCAGATGCTTGCGTATCAGTCTGCGGTCCGCGGGCTGGCAACCCGCCTGCTCGGGCTGATCGCGCTTTCGCTCGGATTGCCCGTGACGCATTTCGAGGCGTATTACGACATGCCGAACACCCAGCTCGGTGTGCTTCGCTATCCGCCGCATCCGGAAAACGCGATCGACAACCAACTCGGTGCGGGCGCCCACACCGATTGGGGCGCAATCACCGTTCTCGCACAGGACGAACTTGGCGGGCTCGAAGTCCGCAACGTCGAAGGCGACTGGATACGCGCGACGCCGGTGGAGGGAACCTTCGTGATCAATCTCGGCGATCTGATGCAACGCTGGACCAACGGCATCTACCGCTCCAACATGCATCGGGTGAAGAACAACAGCGCCGGGCGCGACCGACATTCCATTCCCTACTTCTGCAGCCCTCGGCCGGATGCACTGATCGAATGTCTTCCAACCTGCACCGACCGCGATCATCCGCCGCTGTATGCGGCCTGCACGGTCAGCGAGCATGTCTCCGAGATGTTCCGCCGCAGCTACGGCTACGCGCCCGAGCCGATCCGGGCAAGGCCCGCGGTGTCGTAAATCACCGTGTGCGGTGAGCGCGGTTCACGCGGACGCGGGCACCGGCGTTTCCCGCGGGAAAAAGAGCGCGACCACCAGCGCGATCGAGGCAAGTGCAGCGAGGATGACGAAGACGATGGGAAAGCCGCGGCCGCTTGCCTGTGACCAGGCCACCAGCGGAACCGCGGTGGCGCTCGCGGCAAACGACACCACGTAGCGCACCGCGAACGCCCGCGCGCGCCATTCCTCGACGGTGTAACGCGCCACCATCGCGTCGTTGATGGGAATCTGGCCGAAGACGAAGAACATCATTCCGGCGGCGACAACCAGCATGGTGAAGTTCTCGGTCGATGCGGCGGCAAGAAGCAGCGGTATCTGCAGCGCGACCACCGGCACGAAAATGCGCTTGAGGCCGATGCGGTCGATCAGCGAACCGATGATCAGCTGCGCGACCGCCGCGATCAGGTAGACGATGCACACCATCAGGCCGATGCCGGCGGTGGAATGGGTGATGGCGTGCAGACGTTCGTCGAACAGCTTGGGCATGGAGATGGTGGTCGCGTTGAAGATCACGCTGTTGGCGATGATCGCAACCGCAAGCACCATGAAGGCACGCAGTAGCAGGTCGCGGGTGAGGCGAGGCGGCGGCACGCGCTTTGTCGGCTTGACTGCGGTCGCACGCGGCTTGAGCACCGCAAACGCGATGCCGGTGGCGATCGCCAGCGCGCCGGGAATCAGGAAGGCCGCCCGCCAGTGCACCCACTCGGCAAGTGCACCCGCAACCAGCGCGGCCACCGCCACGCCGACATTGCCCCAGACGCCGTTGACGCCGAGTACCCGGCCGAGGTTTTCCGGCACGTTCGAGACCAGCATCGCGATGCCCACGGGGTGATAGATCGCGGCGAACACGCCGATGAAGGTGAGCCCGACGGCGATCTGGACCGGCGTCTGCGCGAATCCGGTGGCGATCGTCGCCGCACCGATGCCGATGAAGAACACCGTCATCATGCCGCCGCGGCTCCAGCGGTCGGCCAGCCAGCCCGCGGGGAGCGAACAGGCGCCGAAGGCAATGAAACCGCCGAGGGCGAGCGGCAGGAGTTCGCTGTAGGGCTGGCCGTACTCCACGCCGATCGCAAGCACCACCGTCGGGAAGATCAGCATCAGCAGGTGATCGAGCGTGTGCCCGAAATTGAGGAAAAGGCGGAGCATCCCGACATCTTAGCGGGCGCCGGGGGCCGCCGTCCCCTTGATGTGTCCGGCATCCCTGATTCGGACAGGGGGAATTGAATTGAGCGTCGGTGGAAATAGCTCGCGATTCGTATGAGAATGCCCCTCATACCTCTCGTCTCAGGAGGCGCCATGCGCCGCTTTGTTCTGCTCGGTCTGATGTGCCTGCTGTTCGCCGCCGGGATGGCGCGCGGTCAGTCGCGTGACGACGAAGGCGGCGGGCTCAAGGGGGCGGATGATCTGCTTGCCGCCGTGGTGCGGGTGAAGATGAAGGCGGTGAAAGGCGCGCGTTCGAGCGATACGCTCGGTGAGGAACGCGAGGGTACCGGCATACTCATCGACGACAAGGGCCACATTCTCACCATCGGTTACGTGGTGATGGAGGCGCAGTCGATCGAGATCACCACGCAGGACGACAAGACTGTTCCCGCGGTGCTCGCGGGCTACGATCATGTCACCGGATTTGGCCTCCTGCGCGCGCTGACGCCGCTGGACATCAAGCCGATTGTGCTCGGCGATGCGGACAAGCTGCCGGTGAAGGAACCGGTGATGGTGCTGCCGCACGGCGGCCGCAGTGCGGCGACGCTTGCCTATGTGATGTCGCGGCGCAAATTCACCGGAAGCTGGGAGTACCAGCTGGACAGCGCGATCTTCACCTCGCCGCCGACGATGAAATGGGCGGGTGCCGCCCTGCTCAACCGCGAGGGCAAGCTGGTGGGTGTGGGTTCCTTGCTGGTGCGCGATTCGATCGGACCGGGACAGGCGGTGCCGGGCAACATGTTCGTGCCGATCGACCTCGTCAAACCGATCCTCGCCGACCTGATCGCGAGCGGAAAGCGCTCCGGGCCGCAGCGTCCGTGGATCGGGCTTGCGACGGAAGAAGTCCAGGGACATCTCTTCGTTACCCGCGTCTCGCCCGACAGCCCGGCGGAAAAGGCCGGACTCAAGCGCGGTGACATCGTCATCGGCGTGGGCGGCAATCCGGTGACCACGCACGAAGTGCTGTACGAAAAGCTCTGGGCGATCGGCGATGCGGGCGTGGATGTCCCCTTGCGGGTTTTGCAGGGTGCGGAACTGAAGGAAATTCGCGTGCGCTCGATCGACCGTAACGAATACTTCAGGCAGCGGGCGTCGTTCTGATGAGCATGAGGCATGGCCATGCTTCCCCGCAGCGGCGCCGCCTGGTTCTCGGCGCTGCCGCCTTGGGTCTGACATCGTCCCCGCTGCCGCTGCTCGCGCAAGGGGTGTTGCTCACGCCGCGCCAGACCGAGGGCCCGTTCTATCCGCCAAAGCTGCCCGCCGATCAGGACAACGACCTGATAAGCGTGAAAGGCGCGTCGGCGCGCGCGATGGGGGAGATCACGCATCTGTCGGGGCGAATTCTGGACGCGCGCGGCCGGTCCCTGCGGTCGGTACGGGTGGAAATCTGGCAGTGCGATGCGAACGGGCGCTATCTGCATCCGGGTGACAGCGCCGGCGTGGACCGCGATCCGAACTTCCAGGGCTTCGGTCACTACCTGACGGCGGAGGACGGCTCGTATTCCTTTCGGACGATCAGGCCAGTGCCGTATCCCGGCCGCACGCCGCACATCCACTTCAAGCTGCGCTCGAGGGAGTTCCCCGAGTTCGTGACCCAGATGTACATCTCGGGCCATCCGCAGAACGCCTCGGACATGCTGCTGGGCTCGGTGCGCGATCCGAAAGCTCGGGCGAGCCTGATGGCCAACTTCCAGTCGATCAAGGGCGAGGGCGGCGCGATGGAGTGGACCGCCCAGTTCGATCTCGTGCTCGGGGTGACGCCGCCGCAGGCGTGAAACCCGGACGATAAAAAAGGCCGCAGGGGCGAACCCGTGCGGCCTTTTTTGTTTGCGGGGTACTGCCGCAGGAGGATCAGTCGAGCGAGATGTTGCCGGCGCGGACCGCGGCGCCCCATTTCTCGATTTCGCTTTTCACGAACGCGCCCATTTCCTCGGGTGTGCTCGGGATGAACTGGGTGCCGAGGCTGGTCAGCTTCTGGGCCAGTTCCTGGTCGGTGATCGCCTTGGCGAAGGCCGCGTTGAGTTTCATCACCACGTCGCGTGGCGCTCCGGCGGGAAGCGAAAATCCCTGCCAGGCCGGCGCGTCGAAGCCGGGGAAGCCGGATTCATCGATCGTCGGCAGGTCGGGCATGGGCGAGATTCGCTTGGGCAGGGACACCGCAAGCGCGCGCACCTTGCCGGCCTTCACCTGCGTCGATGCGGTCACAAGGTCGAGGAACATCAATGGCACGCGGCCTGCGAGCAGATCCTGCATCGCGGGGGCGCCGCCCTTGTAGGGCACATGCACAAAGTTGACGCCGGCGCGTTGCCGGAACAGTTCCATCGCGAGGTGGTGCGGCGTGCCGAGCCCGGGCGAGGCGTAGTCCATCTGTCCGCCCTTCGACTTGGCGACTTCGATCAGTTCCTTGACCGAATTCGCCTGCACCGAAGGATGAACCATCAGGACCAGCGCAAAGCGCGCGGTGAGCGTGACGAAGGAGAAGTCCTTCATCGGGTCGTAGGGGATCTTCTTGAACAGGCTGACATTGAGCGCGTAGGTCGCGGTGTCGCCGAGGATCATGGTGTAGCCGTCGTTGGGCGACTTCACCAGGGCTTCCGCGCCGATGATGCCGCTCGCGCCGGGCCGGTTCTCGACCACGATCTGCTGGCCGAGGAGTTCGCCCATCTTCGCGCCCACGGTGCGGGCGAAGAAGTCGGTGCCGCCGCCGGGCGGGTAGGGGCCGATCAGCCGGATCTGCCTGTTGGGATAGGCCTGCGCCTGCACGAAGCCGCAGAGCAGACGGCCGGCAAGGCAAAGCGCGGCGCGTGCGATGAATCCGGAATTTCTCATGTTGATCTCTTCTCCTTTGTACGTTCGTATTATGCGTTTGCCGAAGCTAACCGTGTTTTCGCGTGCGGCTTTGCGATCGATCAAGCGGCGCCCCTATCGCGTTTTGCCGATGGAACAAGGCTACGGGAGGGCGTGCTACGATCGTGTTCAGAGAGCGCAGACCCTTCCCG
>CANIEV010000037.1 GCA_947466535.1 Betaproteobacteria bacterium
GAGCGAAGTGAAGCAATCCACAGTGGTCCGAGCGAAGTGAAGCAATCCACAGTGGTCCGAGCGAAGTGAAGCAATCCACAGTGGTCCGAGCGAAGTGAAGCAATCCACAGTGGTTCGAGCGAAGTGAAGCAATCCACTGTGGTTCGAGCGAGGTGCTTCAGGGAGTCTTAACTGACAAATTTCACAAAATCCCCAGCATCGGCGCGGGTCTCCGGGTGAAATACTGACATTTTCGATTCCGTCGCCCTCGCCCTCGCGTTTGAGACAGGTCAAGCACAAGTGCCGCGGCAACGCGCATGCTCCGCTTCATGAAACTCCAGTTCCTCGGTGCGACCGGCACGGTGACCGGCTCCAAATACCTGCTTGAAGCGGGCGGGCAGCGTGTGCTCGTTGACTGCGGCCTGTTCCAGGGTTTCAAGCAATTGCGTCTTCGCAACTGGACGCGCCTGCCGGTGGCGGTGAAGAGCATCGACGCGGTGGTGCTCACCCATGCGCATATCGACCACAGCGGCTACCTGCCCCTGCTGGTGAAGAACGGTTTCCAGGGCAAGGTGTGGTGCACCCGCTCGACCGCGGACCTGTGCGCGATTCTGCTGCCCGACGCGGGTCACCTGCAGGAAGAGGAGGCGCGCTACGCCAACCGCCACGGTTATTCGCGTCACACGCCGGCGCTGCCGCTGTTCTCCGCCGACGATGCACGCGAGGCGCTGAAGCGGCTGCATCCGGTGGATTTCGATCACGAATTCCGGATCGGCCGGCTGGTGCTGCGGTTCCAGGCGGCGGGTCATATCCTCGGCGCGGCATCGGCCCTGATCGAGGCGGACGGCAAGCGCATCCTGTTCTCCGGCGATCTCGGTCGCCCGAACGATCCGCTGATGCGCGCGCCCGCGCCGATGCCGCAGACCGACTTTGCGGTGGTGGAGTCGACCTACGGTGATCGCAAGCACCCCGCGATCGATCCCGAGGCGGAACTCGAACCCTTGCTTGCGCGTGCGCTTGCCAGACGCGGCGTGGTGGTGATTCCCGCGTTCGCCGTCGGTCGAGCGCAGGCGCTGCTGCTGCACATCGCGCGGCTCAAGGCGCGCGCCGCGATCCCGGATGTGCCGGTGTTCCTGAACAGCCCGATGGCGGCCGAGGCCACGCGCATCTACCAGAACCACTCCTCGGAGCACAGCATAGGCCTCGATGATTGCCGCGCGCTTGGGCGCGTCGCGACCGTGGTGAGCACGCCGGAGGAGTCGAAGGCACTCAACTTTCGCGGCGGGCCGATGATCATCGTCTCGGCCAGCGGCATGGCCACCGGCGGACGCGTGCTGCATCACATCAGCAGCTTTGCGCGTGATGCGAACAATCTCATCCTGTTCGCCGGCTACCAGGCGGGTGGCACGCGCGGCGCGGCGATGATTGCGGGTGCGACCTCGGTGAAGATCCACGGCGAGTACGTGCCGATCCGCGCCGACGTGGCGCAACTGCTCTCCGCATCCTCGCATGCGGACGGCGACGAACTGCTCGCATGGATGCGCAGTTCGCCCAAGGCGCCGAAGCATGTGTTCATCACCCACGGCGAACCCTCGGCAGCCGACGCGCTGCGCCATCGCGTGGAGGAAGAACTCGGCTGGTCCTGCGAAGTGCCCGACTATCTCGGGGAGTTTGAACTCACCTGATTGCAGGTTCCGTGGCTCTGCTCTCAGAACGTGGTTCGAACCGCCAGCCGGAGGCTGCGCGGTTCCACCGGATGCAGGTGCTTGTCGCCGACCGAGGCCGCCTCGCCGCGAAGCTGCGACTGGTAGAAATACTCGATGTCGTTGGCGCGCCGGTCGAACAGGTTGATCACATCCAGCGTGAGGCGCACGTTTTTTTCCATTCTGTAGCTCACCCGCGCATTCACCAGCGTTGCGCTGTCCGAGCGCTGGCTGTTGTCGGCCAGCAGCGGACGCGGTCCGAACTGGCGCAGGTGCACGCTGCCGGACCACGGACCGTAGTCGTCCACGGACGCTCCGAGCGAGACCACGCGGCCGATCGAGCCCGGGATGTTCGGGCCGGCGGGATCGTTGTCGGAAAAGCGCGCCCGCGACAGCGAAAGATCGAAGTCGAGCAGCAGCCAGCGGTTCGGCTTCCAGCGGTTGGACCACTCCACGCCGTTGCGCTCGCTCGGACGGCTCGCCTGCGTCGTGCCGGCGTCGCCGACAAACAGCAGTTCGGAGGCAAGCGACAGCTTCCACAGCGCGATCGAGCTTTGCACCGCGGGGATGATCTCGGTGCGCGCGCCGACTTCGGAGCCGCGGGTGCGCACCAGCGCCGGTACCTGCTGCGCGGGCGCGAGCGTGGAGGGATCGACGCGGATTACCGTGCCGCGCGCATCGTTGGAATGAAAGCCGTTGCCCGCGTTGACGAAGAATTCGGTTTCCGCCCAGGGGCCGAACACGAGACCCATCTTGGGCGAGACGAGGCTGTCGTTGGTCTTGCCCGAGTTCAGCGGATTGTTGGCAATGACGTTGAAGCTGTAGGTGTCGGCACGCGCACCGACGATGGAGCGGAACCAGTCGGTCCAGGCAAATGAGTTCTCCGCGAAGACGCCAAGCGCGGTTTCGCCGACGCTGTCCTCGCGCACGGTAGCCAGCCGCTGGCGCGCCGCGGTGTTGTACAGGCCGACCTTGCCGATGTCGTCGCGACGGTACTGCAGGCCCGCCTTGGTGATGCTCTCGCGTCCGGCGACACGCCCGGTCCAGAGCCAGGTGGGCGAGATGCCGAATACCGAACGCTGGTCGAGTTGTTCGAACTGGTCGCCGTTCACCGGATCGCGCATGGCGTAGGTGAAGTTCGAATACAGCCGCATCCTGTAACGGATGCCATAGGCGTTGAGCTGGAACTGGCGGTCGCCGTGGTCGTGGCGGAACTCGTAGCCAAGACTGGTGCGCGAGGTGTTGCCGCCGTCGGTCTTGTCGAGTGACCCGAGGCGTGGCACGAAGCCCGAGTTGATCGCACGAAGCGGAATCTGGTCGGTGGCGTTCCACTCGCCGCTGTAGTGCATAGCGGTGACGCGATGCTCGCTTTCGCCCTTGGCAAGGCTGAAGCGAACCACGCCGTTGATCTTGGAATAATCGTTCGCATTCACCCAGGGGCCGTTGTTGCCCACGAGTTCCATCGCGTAGAGCAGCTTGCCGCTGCCCGCGTCGCGAGAGGCCGCGCCGATCAGTCGCTTGAAACCAAATCCGCCCGCACTGGCTTCGAGGATGTTTTCCTTCAACTTGTCCTGGTAATGGAAATGCGCCGCGCCTGCCGAGGAGAAATCGCCTTCGGAGGCGAAGTAAGGCCCTTTTCGGTAGTCGATGCGCGAGACGAGTTCCGGGATCAGGAAATTGAGGTCGGAATAGCCCTGGCCGTGGCCGTGCGAGGGCATGTTCACCGGCGCGCCCGCGACCGAGGTGGCGAAGTCGGTGCCGTGGTCGAGGTTGAAGCCGCGCAGGTAGTACTGGTTCGCCTTGCCATCGCCGCTGTGCTGCGTCACCACCAGGCCGGGCACCGCCTCGAGCACGTCGGCGGGACGCTGAATCGGTCGCGATTCGATCAGCTTCGGGGTGATGTATCCCTGGCTTGCCGCATCGGAGGTCCCTATCGCGTTCTGGTAATGCCCGATCACCTCGATCACGTCGGTACGCTCGGAGTGTTCGCCGTCGGCAAGCGCTGCACCGGTGCACAGCGCGCCGATCAATGCAGCGATCGGGCGCCGGGGCGCACGTGGAATATTCCGCGGCATGTCTAGAACGGAAGAAACTTGAGGTTGAACGCGCGCTCGATGAACCATGCGGCCGCGAGCAGGGCGATGAGCATCGACCCGCCGGCCATGGCGATCCCCGTGTAGGCGCGGCTGGCGCGCAGGGCGAATGCAATCGGCAGGAACACCGCCACGATCGTGAGCTGCCCGCCTTCGACGCCGAGGTTGAACCCGAGCAATGCGACAAGCAGCGCATCCTTCGGCAGTCCGAGGTCGGCAAGCACGCTCGCAAAGCCGAAGCCGTGGATCAGGCCGAAACAGAAGGCGACGATCCAGCGCCGGCCTTCGACCAGCGGATACACGTTGTTGAGGGCAGCGAGCACCACCGAGAGCGCGATCGCCGACTCCACCAGACGTGAGGGAAGTTCGAGCAGGCCGAGCGCTGCGGCAGAGAGCGTGATCGAGTGCGCCACGGTAAACGAGGTGACCACGCGCAGCACATCCCAGAACGCATCGCCTGCGCGGCCCACCGGCGCCCAGCGGCGGTGGCCGTAGTTGGTACGCAGCACCAGCACCGAGGGAAGCAGCAGCGACAGCAGAAACAGCACATGATCGAAACCGATCCAGATATGCCAGACGCCTTCGCGGGCGTAGTCGATCAGCGTTTCCAGTTTCGAGGGCGCGGACAGTTCGATCTTCTGGGTCGAGCGCTCGGGCGAGAAAATCGCGGTTCGCGCACCGCTGGCAAGACGGAAATTCGCCAGGCCCCGGTGCTGCGGATCAAGTTCGAAGAAGAGCGAATAACGCACTTCGAGCGCGCGCGGCCCCTGCGATACGGCCGCCGCACCCGCGCATTCGGCCGAGAACTTCAGCACCTCGTAGGCGCCGTCGGTGTGATCGTCCACCAGGTGCGCGGTGGGCGCGAGCGTGCAGGGCTTGCCGTCGGCGCTGACGGCGAGCCGCGCGAGCGCATAGGCGGCGATGTCGTTGTGCCGCGCACGCAACTCGCCCCAGGTGATCGCGCCATCGCCGTTGGCATCCAGGCCGATCGCGAATTCAAGATCGCGAAGCGCGATGTCCCACTGGCCTTCGATCCGCTTGCCCTCGACGCTGAACGAGAGATAGCTGTCGCTTGGTTTGTGCGCATGTGCCGGAAGTGCAGCGGCAAGACAGAGCGCGAGCATCACCGCGAGGCGCCGCGCAATGGTGAACGCGCGCGCGCTCACTTTGAGGCTCCGCCGCTGCGTTCGAGGCGCGCGGCAAGCTCGCGGTAGCGCGGGTCCTCGTAGTGCGTTGCGCGCATCCAGTCGAGCGCGCCCTGCGCCGCGCGCGGTTCGCCCGCGGCGAGCGCGGCTTCCATCAGCACCCGTGCGTCGCGCGGTTCGCGCTGGGTCTTCCAGTTGTCGAGCGCCACCGCGAGCGCCTTTTTCGCATCGCGGCCGATCGCAAGTGTGAAGCGCGACTCCTCCTGCAGATGCAGGCGATCTCCGCGCAAAGCGGACGCGGCGAACCGGTCGGCGAGATCGCGCGCGCGCTGCTTCGAGGTCGGTGTGGCGGCGTTCGCCTCGGCAAGCGCAAGACGCACCAGCAGCACGTCCGACCGGGTCCAGTCGCGCAACATGGCGATGACCTCATCGTTGCGGCCGAGATCGAGCAGCAGATCGGCATAGGCGGCGAGAACGAAACCGTCGGGCAGGCCGATTTTTTTGGTCTCTTCCAGTGCTTCGCGGAAATGTTTTTCCGCGAGCTTCACATCGCCCATGCGCTGCGCCATTTCGGACAGCCGGGTGAGTATCCAGGCGCGAAAGCCGGCGTTGCGGGTGGGCTCGCGCGCGAGCGTGGAGGACAGCGCTTCGTAGGCGGACTTCGACTTGCCGGTCATCGAGTCGACGTTGGTGGTGCAGGCGAGAAGCGTGAGTCGTGTTGCCATCGGTTCCAGCCGGGCGCATTCGGCGCGGGCCTTGGCGTATTCGGCCTGCACCAGATAAAGCGCTGCTCGCCAGCCAATTGCTTCGGTGTTGTCCGGTTCACGCTCCAGCACCGCGGCAAGTTCCGCAAGCGCCGGCTCAAAATCGTGGCGGTACTGGCGCAGCAGGGCACGGACGAGGATGACGTTGGCCGGGGCGGAGGCATCCGGCCAGCGCTGGATCGCGGCTTCCGCATAGCCGATATAGCGCGGGTCACCCTCCGCGCTGGCAAGGTCAAAGTATTTTCTGGCGAGCGCCACCGCCGCCTGCGCGTTCGCCGGGTTGGCGGTATGCGCCTGACGCAGGGCCTGAAGTTCCTTTGCGACCGGATCGCCGCGTTTGAGCGGCAGGCGTTCCAGTACCCGGCTGTCGTCGTTCGGCGTGAACGGCGTGGCTGCTGCGCTGCAGCAAAACAGGGCAGCGAGGAGAAATGCAGGGGGTTTCGCGGGGCGCAAGGGCTGGGCTGGGTAATTTCAGGGGGGCGGGGAATTGTAACGCCCACAGGACATTAACCGGTCAGGTCAACGGTTCATTCCTGTAACCGTTATAGGAAGCGTGCCGTGCCGGAGTCTCGCGAGAGAGTCCGGCACCGGAATACCCTCCCGCTGCCCTAGGGATGGGGAGCTGGTAGACTGCTGCACCCGCAAGGGCAGGGATACTTAAAACCAGGAGATTTTCAAAAATGCGTAAACTACTTGCCATCATCATCACCGGTCTTTTCGCCGTTTCCAGCTCGGCTGCCTTCGCTGCCGCTCACGCCAAGGGCGAAAAGGGCGACATGAAGAAAGACGAAAAGAAATCGGAAGCCAAGAAAGACGAAAAGAAATCGGAAGCCAAGAAAGACGAAAAGAAAGCGGAAATGAAGAAAGACGAAAAGAAGGCCGACAAGAAGTAATTCGGCGTTCTTGGGAAAAAGCAGGGCTTCGGCCCTGCTTTTTTTTCGTCCCGATTTTGCGCGTCCAGTCGCATCACAAGGTGGACCCTGACTGCAATCTGCAGAAAAGCAGTAGCCCGTAGTTGGTGTTGCCATGCTCCGGGACGAGGGATCCACATACGGAGGGGAAACATGACTTTCAACGCCGCTACGCGTCCTGCGCGCCTGCGATTCAGCCATCTCGGCGTGAGCGTGATGGATATCGAGATGATGGAAGACTTCTACTCGAAGGTGCTCGGTTTCACCGTCACCGACCGCGGCGCTTCATCGGGACTGAAGATCGTGTTCATGTCTCGTGATCCCGACGAGCATCACCAGATCGTGCTTGCCACCGGCCGGCCGGTAGGCATGCCTGCCAACACCGCAAACCCGGCGTTCGGCCCGAGCATCAACCAGATTTCGTTCCGGGTGGATGGCCTGTCCGAACTGCGCATTCTGGACACGGCGCTGCGCGACTACGGCATACGCAACGTGACACCTGTCAACCATGGCATCGCCTGGAGCCTCTACTTCCCGGACCCCGAGGGCAACAACATCGAATGCTTCGTCGACACCCCCTGGTATATCGAGCAGCCCTTCCGGCAGGTGCTCGAGCTGTCGCTCGACGATGAAACCCTGATGACGAGGACGCACGAGATGTGCCGCGCCTCGAAGGGCTACCGACCCTATTCCGAATGGCGTGCCGAAATCGCGGCTCGCATGGCGGCACAGCAGGCTGGGCGCCGCCTGGCCTGACGCTTGCGCAAGCGGGAGCGTTGCTCCGAATCTGAATCTACCAAGGAAGCTCTGATCAAGTCCCTATTCTGCAAGCGTCGAGCCGAGCTTCTCTCTGGAGTGGGGGATATACAAGGGGGCGATTCCCCCTTGTTCAGATACTCCCTAAAATCAGCCGGGCACGTTCCGGAGGGGAAAAGATGGGTGTAAGCCTGTCGCAAATGCTTTTGCGCAGCGCGCGCGCATACCCGCGGCGCCCGGCGCTCGCGATCGGCGCGCGCGTCGTCGCCGACTACGCCACGCTAGCGTTGCGGGTCGCTGCGATCGCCGGCGGACTTCGCAGGGGCTACGGTCTTGCGGAAAACGACCGTGTCGCGCTGGTGATGAAGAACTGTGCCCAGTACGTCGAGCTGCTGCTCGCCTGCTGGCATGCGGGCCTCGCGGCGGTGCCGGTCAATGCAAAGCTTCACCCGCGCGAGCTTGAATTCATCCTCGAGAACTCCGGCGCCCGCGTGTGTTTCGTCACGCCCGATCTTGCGGGCGGTGTGGAGCCGATCGCGGGCAGGGTGCGCACGCTCGAACGCGTGGTCGACGCGGAAGGGCCGCTCTATGTGGCACTTGCGCAGTCGAACCCGATGTCGCCTGCGGAACGCGACGCGAACGACGTCGCCTGGCTGTTCTACACCAGCGGTACCACCGGCCGCCCCAAGGGCGTGATGATCACGCACCGCAATCTCTTCACTTTGACGGGCTGCTATTTTTCGGACGTCGATTCGATCGAACCGGGCGACTCGATCCTGCACGCCGCGCCGATGTCCCACGGCTCGGGCCTGTACATCGCGCCGCACATAGCGCGCGCGGCGCTCAACGTGGTGCCGGAATCCGGCGGCTTCGATCCCGCGGAGATCTACTCCCTGCTTCGCGCCCATCGGGGCGTTGCGATGTTTGCCGCGCCGACCATGGTCAAGCGCATGGTGGACCATCCCGGAGAAACAGACAGCTCGAACCTGAAGACCATCGTCTACGGCGGCGGACCGATGTATGTGGAGGAATGCAAGCGCGCGATGGCGCGGCTGGGTAACAAGCTTGCGCAGATCTACGGTCAGGGTGAATCGCCGATGACCATCACCGCCTTGAACAAGGCGATGCACGCGCAGGCCGGCCAACCGCGCTGGGAACAGCGCCTCGCCTCGGTGGGCATGCCGCACACCGGCATGGAGGTGCGCATCGCCGACGCCGATGACCGGGCGCTGCCCGCGGGAGAGATCGGCGAAATCCTGGTGCGCGGCGACGCGGTGATGCGGGGCTACTGGGCAAACGACAAGGCATCGGCCGAGACGCTGCGCGGCGGTTGGCTGCACACCGGCGATGTCGGCACGCTCGATGAAGAGGGCCTGCTCACGCTCAAGGACCGCTCCAAGGACGTGATCATCTCCGGCGGCAGCAACATCTACCCGCGGGAGGTGGAAGAGGTGTTGCTCCGCCATCCGTCGGTGGCCGAAGTCTCGGTGGTGGGCGAGCCCGATGCCGAATGGGGCGAGAACGTGGTGGCCTTTGTGGTGGCGCGTCCGGGCGCGGCGCTCGACATGGCGGAACTTGACCGGCTTTGCCTGGATAACATCGCCCGCTTCAAGCGGCCGAAGCGGTATCAGAGGATCGAGGCCCTGCCGAAAAATATGACGGGGAAAGTGCTGAAGACCGAATTGCGCACCTTGCTCAAGACGGAGGAATGTTGAGCAGCGCTGCCCGCAGTTCGGACGGCTGCGCGAAGCGCGCCGCGCGGTCCTTCCGCATGACGGGTAAAGTGTTGAAGACCGTGTTGCGGACCCTACTTAAGCCGGAGGATGCGTGATGAAGCACAGAGATCGCTTCGCAGCGCTTGCGATGACGGAGCCCGGATGTCATCGCGAGCGCAGCGAAGCGATCCGGCTTCGGAACAAGCCATGACCGATCTGAGCACTACCCAGCCGCCCGCCGATTACCGGCCGAAGCACAAGGTCCGCTTTGTCACCGCAGCCTCGCTGTTCGACGGACACGATGCGTCGATCAACATCATGCGGCGCATCCTGCAGGCCTCCGGCGTCGAGGTGGTTCATCTCGGCCACAACCGTTCTGTTGACGAAGTGGTCACCGCTGCGCTGCAGGAGGACGTGCAGGGTATCGCGGTGTCGTCCTACCAGGGGGGGCACGTCGAATACTTCAAGTACATGATCGATCTGCTTCGTGCGCGCGGCGGCGGGGCAATCAAGGTGTTCGGCGGCGGAGGCGGCGTGATCGTGCCCGCAGAGATCCGCGAACTCGAAGCCTGGGGCGTGACCCGGATCTACACGCCCGAGGACGGCCAGAAGATGGGCCTGCAGGGCATGATCAACGACATGGTCGCACGTTGCGATGAGGATCTCTCGGGCAAGGCGCCCGCCGACCTGAAGAGCATCGAATCCGGCGACCGACGCGCACTCGCGCGACTGATCACCGCGCTCGAGAACGGTGCCGCCGATCCCGCGCTGGTCTCGCAACTCGGCAAACGTGCGGACACCTCGGCCGCGCCGGTGCTCGGCATCACCGGCACCGGAGGCGCGGGAAAGTCTTCGCTCACCGACGAACTCATCCGCAGGCTTCGGATCGACCAGGACGATCGCCTGCAGATTGCGGTGATCTCGATCGATCCCTCGCGCAGGCGTACCGGCGGTGCGCTGCTCGGCGACCGCATCCGCATGAATGCGATCGACCCGGGAGCGGACGGCAGGCCCCGTGTGTATATGCGCTCGCTCGCCACCCGCGACACCGGTTCCGAGATCGCGAAATGCCTGCCCGAGGCGATCGCCGCCTGCCGCGTCGCGGGCTTCGACATCGTGATCGTCGAAACCTCGGGCATCGGCCAGGGCGATGCGGCGATCGTGCCGCACGTGGATATATCGCTCTACGTGATGACACCCGAATTCGGCGCCGCGACCCAGCTCGAGAAGATCGACATGCTGGATTTCGCCGATTTCGTCGCGATCAACAAGTTCGACCGCAAGGGGGCGCAGGACGCGCTGCGCGATGTGCGAAAGCAGTTCCAGCGCAACAAGAAGCTGTTTTCTTCGCCTGCCGAGGACATGCCGGTGTTCGGCACCATCGCCTCGCGCTTCAACGACGACGGCGTGACCGCGCTCTATCAGGGCCTTTCGGCGTCGCTGGGCAGCAAGGGCCTCGAACTCCGGCCCGGTGCGCTGCCCAAACCGCTCACCCGCCATTCCACCGGAAAGAACGTGGTGGTCCCGCCGGCGCGGGTGCGCTACCTCGCCGAGATCGCCGAAGGCGTACGAACCTACAAGGCGCGCGCGCAAGCGCAGGCGCGCGTCGCGCGTGAACGGCAACAATTGTCCGAGACAAGGCGCATGCTCGCCGAAAGCGGCGCCGACAATGCCTCTTCGATCGATGCGCTGATCGCCGAACGCGACGCACGACTCGAACCCGCCCATGCCGCCCTGCTCGCGATGTGGCCGCTGACGAAGGATGCGTATTCGGGTGACGAGTACGTGGTGAAAATCCGCGATCGCGATCTGCGCACGAAACTCACCACCACCACTCTGTCTGGCACGACGGTCCGCAAGGTCGCGCTGCCGCAGTACGAGGACCACGGCGAACTGCTGCGCTGGCTGCTGCTGGAGAATCTCCCCGGGTACTTCCCGTTCACCGCGGGCGTATTTCCCTTCAAGCGCGAGAATGAAGACCCGACGCGGATGTTCGCGGGCGAGGGTGATCCCTTCCGCACCAACCGGCGCTTCCACCTGCTGTCGCAGGACATGCCCGCCAAGCGCCTGTCCACCGCCTTCGATTCGGTGACGCTCTACGGCTTCGACCCCGACCTGCGGCCGGACATCTACGGCAAGGTGGGCAATTCCGGCGTGTCGATTGCGACGCTCGAGGACATGAAGGTGCTCTACGACGGCTTCGACCTGTGTTCGCCGACGACCTCGGTGTCGATGACGATCAACGGCCCGGCGCCGATGATCCTCGCGATGTTCCTAAACACCGCGATCGATAGGCAGCTTGCGAAGTTCGCGACGGACAAGGGCCGTGCTCCGACCGAGGGCGAGGCCGCCGCGGTGCGTGAGGCCACGCTGTGTTCGGTGCGCGGCACCGTCCAGGCTGACATTCTCAAGGAGGACCAGGGGCAGAACACCTGCATCTTCTCCACCGAGTTCGCGCTCAAGATGATGGGCGACATGCAGGAGTTTTTCGTCCGCCACGACATTCGCAATTTCTACTCGGTGTCGATCTCGGGCTATCACATTGCGGAAGCCGGGGCGAACCCGATCTCGCAACTCGCCTTCACGCTTGCCAACGGTTTCACCTTCGTTGAGGCCTATCTTGCGCGCGGCATGAAGATCGACGACTTCGCGCCGAACCTGAGTTTCTTCTTCTCCAACGGCATGGACCCGGAGTACACCGTGATCGGCCGCGTGGCGCGGCGCATCTGGGCGGTGGCGATGAAGAATCGCTACGGCGCGAACGAGCGCAGCCAGAAACTCAAGTACCACTGCCAGACCTCCGGCCGCAGCCTGCATGCGCAGGAGATCGCCTTCAACGACATCCGCACCACGCTTCAGGCGCTGATTGCCACCTACGATAACGCCAACTCGCTGCACACCAATGCCTACGACGAGGCGATCACCACGCCCACCGAGGAATCGGTGCGCCGCGCCATGGCGATCCAGATGGTGATCAACCGCGAGTGGGGTCTGGCGAAGAACGAAAACCCAAACCAGGGAAGCTTCATCATCGACGAGCTGACCGAACTGGTGGAGGAGGCGGTGTTGCGCGAGTTCGAGGCGATCAGCGAGCGCGGCGGCGTGCTCGGCGCGATGGAGACCGGCTACCAGCGCGGCAAGATCCAGGAAGAATCGCTCTACTACGAACACAAGAAGCACGACGGCTCGTACCCGATCATCGGCGTCAACACTTTCCGCAATCCCCGTGACGAGAATGCGGGCGAGCCGGTGCTCGAACTCGCCCGTTCCACCGAGGAAGAAAAGCGCTCGCAGCTTGCACGGCTGGCGGATTTTCAGTCGCGCAACGCCGCTGGGGTTCCCGATATGCTCGCGCGGCTGCAGAAGGCGGTGATTTCGGATGCCAACGTGTTCGAGGTGCTGATGGACGCGGTGCGCGTCTGCTCGCTCGGGCAGATCACCCATGCCCTGTTCGAGGTGGGGGGGCAGTACCGCAGGAACATGTAGTACCCGGAATGCGCCGGGATGGTGCAGCGGGTTCCGGGCATCCGCAGACCTGATCCGCGACGGAAATGCTCTTTTCGTTTGGCGATGCGGGAAATTGCGACTCCCGTCGGGGACTTGCGATAACATCCGCGGGTATCCGAAACCCGCGCAAGAATGCGTGGGATTACCGCCGGGACAGGCACGGACACAACCATGGCATCCCTGCCGAATCAGGCGTCGGGGCCGTTTCCAACATCGGAGGAGGTTTCATGAAACGCATTTCCGTTATTGCTGTTGGCGCGTGCTTTGCGACAGCTGCGCTTATAGGGTCCGGTGCCGTGCACGCCCAGGCGAAGATCAAGCTCGGGTTCATCAATGCGGCCAGCGGCCCGCTGAGCGTCGTCGGTGCCGAGCAGAAGCGGGGCTTTGATATTGCGATGGATCACCTCGGCGGCAAGCTCGGTGGCGTTCCGTTCGAAGTCGTGTACGGCGACTCCAAAGCCAACCCCGGTGCGACGGTGCAGGAACTCTCCAAGCTGATCGAGAAAGACAAGGTGGACATCCTCACCGGCCTGTCCGCCTCGAACGAGATCGTCGCGGCGATCAAGCCGATATCGGATGCCAAGATCTTTTTCATCGGCATGAACGGCGGCCCTGCGCAATTCGCAGGCGAGCTGTGCAATCCGTACTACTTCAACGCGTCGTTCCAGAACGCGCAGCTCACCACCGGCATGGGTTCGTTCATGACGGCGCAGGGCGTGAAGAAGCTCTACACCCTTGGCATGGACTACGAAGCGGGCCATGAGCATGTCGCCGCGTCGCTCACCGGCTACAAGGGCCAGGTCGCGGGCCAGGGATTCACGCCGCTCGCGCAGGTGGACTTTGCCGCCGATATCGCCAAGGTCCGTGCCTCCGGCGCGGACGGCGTGTTCGCTTTCTATCCCGGCGGTCCTGGCATCGCTTTCGTGCGCCAGTGGGCACAGGCGGGCCTGACCGGCAAGGTGCCCCTGTATTCCAACATCGCGCTGTCCGAGCCGACGGTGTTCCAGGCGCAGGGCAAGACGGCGCTCGGCATCCAGATGACCGCGGTGTATTTCGCTGCGCTGGACAATCCCGCCAACAAAAAGTTCGTGGCCGACTTTCGCGCCAAGTTCAGCCGCGACCCGGCGAGCTATGCGGGTCTTTCGTATGACGCGATGATGCTGATCGACGCGGCGGTGCGCGAAGTCAAGGGCGACATCAAGAATCAGGATGCCTTCCGCGCCGCGCTCAAACGCGCAAACTTCCAGAGCGTCCGCGGTCCGTTCAAGTTCAACCGCAATCAGCAGCCGATCCACAACACCTATGTGACCCAGGTGGATTCGCGCGCCGATGGCAGCCTGTACCTGAAGCAGATCGGCATCGCCGCCGAGAATGCGCAGGACGAGTTCGTCGGCAAATGCCCGATGAAATAAGGCACGGCTGACCGGACGATTGTCGAATGCGGCGGTGATGGCGGACGTTCGCGCGTGAGTCCCGAGCTGTTTGTCGAGCAGGCCATCAACGGTCTGCAGCTCGGGATGATTCTTTTCCTCATGGCGGTCGGGGTGACCCTCGCCTTCGGGGTGATGAATCTCATCAACCTTGCGCACGGCTCGATGCTGATGCTCGGCGCCTACCTGATCGCGGCGAGCGCGGCGAAGATCCCCTCGTTCCTTCTGGCGCTGGTGGTCGCGATGATCCTGATTGCGATCATCGCGGCAGTTCTCGAAGTGCTGATCGTGCGGCCCTTGTACGCGCACGGCCATCTTGACCAGGTGCTCGCCACCTTCGGCGTGAGCATCGCGCTCAACGAGGCGGTGATCATGATCTGGGGACGCGAGGCGGTGTTCATCGCGCCGCCGGACTGGCTCGACGGCACGGTGCAGCTGAGCGCGGGCATCAGCTATCCGGTGTATCGCCTTGCGATCACCGCGGTGGCGGCGGTGGCAGGCATCGGACTGTGGCTGCTGCTGTCGAAGACCCGTCTTGGCATGCGCATCCGCGCCGGTGCGGAGAAAGGCGAGATCATCGGTGCGCTTGGGGTGAACATCCGGGCCTTGTTCACCGCGGTCTTTGTCATCAGTTCGATGCTTGCCGCGCTCGGCGGCGTGATGCTCGGGCCGCTGCTGGCGGTGCAATCCGGCATGGGCGATTCGCTGCTCATTCTCGCGCTCGCGGTGGTGGTCATCGGCGGCGTGGGTTCGCTCAAGGGGGCGCTGGTTGCGGCGCTGATCGTCGGCATCACCGACACCTTCGGCCGCATGCTTTGGCCGCAGTTGTTTGGCGATCTCGTGGGAAATATCGTGGCCAATTCCTCTGTGTACATTCTGATGGCGCTGGTCATCGCGGTACGCCCGGTCGGACTGTTCGGCAAACATGCGCGCTGACGCCGGAACCCTCCGCCTGCGGATCGTGCTGATCGTGCTGCTCGCGGTCGCGCTCGTTGTCCCGCTGCTCGGCCAGCCCTATTACACCAAGCTGGTGGCACGAATGGCGATCTTTGCAATCGCCGCGATGAGCCTCGACCTGCTGGTGGGATTCGCGGGCCTGGTGAGCTTCGGCCACGCGGCCTTCTTCGGCATCGGCGTCTACGCCGCCGGCCTGTTGCCGCACCTCGGCATCCAGCAGGCGGTGGTGATCTTCCCGGTGGCGGCCGTGTCCGCGGGTCTCGTGGGTTGCATCACCGGAGCGATTTCGCTGCGCGCCAGTGGCCTTTATTTCATCTTCATCACGCTCGCCTTCGCGCAGATGGTGTTCTACATCGCGCAGGGCCTGCGCATGTTCGGCGGGGACGACGGCTTCCAGCTGAAGGCGCCGACGCTGCTCGCGGGCGAGCTGAGCCTCGGCAATCCGATCGTGCTTGCCTACACGATGATCGCGTTGCTCATCCTGCTCACCTGGATTGCAAAGCGGCTCACCGCCTCGCGTTTCGGCCGGGTGGTGGTCGCTGCGCGTGACAACGAAACCAAGCTTCGCGCGAGCGGGCTGTCGCCCTATCCCTACCGCCTGTTGCTCTATACCGTAGCGTCCGCGATGTGCGGCGTTGCCGGCGCGGGCTTTGCGAATCTCGTCGAGTACGTGTCGCCTGCGAGCATCTCCTGGGTCGTGTCGGGCGAGTTCCTTTTCATGGTGATCCTCGGCTCGGCGGCCACCGTGATCGGGCCGATCCTCGGCGCGGTGGCCTTCGTCGGCTTGGAGACGATTCTCTCGGCCTGGACCGGTTACTGGATGTTCTGGCTCGGTGTGCTGCTGGTCCTGCGGGTGCTGTTCCTGCGCCAGGGCCTTTACGGCCTGATTGCGGGCAAGCGGAGCGGCCCGTGAGCGCGCCCCTGCTCGAACTGCGCAATCTGAGCAAGAGCTTCGGCGCGCTGAAGGTCACGGACAACGTGTCGCTCACCGTGGTGCCGGGCGAAGTGCATGCACTGATCGGGCCCAACGGTGCGGGCAAATCCTGCCTGATCGGGCAGATCTCGGGCGAACTGCTGCCCGACGAGGGCGAGGTGCGATTCGGCGACCGGCCAGTGAACGCGCTGCCTGTTCACGCGCGTGCCCGGCTCGGCCTCGCACGCGCCTACCAGGTTCCGCGCCTGTTCGGCTCACTCAGCGTGGAGGCCAACACCTCGATCGCCGAGATCGCGCGCACCCACTCGGGTTACAGCCTCTGGTCGAAGGCCGATGGCGACGAGGCGCTCGTACAGGCATCCCACCGGGCGCTCGAAAGCGTGGGCCTGCATGAAAAGGCAAAACGGACCTCCGCCCTGCTCTCGCACGGCGAGAAGCGCCAGCTCGAACTTGCAATGGGATTCGCGAGTGCGCCTTCGCTGTTGCTGCTGGACGAACCGCTCGCCGGGCTGGGGCCGGGGGACAGCGAGGCGATGATCGCCTTGCTGCGCACCCTCAAGGGACGCTACGCGAT
This sequence comes from Betaproteobacteria bacterium, assembly GCA_947466535.1. Classification (GTDB taxonomy): domain Bacteria; phylum Pseudomonadota; class Gammaproteobacteria; order Burkholderiales; family SG8-39; genus CAMBSA01. Next base: position 16,469 of record CANIEV010000037.1, read on the forward strand.
CCTGCTGGTCGAACACGATGTGGACGCGGTGTTTTCCTTGGCCGACCGGGTATCGGTGCTGGTGAGCGGACAGATCATCGCCTCGGGCCCGCCCGCGCAGGTGCGTGCCGACCCGCAGGTGAAGGCAGCGTATCTCGGCGAGGAGGCGGGCGATGACTAGCGCGTCCCCCTCCGCCGCGCAGGTCCTCGCAACAGAGCAGCTTGAGGCGGGCTACGGCAGCGCGCAGGTGCTCTTCGGCATCGATCTGCAGGTCAGGCGCGGCGAAGTGGTCGCGCTCATGGGCCGCAACGGCATGGGCAAGACCACGCTGATCCGCACCATCATCGGCCTTGCCACCCGCATGGGCGGTCGCATACTCGTCGAGGGCAAGGATGTGACGCGCTGGGCGAGTTATCGCGTCGCACGCGCCGGCGTGGGTCTCGTGCCCGAGGGCAGGCAGGTGTTCGCCGCGCTCACCACCGAGGAAAACCTCGTTGCGACGGCGCGTGAAAGTTCCGCGCCGGATGCGTGGACGCTGGAGAGCGTCTACCGCCTGTTTCCGCGGCTTGCCGAACGCCGCCGTCACTACGGCAACCAGCTCTCGGGCGGCGAGCAGCAGATGCTCGCGATCGGTCGCGCGCTGCTGACCCAGCCGGCGCTGCTGATGCTGGACGAAGCCACCGAGGGTCTCGCGCCGCTGATACGCCAGGAAATCTGGCGCACCCTGCGGACGCTGAAGGACCGCGGCCTGTCGGTGCTGGTTGTCGATCGCGACCTCAAGGCGCTCGGCGCGCTTGCCGATCGCTACGTCATTCTGGAAAAGGGACGCGTGGCCCGCTCCGGCCCCGCGCGCGAACTGCTTTCCGAACGGGCGCTGATCGAGCGCTATCTAGGCGTTTGAAAAAAGGAGACTGGCATGACCGACCTCTCGCATCCGAATCCGAATTCCGCCCGCCCCGGTGACGCAGCCGACCGCTTTCCCAAGGACTGCTGGTATGTCGCCGCGCGCAGCGTTGAAGTGGGGCGCGCCCTGCTCAAGCGCACAATCGCCTGCGAGAACCTGGTGCTCTATCGCACCGAGGGAGGCAAAGCGGTCGCAATGATCGACATGTGCCCGCATCGCCACGCGCCGCTGTCGCTCGGCAAGCTGGTGGGCGATTCGATCGAGTGCGGCTATCACGGCATCACCTTCGATTGCGAAGGCCGCTGCGTGCGCGTCCCCGGCGAGGAAAGGATCCCCGATCACTTCCGGACAAAGGTCTACCCGCTGGTGGAGAAGTGGAGCTTCATCTGGGTCTGGCTCGGCGATCCGGCCAGGGCGGACGAAGCCCTGTTGCCGCAGGACTTCCGCTTCCAGGACGATCCCGAGTGGTGCCCGATGGACGACTACATCCATGTCAAGGCGAACTACCGGCTCGTGATCGACAACCTGCTCGATCTTTCGCACGAGGCCTTTCTGCACATGGGCACCATCGGCAATGCCGCGGTAGCGGACACGCCGGCAGTCACCACGATCAAGGGCGACAACATCGAGGTCAAGCGTTTCATGGAGAACTGCGCGCCGCCCAAGCTGTTCGTGCGCGCCGGCGGCTTCACCACCAACATCGACCGCCATCAGCGCATCCAGTTCGTGCCCTCGAGCTTTGTCATCATCGAAGTCTGGGCGACGCCGACCGGCAAGGAAGAAAAAGGTGTCATCTGGTGGGTGCTCAACGCGCTCACGCCCGAGACCGAGCGGAGTACCCATTATTTCTGGGGCTTGCCACGCAAGTTCAAGCTGGACGATACCGAGCTGACCGATATTCTGCGCGCGGGAGTGACCCGCACCTTCCGCGAGGACTGCGACATGCTCGAAGGCCAGCAGCGGAACATCGATCGCGTGCCGCTGGAGCAGCGCACGATCTACACCCGCTCCGACCAGGCGCCGACGCGCGCGCGCAGCATCATCGCCGACATGGTCGAGCGCGAAGCGGCGGCGGCCGGCGTGCGCCCCTGATCGCGCGCGCGAAACCGCACGGACGCGACAGACTTCCCCTCCCGAAACAAAAAACAGCAGGAGAATCGACGTGGAATTCGGCTACTTCACCCTGAGTGACAATCACTACCCTAACAACCCGCGCAGCGCGAACCAGTTTGTGCTGGACATCCGCGAGCAGGCGATCCTCGCCGACAAGATAGGCATGCATTCCGCCTGGATCGGGGAACACCATTTTGATTCGCTCGGCGTGAATTCACGGCCGGACCTGCTGCTTGCCAGCATCGTTCCGCTGACGAAGAACATCCGTCTTGCGCCTGCGGTGACGGTGCTGCCACTGCACCACCCGGTGCATGTGGCCGAAGCCTGGGCGACGCTCGATCTGCTCTCAGGCGGCCGCGTGGACTTTGCGACCGGCCGCGGCTACGACCGCAACGAGTACATCCCTTTCGGCGCGGATTTCTTTTCGTCCGCCGAGCAGTTCGAGGAAGGCATTGACGTCCTGCTCAAGGCCTGGAACTCGTCCGGCACCTGGTCGCACAAGGGCAAGTACTACAACATCCCCGAGATGCGCATCACGCCGCAGCCGGTGCAAAAGCCGATTCCCTTCTACGTCGCCTCGTTCTCGCAGACCAGCCTGCAGATGGCGGCGCGCCGCGGCCTTCACATCATCTACGCGCCCTTCGCGGCGGGCATGATCTTTGGCGGCCTCGACAAGGCGGTCGATGCCTACAGCGAGGCCTGCGTCAAGGCGGGCAACAAGCCCGGTCGCAAGATGTGCAGCTACTTCATCTACATCGCCGACGATGCCAAGTCCGAGGCCTACGGCCGCCAGGCGCAGATGGACTACTTCAACCACTGTGTCATCCGCGCCATCCCGAACAAGCTCGAGGACGCGCCGCCGACGATGCAGTACTTCGTCAAGATCGCCGACAACCTGAAGGCGATGAAGGGCGAGAATCTCACCGACAAGTCGATCCTGATCGGCACGCCGGCGCAGATCATCGAGTCTTTGAAAAAAGTCGAGCAGGCCGGCATGGACGAGGTGATCCTCTACTTCAACGTCGGCAACAAGCCCAACGAGATGGTGAAGGAGCAGATGCACCGCTTCATGGAAGAAATCGCCCCGCACTTCCAGGGCAAGCACATCGAGCGGCGCAAGCAGGCCGCCTGATTCGCCAGGATGAAATGAAAAAGGGCGCAGCCCCGCGGCTGCGCCCTTTTTTGTTGTGCCGGCCGGCTTAGCGCCCGACCATTCTCAGCAGTTCTGCGTAGGGCACGACCCGGCCGTGCAGCGGCAGGATGCGGTCCACGTTGAGCTTGAGCTTCTCGATGTTCTCGATCAGGTTCACGTGGTAGGCATTCGGCTGCGCCGGCGCGGGGGCGTTGGGCGCGCCCGGGGTGAAGAGATCCACCTCGATCAGCAGCTTGTCGGCCGGCAGATAGGCCATGAGGAGCGTGTCCGCGTGGTCGCTCCCCTTGATCTGGTAAAGCTCAACCGTGCGCGTCGCATCCTTCAGGGTGCGCTTTTCGGTCACGCCTTCGACCTTCGCCTTGCGGCCGGAGCGGGCGAGCCGGTCGATCGCGATCCGGTTCGGGTTGGCGAACACCTTGTCGTAATAGGCCTTGCTCTGCGCCTGGGTGAGGATGGTTGCGCCCTCGGCCGCGGCCGCGCGCAGTCCGCCGGTGTGGTCGAAGTGGTTATGCGAATTCACCACGTACTTCACCGGCTTGTTCGGCACCAGCTTGTACACCGTGTCGAACACGGCCGACGCCCGCTCGTCACCAAGCGGCGATTCAACGAGGACCACATGGTCCTTCATTTCGATCGCCACGCTGTTGTGCGAGCCGCCGGCGAGGAACCACACGCCGTCCGCCACCTTTTCGCTGGTCACGCGCTCGACCGCGTTGGCGACGGGGTCCGGGACTGACGCATCCACCGGCGCGTTCGGTTTCACCTCGGCGATGTTGAGATCGAGTGTCATGCTGCCCGCCATCTTCTGCTCGATCTTCGCGGGGAACTTCACCCCGCCGTGGTCCCGGTAGTCGGAATAAGTGGTGACCACCGGGGTGTCGCCGGTGACCGCATCGGGCATGCGCGACTCGACGCGCTCGACCATGCCGCTGTCGTTGATGTAGGCGGTGGCGACCATGATGCCCGGCTGGGTAAAGGACACCGCGGTGAGCTTGCGCCCGCCCTGGGTCACTTCCTTCGCGGTGGCATTGGCCTTCATCGCCGCCTTGATCACGCCGTGCGGGGTGATCCAGAGATCATGGATGCGGCCGGAGTGCGCCGCCTGGCGCGCGACAGGCGCACCGCCGGCGCTCTGCCAGGCGCGGGTGGCGCTGGCGACTCCGGTGAAGGGGGCTTCGCCCGACAGCGGCACCGCGCCGCCGCCCTTGGGTTCGGCACGCCCGCGGCTCGCTTCTTCGCTGGTGAAGATCTTTTCGTAATCGACCTGGCGCAGGTACTTCGAATAGTTCAGCTTCGGCCAGGCCATGCCGGGAATGTAAGCCTGCCCGTAGGACGAGCCCATGCCGCTGCCGGAATAGACCAGGGTCTTCAGGTCGTCTCCGCCCATGGCAGTGGAGGCGCGCTTCAGGACATCCGCGGCGTCGGCCGCGTAGAGCGTCGGTGCGAAGGCGAGCGCAACTGCGCCGGCGGCGAGGGTTTTGAGGAATTGCTTGCGGTTCAAGGTTCGTCTCCCGGTGGAATGTTTTGACCAGCCAGCGCTAACAGCGCGGGAGGGTGTTTCATTCCCCTCAGGGAGAGGACATTGCTCTTTGAAATGCCGGCTTATTCCGTCTTGATGCCCGCACCCCGGATCACTTCGCCCCAGCGCGCGTGTTCGCTGCGGATATAGGCGGCGAATTCCTCCGGGCTCGAGGTGTGGACGATCGCGCCGATCGCATTGAACCGGTCGACAACGTCTTTTGCCTTCATTCCTTTCACCAGCGCCTCGTTCATGCGCTTGACAGCATCCGCGGGCAGGCCGGCGGGACCGCCGAGCCCGAACCACGGTGCGGCGTTCACCTGCATGTATCCGGACTCGGCGGCGGTCGGAACATCCGGCAGCAGCGGCGAGCGCTGGCCGGTCAGCACGGCAATGGGTTTCAGCTTGCCCGCGCGGATCATCGGCAGCGCCACCACCAGCGAACTCTGGAAGTCCACCAGCGTCGCGCCTGCGAGCAGGTCCTGAATCTGCTGGGCGGCACCCTTGTAGGGCACGTGATTGAGCTTGATGCCCGCCGCGCCCTGCAGCATTTCGGCGGCGAGATGCGGAACCGTGGCCACGCCGGGCGTGCCGAAGGCGATCTTGCCGGGATTCGCTTTGGCGTAGCTGACGAGTTCGGCAAGCGTGTTCGCCGGAAGCGCCGGGTTGGCAACGATCAGCGGCGTCATCGACACCAGGTTGGTGATCGGTGTGAAATCGCGAAACGGATCCCAGTTCACCTTGGTCAGATGCGGCGCGGTCGAGAGCGTGATCGCGGTGAGTCCGATCGTGTAACCGTCGGGTGCGGTTTTGGCGAGAACGTCGAGCCCGACGGTTCCGTTGCCGCCCGGGCGATTCTCCACCAGCACCGGCTGGCCGAGCGCATCGCCGAGCACCGTCGCCGCGGCGCGGCCGACGAGGTCGGTCGGCCCGCCGGCGGGGAAGGGCACGATCAGCTTGATCGGCTTCGAGGGCCAGACCTGCGCCGAGACCGGGCCGTTGAAACCGAGCGTGAGCAGTAACGTGCCCGCCGCGACAGTACGAACAAATGCGTTCATCGAATGCTTACCTCCCTGGAATTCCCGGAACCGATTGTCTCGCGCGATTTTCTTTTCACCGGGATGATAACCGCCTGCCCGCACCCGCCGCCTCGGTTAAAGTGTGGCCCCTGCCGGTTTTTCCGGCAACGGACTTTCCAAGAGGTACGCTGATGTTTTCAATTCGCCTTCTCGTTGCGTCAATCGTGCTCGCGGCGAGCACTCTGTTATCCGGGCCGATTCAGGCTCAGACGTATCCCGTAAAACCGGTGCGCATCATTGTGCCGAGCGCGCCGGGCGGCGGAATCGATGCGAGCGCGCGTATCGTTGGCGGCAAGCTGCAGGAATATTGGGGCCAGTCGGTGCTGGTGGAGAACCGCGCCGGCGCCTCGATGATCATAGGCGCCGAGGCGGCGATGAAGTCGCCCGCCGACGGCTACACCCTGCTGGTCGCGCACGACGGAACAATGTCAATGAATCCGGTCGTGTTCAGGAACCTTCCCTACGATCCGCAAAAGGACTTTGCGCCGATAACGCTGATATCGGCCGCGCCTCTTGCTGCGATCGTGAGCCTGGGTACCGGCCTCAACAGCATTCAGGAGATGATGGTTTTTGCCCGCGCCAACCCGACAAAGTTCAACCACGCATCGGGCGGCACCGCGACCCTGCTTGCGCTCGAACTCTTCAACGCGCTTGCCGGCACGCAGATCACTTCGATCCCGTACAAGGGCGCGGCTCCGGCGCTTGCGAGCGTCATGGCGGGCGAGACACAGATCGCCTTTGCCGACATAGCGAGCGGCGCTGCCGCGCTCAAGTCGGGCAAGGTGAAGGTGCTCGGCGTGGCTACGCTGTCGCGCAGCCGGCTCCTGCCCGAATCGCCGACGATTGCCGAATCCGGGGTGCCGGGCTATGAGACGCGCACCTGGTTTGCGGCCTTCGCGCCGGCGGGCACGCCCGCCGACATCGTCGAGAAAATCGGTAACGACATGCGCCGCGCCCTCGGTGAGGCGGACATTCGCCAGCGATTCCAGGCGCTCAATCACGAGGTCGTCGGTTCGTCCGCCGAGGAACTCGCCCGTACCGTGCGTGCTGACACCGAGAAATGGAGCCGGCTCGTGCGCGAACGCAACATCAGGATCACCCAATAAAGAATGCCCTTATGAACTCATCGAACACAGTGCAGGACCTTCTGCTCGTCGGAAGCATCCCCCTGGAAACGGCACAGGAAGTCTTCACCGACTTTGGCGGCGCGCTCGGTCGCTACATGCGTTTTCTGCCAGATGGAGAAATCGGACTGCGAAGACACTGGATCAGCCGCATCCATTATCAGGTTCTCGCGCTGCATCCGGACATCGAGGTGCTGCGCCGACCAAACAAGGACAACGGCGTCGAGCGGCTCAATCCGCACGATTCCTCCGACAGCTGGTTTTTCAAGGTAAAGGACGGCGTGGACACGATTCGCTTCGGCGAACCGGGATGGCGTCTCGGCTTTGCGCGCGACGCGGTGAGTTCCTATTTCGTTTTCTGCACCCTGCGCGAGAAGGGCCTGTTGCCAAAGGACCTGCGTTTTCAGGTGTCGATCCCTCTGCCCAACAGCGCGGTTCCGCCGCGAATCGTCGCCGACCTCGATTCTCTCTCGAAAATTCGCGATGGCTACGAGGCGGCGCTGAGGGACGAGATCATCAAGCTTGCCGAAAAGATTCCGCACGACGATCTCGCAATTCAGTGGGACTGCGCGACAGAAGTTCAGGACGCCTACGGTGCGGCGCCGCCTCTGCCGCCGGAGACGGGTGTCGAGCGAAATGTGGGCCAGGTCGCGCGGCTTACCCCCGTGATTCCCGCTGGCGTGGGTGTCGGATTTCACTTCTGCTTCGGCACACTGGGTGGCTGGCCGCGCTTTGCACCCGCCGATCTCGGAAAGACGGTGGATCTCGTCAATGCCTTTGTCGCGGCCGCAGGCCGGCCGGTGACCTGGGTGCATATTCCCCTGCTGGATGAGTCGAGCGATACTTTCCTCGCGCCTCTTGCAAAGCTGGAGCCGCGCGGCGCGCGGGTGTTTCTCGGCGCGATCCACAACATGCAGCGCTTTGGGGCGCGTGTCGCGGCGGCGAGAAAGTACCTTCCCGATTTCGGCGTTGCTGCGTTCTGCGGGTTCGGTCGCATGCCGCCGGCGGAAATGCCACGGGTGCTGGCGGAGCACCTCGAGGCAATGGAAAAACTGGAAGCCTAGCCCCCGTACACCATCCGCGGCAGCCAGAGCGAGAGGATCGGCACGTAGGTCACCAGCAGCAGCACCACCGTCACCACGAGTATCCACGGTGCGGCGGCGACGGTGACCTCCGTCAGCCCGAGTTTGGACAGCCCGCTTGCCACATAGAGGTTCAGGCCCACCGGCGGGGTGATCATGCCGAGCTCCATGTTGATCGTCATCACGATGCCGAGGTGCACCGGGTCGATGCCGAGCTTGACTGCGACCGGAAAGAAGATCGGCGCGAGTATCAGGATGATCGAACTCGCCTCCATGAAATCGCCGGCGAAGAACAGCAGCACGTTGATGAACAGCAGGAACATCCAGGGTGAGAGGCCCTGGTCGATGATCCACTCCGCGAGGTGCTGAGGAATGTTCTCGGAGGTGAGCAGGAACGAGAACAGGATCGCGTTGGTGATGATGTAGAGCAGCATCGCGCTCATGTTGGCCGACTCGAGCAGCGCGCCCGGCACGTCCTTCCACTTCATGTCCTTGTAGACGAACAGCGCGATGAAGAAGGCATACACCGCCGCCATCGCCGCCGCCTCGGTCGGGGTGAACACGCCGCCGTAGATTCCGCCCACCACCACCACGATCAGCGCGAGGCCCCAGAAGGAACCGCGGAACGACTCCCAGAGTTCGCGGCGATTCGCGCGCGGCATGGTGGGGTAGCCGCGTTTCTTTGCAACGAACCAGGTTACCGCCATCAGCCATATCGCCATGATGACGCCCGGGACCACCCCGGCGAGAAACAGCTTTCCGACGCTGGTGTTGGTCGACACCGCATAGATGATCATCACGATCGAGGGCGGGATCAGGATGCCGAGGCCGCCCGAAGTGGCGATCACACCGACGCCGAATTTCATCGGGTAGCCCTGCTGCACCATCGCCGGCAGCAGGATGGAGCCGATCGCGACCACCGTCGCCGGGCTCGATCCCGACACCGCGGCAAAGAAGGCGCAGGACAGCACACCCGCCACCGCGAGACCGCCGTGCATCCCGCCCACCAGCGCTATCGCGAAACGCACCATGCGTTTGGCCACGCCGCCGGTGGTGAGGAAAGTGCCGGCGAGGATGAAGAACGGAATCGACATTATCGCGAACTGGTCGAGGCCGGTGAACAGGCGCTGCGACACGATCTCGATCGGGATGGTGGTGAAGAAGAACAGGAACGCCAGCACCGTGATGCCGAGCGATATCGATATTGGCATGCCGGTCAGCATCAGCGCGATCAGCAGGATGAAGATGATCCAGGCGTTCATCGCGCCCCCTCCGGCGGCGTGGCCATGCCCGCCTGGACGGAGCCCATGCCGGTCGGGTCATGCTGGGGCAGGGCGCCTGTGTGCCAGAACGACACCGCGACCTGCAGGAAGCGGTAGCACATCAGGGTCGAGCCGAGCGGCACCGCGAGATAGATGATCCACATCGGCATCTCGAGATCGGGCGAGACCTGCCCGGTGCCGTGCACCCGTACCACGAACATCGCGCCGAGCACCGCCACCGTCGAGGTGAAGGCCGCACCCGATGCGAGACCAAAGAGCGTCCAGAACCGCTGCGCCTTTGGCGCGAGCGTGCGCACCAGAACGTCCACGCCCACATGGATGCCGGTGCGAACCCCGTAGGCGGCACCGAACTTCGCCATCCAGATGAAAAGATAGATGCAAAGCTCCTGCGCCCAGGTCACGTTCAGGTGCTGGGTGATCTCCCAGATCCAGGGCACGCTCGCGGTGTAGCGATGCACCACGGCAAGGAACACCACGATCGTGGCGGCCGCCATGAAGCTCGCCACGATGAATTCCTCCAGCCGGTCGAGCACGCGATTGATCATCGCGTGCCACGCGAGTGGGCGACCCGATTCTGCACGGGCGCTACTTCTTGCCCGCCGCGACGTCGCCGATCACCTTGTAGATCGCCTGGATGTTGTCCTTGCCGACCACAGGCGCGTACTGCTCGTGCAGCGGCAGCATCGCCTTGCGCCACACTTGCCGCTCGGACTCCGGCAGGGTGTAGACCTCCGTGGTCTTCGCCGCGCGCACTGCGGCGAGCGCGTCGTCGTTTTCGTTTTGCGCAATCTCGCGCACATAGCGGGTCGATTCGGTCATCGCTTCATCGAGCGATTTGCGCACGTCCGCCGGCAGGCTGTCCCAGAATTTCTTGTTCGCGATCACCGCGTAGAGGATCACGCCGTGGTCGGAGAGAGTCATGTGCTTCTGCACCTCGTGCATCTTCTGGGTGTACTTGTTGGAGACGGTGTTCTCCTCGCCATCCACCACGCCCTGCTGCAGCGCGGTGTACACCTCGGAGAAGGCCATCACCTGCGGGTTCGCGCCCATCTGCTTCATCTGCGCTTCCAGGATCTTCGAGGACTGGATGCGCACCTTCAGGCCCTTGAAGTCGGCGAGCGTGCGAAGCGGCTTGTTGGCGGAGAACTGCTTGAAGCCGTTGTCCCAGTAGGCAAGGCCGGTGATGCCCTTGCTCTCGAGCTTCTTGAACAGGCCGGCGCCCACCGGACCGTCGGTGACGCGAAACAGCACTTCCTTGTTCGGGAACATGTAGGGAAGATCGAACAACTCGAAATCGCGTACCCCCATCGGGCCGAACTTGGACACCGAGGGCGCGAGCAACTGCACCGCGCCGAGCTGCAGCGCCTCCATTTCCTCGCGGTCCTTGTAGAGCTGGCTGTTGGGGTAGATTTCGACCTTCACCCGCCCTTTGGTTTTCGCTTCCGCGAGTTCCTTGAATTTGATCGCACCCTTGCCCTTGGGCGTGGCATCGGCCACCACATGGCTGAACTTGATGACGATCGGTGCCTGGGCGAGTGCGGCGGTGGGCAGGCCGAAGGCAAGTGCGAGGGAACTCGCAATTAGAGCGTGGCGCAGTTTCATGATTCCTCCTCGGGGTGCGCGACCGTCATGGCGGTCGCGCTTGATGTGATCCGGAGCGAAGGTTATCCCGCATCCGTGTATCCCGCCAGAGCTAAGGTGAAACTACCTGATCCGGATCAAACTTCCCGAAGAAATCCGGCTGTGTGGGAAGCGGAAGTGCGCGACTGCTGCTTCGCTTTGCCAGAACGGTCAGAGATTGCTTCGCTGCGCTCGCAATGACGCCCGCGAGGTCATTGCGAGCGCAGCGAAGCAATCTCATCGGGCTCGAGCGCAGCGAAGCAATTTCATCGGGTTCGAGCGCAGCGATGTAATCTCCTCCGGCGCAACGCCGACTACGTCAGCGTCTTCGCAAACTCCGCCTCGTCGAACCCTACCAGCAGCGTCGCCCCCGCCTCGATCACCGGCCGCTTGATCGCGCTGGTGTTCTTCTCGAGCAGCGCGAGCGCCTTCGCCTCGTTCAGGTTCTCGCGCTCGGCTTCGGGAATCTTCCGCCAGGTGGGCCCGCGCGAATTGGCGAGCTTTTCCCAGCCCACCTGTTTCGACCAGGCCTTGAGCTTGGCCGGGGGCGCGCCTTCCTTCTTGTAGTCGTGGAACACGTAGTCCACCTTGTTTTTCTCCAGCCAGGTGAAGGCCTTTTTCATCGTGTCGCAATTCTTGATGCCGTAGATCGTCACTTTCATTTGTCATGCTCCCGGATGTGCAGCGCCGATTTTAGGGCCGCAAGGCCAAGGCGGAGAAACCGTACAATCCGCAGGTCCGAAAAAAGGAACCCGCATGAACCTCCCCGATTATCAGGTGACCAACGACAACGGGCGCGTCACCGTCTATCTCCTGCACGGCATCTACGGTGCGAAGGACTACTGGCGTTACCAGACGCAACGGCTGGTGGAGCGCGGCTACCGCGTCATCGCCTGGGAAGCGCCGGGCTACGGCATCTCGCCGCTGCCTGATCTGCTGAGCTTCGATGTCATCGCCGAAGCGGGTGCGCGCCTCCTGCGCGCCACCGGCAGCGAGAAGAACGTCGTATTCGGCCACAGCATGGGCGGGCAGATCACGCCGCGCCTTATCGGCAAGGTGCCGGAGAAAGTTTCTGCTGCGATCATTACCTCCACCATCGGCTACTTCGGCAATCGCACCAAGGAGGAACAGGAGGAGTTCGTGCGCAAGCGCACCGCGCCGCCGCCGCCGGGCACCGACCCGATCGAGGCGCAGCGCATGGTGGTGAATTCGATGCTCGGGCCGTCTTCCTCAGGACCGGAAGTGGACCTCGTGCGTCACTTCGCCGCGAACACCCCGCCGAAGACCGTGCAAGCCGCGGTGAAGGCGGTACAGGCCTATCCGGAAGCGGAAGCCGTGGCCGCGATCAAGGCGATCAAGGTTCCGGTTCTGCTGGTGGCGGGCGAAGTCGATCAGACCGGCCACCCTGCCGGCATGAAGCGCGTTGCCGACATGATCCCCACGTCGCAGTTCGCGGTGATCAGCGGTGCGGGGCATTACCCCTGGGCCGAGAACCCGGTGGAGTTCAACCCGACGCTGTTCGGCTTCCTCGATCGCGTCGCGCCGGCGAAGTAATCCCATGGAAATCGCCGCAAGCGAA
>CANIEV010000038.1 GCA_947466535.1 Betaproteobacteria bacterium
CGGAAGTTGGAGCCATACAGAGTCGCCAGTGTTGTCACATCGTGGTCCAGCAGGGCCATGGCCGCCCGCACCAGCAAAAGCGCCAGGATCCCGCCGAGCGCGCCCTGCATTCCCCCATAATAGAAAAACGGCCGACGTATGAAGGCATTGGTCGCGCCCACCAGCTTGGAGACGACGATTTCCTCGCGCAGCGTGAGTATCTGCAGACGGATCGTGTTGAAGGTCACCGCAACCAGCGCGATACTGAGCAAGGCCGCCAGCACCGCAATCGCGGTACGCGACAAGCGGATCAGGGCATCCACCCGGCGCACCCAAGCGGAATCCAGCTGAACATGAGTGATCTTGGGCAGGGCACGCAAATTCGTCGCGAGGCTGTCCGCACGATCGGCATTGTTGTCCGGAAGCGTGATAACAAAGGCGTCCGGTAACGGGTTGTCGCGAAGCGTGGCCACGATGTCGCCCAGCCCGGCCCGCTGTCGCATTTCCTCGAGCGCCGTGGCGCGCGACACGAACTTCACATCCTTGACCCCGGCCTCCGCACGCAGCCGCTTTTCGAGCGACTCGCGGTCCGCCGCGGACGCATCCATCGCGAGGAACACGCTCACCTGCGCGGAAACCGTAATGCCGTGCGTCAGCGACTGCAGATTCGCAAGCAGCGCATAGCCCCCGAGCGGCAGCGCAAGCGCGACACCGATCACCAGCGCATTGATCAGCGTGTCGACCGGCTGCGACGCAAAACGCCGGATCGTCGCCGCGAGGCTGTGGGCATGGTGACGCAGCCAGCCGGTCATTCGAGCCTTCCCTCCCGCAGCTCCAGCACGCGCGGCTTCATCAATTCCAGCAAGCCCCGATCGTGGGTGGAGATCAACACCGTGACGCCGACCTGATGGAACTCCCGGAAGATCTGCATGATTCGGGCCGCCGAGTCGGCATCCAGGCTCGCCGTGGGCTCATCGGCGATGAGCAGGTTGGGCCTGTTCACGACCGCGCGAGCTATGCAAAGCCGCTGCTGCTCACCGCCGGACAGCGCGACAGGATTCGCACGTTCCCTCGACAACAGGCCCACCTTGTCAAGCGCTGCCCGGGCGCGCCTTGCCGCCTCGCGTGGCGGCTGCCCGGTCACCAGAAGAGGAAGCATCACGTTCTGGAACGCCGAGCGGTCATAGAGCAGCTTCTGGTCCTGGAACACCAGCCCGAGACTGCGCCGCAGATACGGAATCACACCGCTTTTAATCGCGGAAAGGTTCTGCCCGCCAACAAGCAGGGTGCCCGAACTCGGCCGCTCGATTGCCGCGATCAGCTTGAGCAGCGTCGACTTGCCCGCGCCCGAATGCCCGGTCAGAAAAATCAGCTCGCCAGGCTCGGCGGAGAAATTGATGTCTTTAAGCGCCTCACGCCCTCCCGGGTAGCGTTTGTGAACCTGGCTGAAGCTGATCAGGGCCACGGAACGCGATCAATCCAGAAGCGCGTCGACGAACTCGCGCGCCTTGAACGGGCGAAGATCCTCGATACCTTCGCCGACACCGATGAACGCAACCGGCACGGTCCGTGTTGCCTCCGACGTTTTCTTTGCGGATGCCGCTGCAGACTGAGAATCGGCGATCGCGGCGATCACGCCGCCCTTGGCCGTACCGTCCAGTTTCGTCAGTATCAATCCGGTCAGCCCGAGAGCATCGTCAAACGCCCGAAACTGCGCGAGGCCGTTCTGCCCGGTGTTCGCATCGAGGATCAGCCAGACTGCGTGCGGTGCGCCCGGGTCCGCCTTGGCAATCACGCGCTTCACCTTTTTCAGTTCTTCCATCAGATGCAGCTGCGTGGGCAGCCGACCCGCGGTATCGGCGAGAACCACATCAATACCGCGCGCGCGCGCCGCCTGGACTGCATCGAAAATCACCGCGGCGGGATCGGATGAGTTGGCTCCGCCCGAATGCGAAATCACCGCCACATTGTTCCGCTCGCCCCATGCCACCAACTGCTCGCGCGCCGCAGCGCGAAACGTGTCCCCTGCGGCAAGCAACACCGTCAGGCCCTGGGACTGGAAGTAGTGCGCGAGCTTGCCGATTGATGTCGTCTTGCCCGCCCCGTTCACGCCGGTCATCATGATCACGAAAGGCTTGGCGCTGCGAACATCGAGTTGCGTCTCAAGCGGCGCCAGCCGCTCCGATAGCAACTCAGCGAGTGCCCGCTTGAGCTGGTCGCCGTCCTCGAGATTCTTCGACCGGGCGCGGGAGCGCAATTCGGCCAAAAGCCGCCCCGATGCATCAACACCTGTATCCGCTGAAATCAGCGCAGTCTCGAGGTCCTCGAACAGCGACTCGTCGATCCGGCGCCCGCCGAACAGGCCAGTGAGCTTCGACCCGGTTTTCGCCAGTCCGGACTTGAGCCGCGCAAACCAGCCGGTGCGCGACTTGTCAGCGGTCTTGTCCGCAGGTACGTCCGTTACATTCGCGTTTTTCGCGGACTTGAACAAACCGAGCATGGAGTGGGGGAATAGCCGCCGACAGAAGGCAGGCCCTCAGGTGGCAGATCATCAAGGTAAGATTCACTGCATTTTATCAGTTGGCGGACAAAGCTCCTGAATGCTTTCCCGGCGAGCGTCCGTCGTCGTATCCCTCATCGCATCCCGATCCGGAAAACCCTCCCGTGCGGCCATCAAACAGCGTGCGCATCATCGGCGGTACCTGGCGCCGCAGGCTGATCCACTTTCCGGATGTGCCAGGACTACGTCCGACATCCGACCGTGTCCGTGAAACCTTGTTCAATTGGCTGGGACAGACGCTTCATGGGCAGACATGCCTCGATGTGTACGCAGGCTCGGGCGCACTCGGCTTCGAGGCACTCTCCCGCGGCGCAGAACGGGTTACCTTCATCGAATCCGACCGACGGGCATTCGCCGCGCTGCGCGACAACGCAAACTCGCTCGGCGCCCAGAACGCGGCGTTGATACCGGGCGATGCGCTAGAATTCCTTGCTCGGGACACAGGTCTCTACGATGTCGTGTTCCTTGATCCGCCGTTCGCGGTCGGTGTGACCGATGAATTGTTGCAGGTCGCCGGCGCACGGCTTGCACCCGGGGGCGTCGTTTACCTCGAAAGCGACCGTTCGTTCGGGCAGACCGACGGCTGGCATGCGCGGCGCGAGTCGCGGGCGGGCCGCGTGAAATTCCATCTACTGGAGCGTACCGCTTGATGAAGAGGGCAGTGTATCCGGGGACATTCGACCCCATCACCCGCGGGCACGAGGATCTCGTACGCCGGGCATCCACGCTGTTCGACGAAGTGATTGTCGGCGTGGCCGACAGCCACGCGAAGCGCCCGTTCTTCAGCACACAGGAACGGATGGACATGGCGCGCGAGGTCCTCGCTCCCTGCAAGAACGTCATCGTGCTGAGCTTCTCCACCCTGCTCAAGGACTTCGTGATCGAGCACGGCGCGAAAGTCATCCTGCGCGGATTGCGCGCGGTATCCGATTTCGAGTACGAGTTCCAGATGGCGGGAATGAATCGCAGCCAGATCCCCGACGTGGAAACCGTTTTTCTGACACCGGGGGAAAACTACATGTTCATCTCGGCCACCATCGTGCGCGAAATCGCGACCTTCGGCGGCGATGTGAGCAAGTTCGTGCACCCCTCGGTGCAGGCCCGCCTGGAAGCTCGGGCAAAATCCAGAACCGCATAGCGAGCAGCGCTCCGGCCCGCCACGCGGATCAGTGCTGGCAGCCGGTGCAGAAAAACGTGGACCGCTGACCCAGGCGAATCATCCGAACGGGTGTCACGCAGCGCCTGCAGGGCTCGCCTTCCCTGTCGTACACGAAATAGCTCTGCTGGAAATAACCCGGCGATCCGTCAGCCGCATGAAAATCGCGCAGCGTCGATCCTCCCGCGGCGAGCGCATCCGTCAACGTTTGCTTCACTTCGGCGACCAGACGCTCACATCGTGCGAGGGACAGCCGCGCGGAGCGGGCCCGCGGCAGGATACCGGCGCGAAACAGAGCCTCGTTGGCGTAGATGTTGCCAACGCCCACTACCACCGCCTGGTTCATCAGCAACAGCTTGATCGCCACGCGGCGACCCCGTGTCGCACGGTGCAGATATTCACCACTGAAAGCTTCATCAAGCGGCTCGGGCCCAAGACTGCGCAAAAGCACATGCGATTCCGCGGGAGATGCCTGCCACAACACCGATCCGAAGCGCCTCGGATCGCGCAGACGAAGCAAACCGTTGCCGAAGATCAGATCCACATGGTCGTGGGTGCCGGGCGCCACATCCTTCGCAAGCAGGCGCAGGCTGCCCGACATGCCGAGATGCACGATCAAGGAGCCGTCGCCGCAATCGAACAGCAGGTACTTTGCCCGTCGCCGCACCCGGTCAACGACACGCCCCTTGAGCACGGCGCGCAGGTCCTTCGGCACCGGCCAGCGAAGGCGTGGCTCACGCACCACGACATCCACGATGGTTTGGCCCGTCACGCTCGGGGCAATGCCGCGCCGGGTAATTTCGACTTCGGGAAGTTCGGGCACGTTGAGGGTCGCGTGGCGATCAGGAAGATGATGAATCGGGCGGGGTTTGCAATGCTGAAATGCGACCGTGACAACTCACCCGGACTAAGCCGTCTCGTTCAAGCATCCGAATATACTAAACTGACTTACGACTAACCCGACCCTGACTCACCCTACCGGCTGGCGCACCGATGAAATCATCGCAATTCAAGTCATCGCCTCTCTCCGCCTGCGCACGTCTTCTGCTCGCCTGTTTCGCTACGGGTGCGTTTGCCGGATGCGCCCAGACGCAACCGAGACTCGCGCAGGCCGCAGGCGAACCGGAGAGCGCGTCGCAGCAGGAATCCGAAGAACCCGACGAAGCGCCAGTCGCCCGCGCCTCCGCGCCGCGCCTGCCTGCCGAACCAGCCCCTGTCCTGCCGAACCAGGACCTGACCGAGACCATCCTGTACGAGTTCCTGCTCGCTGAAATCGCAGGGCAGCGTGGCAATGCCGGACTGGCGGCGCAGGCGTATGCCGATATCGCCAAGCGCACCCGCGACCCGCGCATCGCCCGTCGCGCGACCGAAGTGGCCATCTTTGCGAGGATGCAGAACACCTCTATCGAGTCGGCCCGTATCTGGCACGAAACCGACCCGGGATCGCCGCGTGCCTTACAGGTCTTCACCGGTCTCCTGCTCAACGCCGGTCGCCTTGATGAAGCCCTGCCCTATCTCAGAAAGCTGCTCGCTTCGGAGGGCAAGGGCGCAGCTGAGGCATTTATTCAGATCAACCGTTCGTTCGCCAATGCCCAGGACAAGGCGGCAGTGCTGCGCGTCGTGAAAATCCTCGCTGAAGATTATCCGTCGCTCCCCGAAGCCCGATTGGCAATCGCGCAGGCCGCGCTTGCAGCGGGCGACACCGAGACCGCCCTCGTCGAGGCACGTCGCGCGCAGGTCGCGAAGCCCGATTGGGAACAGGCGGTGCTCCTGGAAGCGCAAATCCTACAGCGCACCTCCGGAGACCGTGCGCTCGAGCGGATCGCGCAGTTTCTTGCCAGGTACCCGAATTCGCGCGAAGTGCGACTCAGCTATGCGCGTGCGCTCGTCTCGGAGAAGCAGTTCCCGAAGGCCCGCGCCGAGTTCCAGAAACTGCTTGCGGACTTTCCCACCAATACCGAAGTGGTCTACGCGGTGGCGCTGCTTTCGCTGCAGTTACAGGACTACGCCATCGCGGAGACCAACCTAAAACGCCTGCTCGAACTCAACTATCGCGACCGCAACACGGTGCGCATCTACCTCGGGCAGGCCGCTGAGGAGCAGAAGAAATACGACGACGCGTTGCGCTGGTACAAGGAAGTCAGCTCGGGCGAGCAGTTCATACCATCGCAGATCCGCTACGCCCAGGTGCTGTCTCGCCAGGGCAAGCTTGAGGCGGCGCGCGCACACCTTCAGACTCTCAATCCAGCAAACGCCCAGCAGCAGGTACAGATCATCCTCGCCGAGGCCACGATTCTGCGCGAGGCAAACCGGCCTCGTGAGGCCTTTGAACTGGTGGAAAAGGCGCTAGGGAACGAACCTGACCAACCCGACCTGCTCTATGACCATGCGATGCTCGCGGAGAAACTCGATCGCGTCGACGTGCTCGAGACCAGCCTTCGAAAACTGATTTCGATCCGCCCCGACCACGCCCATGCGTACAACGCGCTTGGCTACTCGCTGGCGGACCGGAACGTCCGCCTGCCCGAGGCACGCAAACTCATCGAATCAGCCTTACGGCTGTCCCCGGATGACTCGTTCATCGTCGACAGCATGGGATGGGTGTTGTTCAGGATGGGCGAATTGTCCGAGGCCGTGGTGTACCTGCGTCGCGCCTACGTCGGACGCCCGGACGCCGAGATCGCAGCCCACCTTGGCGAAGTCCTTTGGGCGATGGGCGAACGCGACGAAGCACGCAAGCTCCTGCGCGAAGCAGAACAGAAAAGCCCCGGCAACGAAACCCTGCAGAACACGCTCAAACGCCTGAAACCCTAGGGGTAGTGCCGGGCACGCACGGCTCTTCCCGGGTCGCATCCTGCGATGCGATCGCTGCAAATCCCCGCGGCATCCCGCCGCGAACTTAGAACATCACTATTCACGCCACCATCGTGCCAAGCCTCGCCCGACTGATTCTGCAGGCAGCCTGCGCATCCTTTATCGCGGCCTGTGCAAGCCTGCCGGATACCGGGCCACTGGGATCGGGGGCATTCGAACTTTCGGGCCGGGTTGCAGTCCGGTACGGCACGGAAGCCGCCTCGGGACGCATCGACTGGCGACACAGCAAAACGCGGGATGACATGCTGATCACCAACCCGCTCGGACAGGGAATAGCAACGCTTAACCGCAATGACGGGGAAGTCGTGCTCCAGACGGCGGACACCCGGACCTTTCGCGCGCCTGACGCCGAAAGCCTTACCAAACAGGTGCTCGGCTGGCAGATTCCGCTCGCCGGCCTTCCATTCTGGGTCCGCGCGCGTGCAGCATCCGGCCCCGCGGAACTCGGCCGCGACGACTCCGGGCGCATCACCCGTATCGTCCAGGACGGCTGGCAGATTGATTGCCAGGACTACGAAGACGAACGACCAACCCGCGTCGTTCTCAAGCGCGAAGGACTGGAAATCCGGCTATTCATCGACCGCTGGTCCGAAGGTGCGTCATGAACGAATCGCCGAAATCCGCTGCAGACACTCCCGCCGACTGGGACCGGGACTGGCCAGCACCTGCCAAACTCAACCTGTTCCTGCATATCATCGGGCGGCGCGAAGACGGCTATCACCTGCTGCAGACCGCATTCCGGCTGATCGATCTCTCCGACACCCTGCGCTTTTCGCCGCGAAGCGATGGCGAAGTCCACCTCGCGATCCCGATGCCGGGCGTGCCTGAAGACGCCGAACTCTCGGTGCGTGCCGCCCGCCTGCTCAAAAACGCCACCGGATGCAGGCTCGGAGTCGACATCAACGTGCGCAAAGCCATACCGATGGGCGGTGGACTCGGTGGTGGCAGTTCCGATGCCGCCACCACCTTCGCTGCGCTCAACCGGCTCTGGGGACTCAACCTGCCTCCCGCGCAACTCGCCGCGCTCGCCCTCGAACTCGGTGCCGACGTGCCTTTCTTCCTGCACGGCACAAACGCGTTCGGCGAAGGGGTCGGCGAGGCACTCACCACCCTCGAACTCCCCCCCGCCTGGTACGTCGTCCTTGTGCCGCCGGTAGCGGTGCCGACACGTGGTATCTTTACCGCGCCCGAATTGACACGGGATACAAAAAAGGTCAAAATATCAAGCTTTTCGGCGGGCTTTGGACGTAACGATCTTGAGCCGGTCGTGTGCAGGCGTTACCCGGTTGTTGCAGCGCATCTTTCGTGGCTCGCGGAGTTCGGCGACGCCCGATTGTCCGGGTCCGGCGCCTGCGTGTTTGCCGAATTCTCGACCGAGCCGCAAGCGCGCTCGGTCATCGCCAGAATGCCCGCAAGAATGCGCGGGCATGTCGCGCAGGGGCTGGATTGCCATCCCCTTGCCGACATTCTGGGCACGACCTAAGTCGTGCGGTACAGCGTACGTGGTAGCGCGTCTCAAAAAGACGTGACTGCCGAGGTACTGCTGGGGAGTCGCCAAGCTGGTTAAGGCACCGGATTTTGATTCCGGCATGCGAAGGTTCGAATCCTTCCTCCCCAGCCATCTGAATGTGAATTAAAGCGGGCGGCGAGAGCCGCCCCGGGCAGGACGGGGCCTGAAAAGGTTCAGATCCCGGGCAACACGCCGCACTCCGGCGCGTTTGCGTTTTGGAAACAGCATGCGTAGGTAGTCGGTAGCGCGGTGCAATGTCTGCAACGCGGCGCATGGGAAGCGGGCCCCGCCCAAACCGGGCGGGATTTTGACGCGAACGTCGACTGGGGTGCGCACAGCATGGCCTACGAAAACCTGATGGTTTTCACCGGGAACGCCAACCCGCTGCTCGCGCACGGGGTGGTGCGACGCCTGAACATCCCCATCGGCCATGCAAGCGTCGGCAAGTTTTCCGACGGCGAAGTCATGGTCGAGATCATGGAGAACGTCCGCGGCCGCGACTGCTTCATCCTGCAATCGACCTGCGCCCCGACCAGCGATGCGCTTATGGAAGTCCTGCTCATGGCCGACGCCCTGCGCCGCGCCTCCGCCGGACGCATAACCGCCGCGATCCCCTACTTCGGCTACGCCCGGCAGGACCGGCGTCCGCGCTCGGCCCGGGTCGCGATCAGCGCCAAGGTCGTGGCCAACATGCTCGCCGCGGTCGGTGTGGACCGCGTGCTCACCATGGACCTGCACGCAGACCAGATCCAGGGCTTCTTCGACGTGCCGGTGGACAACGTCTACGCCACGCCGATCCTGCTGGGCGACGTCTGGAAACACAATTACGAAGACCTGATCGTGGTGTCCCCCGACGTCGGCGGCGTGGTCCGTGCCCGCGCGGTGGCCAAGCGACTTGAGTCCGACCTCGCGATCATCGACAAGCGCCGGCCGCGCGCGAACGTCTCCGAAGTGATGAACATCATCGGGGACGTCAGCGGGCGTACCTGCATCATCATGGACGACATCGTCGACACCGCGGGCACGCTCGCCAAGGCGGCGCAGGCTCTCAAGGATGCGGGGGCAAAACAGGTTGTTGCCTATTGCACGCACGCGGTGCTCTCTGGCGGCGCGGTGAAGCGCGTGGACGAGTCCGCGCTCGATGCGATGGTGGTCACCGACACCATCCCGCTCTCAAAAGAGGCACAGGCCAGCAAGAAAATCCGTGTGCTGTCGGTGGCCGGCCTGCTTGCCGAGACTATTCTTCGCATCAGTAACGAGGAGTCGGTCAGTTCGCTTTTCATCGAATGACGATTATTGGATTTCATCGCCTGCCCTGGTCGCGGGGACGGCGTGAAAAAGCAACGGGAGAAAAACCTCTTGTTGCAGATGAAACGGGAAAAAAACCTCCCGTAAAGGAACGGGAAGAAAACCTCCCGTAAATATTCCCCGGTCAAGGGGTGCAGTTACCAAGGAGTTCACCATGGCAATTCAAGTCGTCGCGCAATCGCGCGCAGCGCAAGGCACGGGTGCGAGCCGCCGTCTGCGCATCGCCGGAAAAGTCCCCGGCATCGTCTACGGCGGAAAAGCGGCCGCCGCGTCCATCGAAATCGACCACAACGCGATTTTCCACCAGCTGCGTGACGAGAAATTCCATGCGTCCATTCTGGACCTGGTCACCGATGGCAAGAAGGAACAGGTTCTGCTTCGCGCAGTCAACATGCACCCCTGGAAAGCGCAAGTTCAGCATATCGACTTCCAGCGCGTCTCGGCCGACCAGAAGATCCACATGAAGGTGCCGCTGCACTTCGTGAACGCGGACGCCTCCCCCGCGGTCAAGGAACAGAGCGCCGTCATCTCCCACGCGATGAACGAAGTCAACATCCGCTGCCTTCCTGCGGACCTGCCCGAGTTCATCCTGGTGGACCTTGGCACAATAACCGTTGGCCATTCGCTGCACGTCAAGGATCTGGCCTACCCGAAGGGCGTCGAGCCGATGCTGCGTCCGGGCGAAAACCCCGCGGTTGCCGGCGCGTCGGTACCGCGCGTGGTTGCAGCCGAAGAAGAAACCGCAGCGACCACCGCCGCTCCTGCCGCAGCCGACGTTCCGGCCGCCAAGCAGAAAGCGCCCGAAGCGGGTGCCGGTGCACCGGCCGCAAAAAAGAAGTAAGCCTCTGGCCAATGCTCCCGGAAAGGCGCGGCCAGTCCGCGCCTTTCTTTTGGGACTCACTGCCTGCCATCGACCTGCCCTGGCCTGCTGAACCGCTGATACCTCCATGCCCATACGACTTGTTGCCGGACTCGGAAATCCGGGCCGCGAACACGAACGTGACCGGCACAACGTCGGGTTCTGGTTCGCAGAACGCCTTGCACACAAACACAAGACCGAACTGCGCAAGGACGCGAAGTACCATGCCCTTGTTGCAAAGCTCCCCGCCAAAGGCGGCGATGTCTGGCTGGTACTGCCTCAGACCTACATGAATCTCTCAGGCAAGTCGGTCGGCTCACTGGCCAACTTTTTCAAGATCGCTCCCGAGGAATGCCTCGTGGTGCACGACGAACTCGACTTCCCGCCGGGCACCGCAAAACTCAAGCAGGGCGGCGGCGTGGCCGGCCACAACGGCCTGAAAGACATCGCTGCGCGCCTGGGTTCGCACGATTTCTGGCGCCTGCGCGTCGGCATCGGGCATCCGGGTGACCGCGACCTCGTGGGCGATTATGTGCTGTCCTCGCCCTCGCCTGATGACCGCACTGCGATCGATGCCTCTCTTGATCGCATCCTCGAGGCATTCCCGCTGATCATCGAAGGCGACATGCGCTCTGCAATGAACCGGCTGCACACGAAAGCATAACAAAACTTTTGCTGGGCAAGCTCATCGCCCTGCGCAC
This sequence comes from Betaproteobacteria bacterium, assembly GCA_947466535.1. Classification (GTDB taxonomy): domain Bacteria; phylum Pseudomonadota; class Gammaproteobacteria; order Burkholderiales; family SG8-39; genus CAMBSA01. Next base: position 10,948 of record CANIEV010000038.1, read on the forward strand.
ACCCCTAAAAAAATCGGACACTCCATGTCTCTCAAATGCGGAATCGTCGGCTTGCAGTGCATGTGAACAAGGGGGCGACGCCCCCTTGTATATCCCCCAATATGGCCTAGCGGTCAGCCTAACGAAGCGAATCGGACACTCCATGTCTCTCAAATGCGGAATCGTCGGCTTGCCGAATGTCGGTAAGTCCACCCTGTTCAATGCCCTCACCAAGGCCGGCATCGCCGCGGAGAACTACCCCTTCTGCACCATCGAGCCGAACGTCGGCATCGTCGAGGTGCCCGACCCGCGCCTGGGCAAGCTCGCCGCGATTGTGAACCCGCAGCGCGTGCTGCCCGCGGCGGTGGAATTCGTCGACATCGCCGGGCTGGTGGCAGGCGCCTCCAAGGGCGAGGGTCTTGGCAACCAGTTTCTCGCCAACATCCGCGAAACCGACGCGATCGCCCACGTGGTTCGCTGCTTCGACGACGACAACGTGATCCACGTCGCCGGCAAGGTCGACCCGATCTCCGACATCGAAACCATCAACACCGAACTCGCGCTTGCCGACCTGCAGACCGCGGAAAAACAGCTCTCGAAGAACGTCAAGCTCGCCAAATCCGGCGGCGACAAGGAAGCCGCTCGCCTGGTGGCGGTGCTGGAGAAAGTCGTCAATGTGCTCGACCAGGGCAAGCCCGCGCGCACGCTGGATCTCTCCAAAGAAGAGCTTATTGCCATCCGACCGCTGTTCCTGCTCACCATGAAGCCGACGATGTACGTCGCCAACGTATCGGAGACCGGCTTCAAGGACAACCCTCTCCTCGCCCGCGTGGAAGCCTATGCCAAGACCGAGGGCGCACCGGTGGTCGCGATCAGCGCCGCGATGGAATCGCAGATCGCCGAGCTGTCGGATGAAGACAAGCAGGTGTTCCTCGAGGACATGGGACTGGAGGAGCCGGGCCTTGCACGCCTGATCCGCGCCGGCTACACGCTGCTAGGCCTTCAGACCTACTTCACCGCGGGCGTAAAAGAGGTTCGGGCCTGGACCATCCAGCAAGGCGCCACCGCACCGCAGGCCGCCGGCGTGATCCACACCGACTTCGAACACGGATTCATCCGTGCCGAGGTGATCGCGTACAACGACTTCATCACCGGCAAGGGCGAATCGGGGGCCAAGGAAGCGGGCAAGATGCGCGTGGAGGGCAAGGAATACGTCGTGCATGACGGCGACGTGATGCATTTCCGGTTTAACGTCTAAGAAATCGCTGATCAAGTCCAATTTCGAGGCTTGAAGGTTCAGCGTTCCCTCTGAGATGGGGGAGTTACGAGGGGGCGTAGCACCCTTGTTCAGTGGCTCCCTAAGCCGCTGGTATAAGCCACTGCGCGCAACTGCACCGGTCCGGAGGTAGGCAGCCATGCTGGTCGAAGGTCTCACGTTCATGCTGATGATCATCATCGAAGGCTGCGCCGGTCCGATCGCGGGCAAGGGTTGCAGCGCCGAGAACTTCAACATCCGCGTGCCCTACGAGACGTTGGAGAAATGCGAAGACGCGAAGAAGCGCCTGATCGCACCCGGCGGCATCCAGCAGTTCATCAAACCGGTCTGCCTCGCAATCCCGAAGCCGCCGGCGCGCTAGGCGAATCCACGAGCGCGCCGCCCTTCAGGCGGCGTAGCCGAATTCACGAGCGCGCCGCCCTTCAGGCGGCGCGCAGGGAATCCACGATCTGCAGTCGCGCCGCGCTCAGCGCCGGCAGGAAGCCTCCGATCAGGCCCATCGCAAGCGCGAATCCGAGAGTGGATGCGACGATTCCCGGCGTCAGCATGAAGCGGAACGACAGGTCCGCAAAGGTCTGGAAGTTCGTGGTCGAGAACGATGCTAACTGCATCAGCGACGCGGCCGCCAATCCCATCAGGCCACCCACCAGCCCGAGAAACAGCGACTCGAGCATGAACGCCACCAGCACGTTCGAGCGCCGGAAGCCCAGCGCACGCAGCGTTCCGATCTCGGCGACCCGGCTCGACACCGACGCGTACATGGTGATCATCGCGCCGATCATCGCGCCTATGGAAAAGATCACCGTCAGCGTCAGGCCGAGAATGTTGATGAACGTGGACAAGGCCCGCGACTGGTCGCTGTAGAAGGTCTGCTCGCGCTTGATCTCCAGCGTAAGACGCGGATCGCCGTTCACTTCCTCGCGAAAGCGATCGAAGGCCTGCGGGTCGGCGAGGCGCACCACCATCGTCGAATAGGCTATGCGACGGAAAGCCTGCATCAGTTGATCGGCATCGCCCCAGATCTCGGAATCGAATCCGCTCGCACCTGCATCGAAGGTGCCCACCACCGTCCATTCGCGCTGCGCGAAGCGCAGCGAATCGCCGATGCGCGTTCCCGAAAAGCCGCTTACGATATTCGAGCCGACCACGATCTCCGCCGAGCCGGGCGCAAAGATCCGTCCCGCGGTGAGCTTCACCTGCGGCCTCAGCGCGAAGCCTGCCGGCCCCACGCCGCGGATCACCACGTTGGAGGGCTTTTGCGCGCCGCGCTTGGACAGCGAGATCAGCACCACCGTTTCCTTGGACACCATGCGCCGCGCGTCCGCGTCGAGCGCGATCGCGGGATTCATCTCCACCACGTTCGCCTGATCGCGGCCGATGCCGCTCTGGATTTCGGTCTCCGACCCCTTGCGGATCGCCACCGCGTTGTCGTATTCGCCGGTGGTGACCAGCGTCTGCTTGAGTCCCGCATCGAGCATCAGCACCGCGGCAAAGACAAACACCACCAGCGCAAGCCCGCCGGCGGTGAGCGCGGTGGTCAGGCGCCGCGTCCAGAGATTGCGTAAAACGTAGGCGAGAGGACTGGCCATGGGTATCGTCAGGTCCCGGTCTAGCCTATCGCCCGCAGGCCCTCGACGATGCGCACCCTCGATGCGCGCAGCGCCGGCACAAGCGCCGCAACAAAACCTACCGCGACCGCGCAGGCGAGCTGCAGGCTCACCGTCGAGGACGACACGGTGAAGATCGGGAATATGCCGCCCGCGGCCTGCTTGAACGCAGCCGCCGCCGGGCCGGTGAGCGCGATTCCGATGCCGCCGCCGATCGCCGCGATCATCATCGACTCGCCGAAGATCAGCATCGCCAGAAAGCCCGGCCCGAAGCCGAGCGCCTTCAGGGTCGCGTACTCCGAGGTGCGCTCGCGCGCGCTCATCGCCATGGTGTTGGCCATCACCGCGAGAATGATCAGGATCACCACATAGGACACCAGCCGTATCGCCGCGATGATCTGGTCCGACAGCGCGACGAAGCCAAGCTGGAAGGCCTGCTCGGTCTCGGTGAGCGTCTCGGCGAGCGAGTTGCGGAACACGCCGTCGATGTTGGTGGACACCGCCGCCGCGTCGTCGATGCGCTCGATGCCGACGATGAACACGCCCACCTGGTCGGCGCGCCGCACCGTGACCTTGCGCAGCGTCTCGTTCAGGTAGTTCCAGTGGAACAGCATCTGCCGGGTGATCTTGGCCGGGTCCGGCGAATCGAAGATGCCGCGCACCACGAATTCCCAGCTGCCGGGATAGATCGTGCCGCGCAGGGGCAACACATCGCCCACCTTGAACCCGTACTGGTCGGCGAGCTGGCGGCCGATCAGCGCGCCCTTGCGATCGCGGCGCCAGGCGGTCATCTCGTCCTCCGGCACACTGAACTCGGGATAGAGCTCGAGGTAGTTGTCGGACACCGCGAACTGCGGAAAGAAATTCTTCGGCTCCTGGTAGACACCGCCGAACCAGCTCGAGCGCGCCACCCGGTTCACCCCGTCAACGCCGCGGATGCGGTTCTCGTAGCTGATCGGAAGCGAGAACGCGAGCGAGATCGAATTGCGCGTGATCAGCCGCGCGCCCGAGGCCGATTGCGCGCCCGCGTACCAGGCGTCCACCACCGTCTGCAAAAGACCGTAGGCGAGCACCGCGACCATCAGCCCGACGATGGTGAGCAGGGTGCGCAGCCGGTGCCGGAAGGCGCTGCGGAGAATCAGCTTGAAGACGAACATGAGGAGGTCAGGTAGATCAGCGCGCAGGCTCAGTGGGTCGGCTCGGCGGGACCACTGATTTCGCCCTTGTCCAGATGCACCATCTCGCGCGCAGCGCGTGCCGCGTTCACGTCGTGCGTCACCATGATGATGGTCTTGCCGAGATCCGCGTTCAGCTTCTGCAGCATGGCCAGCACCTCGGTGGCGGAGACGCGATCGAGGTCGCCCGTCGGTTCGTCGGCCACGATCAGCACCGGGTCAGTGACGATCGCGCGCGCGATCGCCACGCGCTGCTGCTGGCCGCCGGAGAGCTCGTTCGGAAAATGTTTCATCCGGTCCGACAGGCCCACCGCCGACAGCGTCAGTTCGGTGCGTTCGCGGCGCTCGGCGCGCGACAGCGCGGTGAGCATCAGCGGCAGCTCCACGTTCTCGTAGGCGGTGAGCACCGGCATCAGGTTGTAGAACTGGAAGACAAAGCCGATGTTCGCCGCGCGCCAGTCGGCGAGCGCCGACTCGCCCAGGCGCGTGATGTCGAGCCCCCCCACGCGCAGCTCGCCCGAGTCGGGCTTGTCGATGCCGGCGATCAGGTTGAGCAGCGTGCTCTTGCCCGACCCCGAGGGCCCCATCAGCGCGGTGAACGCGCCACGGGCGATATCGAGCGTGATGTCGGTGAGCACAGGCACCACCTGGTCGCCGCGCCGGTAGGCCTTGGCGAGGTGCCGGATCTCGACGAGAGGGGCGGCGACCGGCGGCGCGTCCATGCCGCTATTTTTTCGCCGCGACGACGGAAATCCCGTCCCTTATCTTCTCGGCCGGATTGAGCACCAGCTTGTCGCCGGTCTGCACGCCGGCCAGCTCGACCAGCTCGCCGACTTTTCCGCCGACCACCACTTCAACCGTGCGCACCGTTCCGTCGCGAACGACAAAGACAAGCTTCTTCCCGCCGCGTTCGACGATCGCGCCCGGCTGCACCGCGATTACCGGCTTTTTCTCGGAATCGGGCACCGGCTTGTCGAGGAAGGCCACCTTCGCGCTCATCTCGGGCAGCACGCGCGACTCGCGATCGACAAAGCGCACCTTCACCAGCACCGTCGCCTTGGAGCGATCCACCGTCGGCACCGTGCGCGACACCACGCCCGCGAATCGCATGCCCGACAGCGCATCGAGCTGGATTTCACAGGGCTGGTCGACGCGGATCTTCGATATGTTCGATTCCGACACGTCGGCTTCCACTTCCAGCGTCGCCATGTCGGCAATCGTCACTACCGCGCCCTTGCTGTCGGCCGCCGACGAGAACGGCGTGATGTTGTCGCCTACGTTCGCGGTCTTGGTGAGCACCACCGCGTCGAAGGGCGCGCGTATCACCGTCTGCTCCAGCGCCACTTCCGCCACGCGGCGTCCTGCCTCCGCCGCGGCGATCGCCGCCTTGTAGCTTCCCACCACCGCGAGCGCCTTGCCGTGGCGCGCGATATCGGTGTCGCGCTGCGCACCGGAGATGAATTTCTTGTCGAGCAACTCCGCGGAGCGCCGCAGGTTCGCCTCGGCATCACGCAGGTCGGCCATGCCCTGCTCGTAATTCGCGCGCGCGACATTCAGTTGCGCTGCCGCCTGGTCAAGCTGCGCGCTTACGTCACGGCTCTCCAGCCGCGCAATCACCTCGCCCGCCTTCACCCGGCTGCCTTCGAGCACACCCAGCCATACCAGCCGCCCGGTCGCCTTGGACGACAGGGCCGCCTTGCGCTGCGGCACCACGTAGCCGGTGGCATTCAGCAAGGTGTAGTTCTGCGACGGCCAGGCGCTCACCACCGTCACCAGCTCCACCGCGGGCGGCGCGGAGGCCCGCATCCACGCGAATCCGCCGGCGACCACGATCACCGCCAGCCCGAACAGCCAGCGTCCCCAGCGCGCCCGTGCGCGCACGCCACCTGCAGGCGCGGCGCGATCGATGCGCAATTTGGACAGGTCAGGGGAACTCATCGGGACACCCGGCAGACGTGTGAGGAAAGCGTGAGAGAGATGTGAGCGGCTCGCGCCGGGAGCGGCCTGCGAAACGCGCCGCTCGGTTCATGCTCAGTTCATGGATTCTACCGGGGATTGTCGCGTGCTCTGTGCGCTGCAGCACAGTACGCGGCGCGCGCCTTCACCCGATTGCGCCAATGCGGAGCCCGAGACAGCCTGCGCGACCCGGGAAACCGCCCCCGCCCTGACAATGTTGAACATTTATTTCAGAAACTAAGCAGCCAAGCCTAAAAGCGGTCGATTGGCGTACAGAAATGAAACATTAGCCCCAAAAACAACGGTGCCTGCCGGGACTCAGGCCCGTCCGATCGCCGCGAGCGCCGCCGCCGCGATGCGCTTCGCCGACACGCCCTGGAAATCGCGCAGGGCCTCGCGCGTGTCGCTGCGGCCGAACTCGTCGGTGCCGAGCGAAACGAAGGTCCTGCCCCCGGGCATCCACGGACGGATCAGGTCGGGCAGGCTGCTCACGTAATCGCAGGCAGCGACGATCGGCCCCAGCGTGGATTCGAGACATTTGCGTATCCACGGTGTGCCCGCCTTCGCCGCATCGCAGGCGCGCCCGTCGCGGCGCAGCTCGGTGAAGCTGGTGACGCTCCACACGTCGGCTGCGATGCCGTGCTCGCGTTCGAGCAGTTCGGCTGCCGCGATGCATTCGCGAAGAATGGTGCCGGCACCGAGCAACTGCACCCGCGCATCCGACTTGCCCTTGCCCTTCGCTGCGGCCTTGCCCTCCTCCATGCCCTTTCCTTCTCTCAACAGGTACATGCCCTTGAGAATTCCCTCGTCTGCGCCTTTTGGCATGGCGGGATGGGCGTAGTTCTCGTTCATCACGGTGAGGTAATAGAAGACATCTTCCTGCGACTCGAGCATGCGCCGCGCGCCGTCCTGCACGATCACCGCGAGCTCGTAGCCAAAGCAGGGATCGTAGGCCACGCAGTTCGGGATGGTGGATGCGATCAGGTGCGAGCTGCCGTCCTGGTGTTGCAGGCCCTCGCCCGAGAGCGTGGTGCGGCCCGCGGTCCCGCCGAGCAGGAAGCCGCGCGAGCGCGAATCCGCCGCCGCCCAGATCAGATCACCGACTCGCTGGAAGCCGAAGATCGAGTAGTAAATGTAGAAGGGCAGCATCGGGACGCCGTGCGTGGAGTAGCTCGTCGCCGCCGCGATCCAGGAGGCCATTGCGCCCGCCTCGGTGATGCCCTCCTCGAGGATCTGCCCGTCCTTCGCTTCGCGGTAGTAGAGCAGCTCGTCGTGGTCTTCCGGCTCGTAGAGCTGTCCTACTGCGGAGTAGATGCCCACCTGACGGAACAGCGTCTGCATGCCGAAGGTGCGCGCCTCGTCGGCGACGATCGGCACGATCCGCTTGCCCAGATGTTCGTCACGCAGGAACTGGCCGAGTATCTGCACGAACGCGGTGGTGCTCGACTGCTCGCGCTCGCCGGTGCCTTCCAGGATTTTCGAGAAGCGCGCGAGCGGCGGCACCGGCATCGCAGGCGAGGCCGCGTTGCGCGCCGGCAGGTAGCCGCCGAGCGCTGCACGCCTCGCCTGCAGGTATTTCATCTCCGGCGAATCGGCCGCCGGCTTGTGGAAGGAAAGGGAGGTGACCTGTTCGTCCGACAACGGCAGCGCGAAGCGGTCGCGGAAGGCGAGCAGCGCGTCGTCTTCAAGTTTCTTCTGCTGGTGCGCGCCCATCTTGCCCTGGCCGCCCTCGCCCATGCCGTAGCCCTTCTTGGTCTGCGCGAGGATCACCACCGGCTGCCCCTTGTGCTTGAGCGCCGCGTAGTAGGCGGCATAGATCTTCACCGGGTCGTGCCCGCCGCGGCGCAACCGGTCGATGTCCGCGTCCGACAGGTGCGCCACCAGCGCCTGCAACTCGGGGTATTTGTTGAAGAAATGCTCGCGGTTGAAGCGGCCGTCGGTGGCGGCGTAGGTCTGGAATTCGCCGTCCACCGTCTCGTGCAGGCGGCGGATCAGCACGCCGTCGCGGTCGCGCGCGAACAGGCCGTCCCAGTCCGAGCCCCAGAGCAGCTTGATCACCCGCCAGCCGGCGCCGGCGAAAAGTCCCTCGAGTTCCTGGATGATCGAACCGTTGCCGCGCACCGGCCCATCCAACCGCTGCAGATTGCAGTTCACCACGAAGATCAGGTTGTCGAGGCCCTCGCGCGCGGCAATCGACAAGCCCGCGAGCGATTCCGGCTCGTCCATCTCGCCGTCGCCGACGAAGGCCCAGACCTTGCGGCCGGCGGTCTCGGCCACACCGCGATTGTCGAGATAGCGCATGAAGCGCGCCTGGTAGATCGCTTTCAGCGGCCCGAGCCCCATCGAACCGGTGGGGAACTGCCAGAAGTCCGGCATCAGCCAGGGATGCGGATACGAAGAGAGGCCCTTCCCGCCGGTCTCGCGCCGGTAGTTCGCCAACTGGTCTTCGGACAACCGGCCCTCGAGATACGCGCGTGCATACACGCCCGGCGCCGAATGCGGCTGGAAGTACACCAGGTCACCGCTGCGGGCACCGGTTGTTCCTGCGGGATCCGCGCGGAAGCAGTGGTTGAAGCCGATCTCGAACAATTCCGCCGCCGAGGCATAGCTCGCGATATGCCCGCCGAGTTCGCCCGAGGCGCGGTTGGCGCGCACTACCATCGCAAGCGCATTCCAGCGCACGATCGACATCACGCGCTGTTCGACATCCAGATTGCCCGGGTACTGCGGCTGGTCTTCAAGCGCGATCGTGTTGCGATACGGCGTGTTGAGCACCGGCGGCATCGCCACGTGCAGCGTGCGCGCGCGGTCGAGCAATTTGCGCAGGAGAAAGGTGGCGCGCTCCGGCCCTTCGGCCTTCACCAGCGCATCGAATGCATCCATCCACTCGGTAGTTTCCGCCGGATCGACATCGGGCGGGCTGACACGCCAGAAGGCGTTGTAGAAGAGATCGGACAGGTCGGTCATGGAGGGCTCGACTGGAAGTTGAGTGATTGAATGCGGGCAAACATCGCAGCACATGCGCTTGAGTGTTCGCGATGGTAGCGCCGAGCCCGCGGCATTAGCTCCCATTCTGAACGGCAGATAGCGCTTTGAACGATATAATCTGCCGGAAAAGCAACTTTTGAAAGCACTTCATGCTGCCACCAGACCTCGACACCACCGATCTTCGCATCCTCGAACGCCTGCAGCAGGACGCGCGCCTCACCAACGTCGAGCTCGCGCAGGCGGTGCATCTCTCGCCCTCGCCCTGCCTCGCGCGAGTGCGCGCGCTCGAAGCCTCGGGCCATATCGCGCGCTACGTGACCCTGCTCGACCCGCTGCGCCTCGGGCTCACGGTGAGCGTATTCATCTCGGTGCGCCTTGAGCGGCAGGTGGAGGCCGCGCTCGACCGATTCGAGGCGGCGATCGCCGACCGGCCGGAGGTGATGGAGTGCTACCTGATGACCGGCGACTCCGACTACCTCATCCGGGTGGTGGTGTCCGACGTGCCGGCGCTGGAGCGCTTCATCGTGGACTTTCTCTCCAAGATTCCCGGCGTGGGCAACATCCAGTCGAGCTTTGCGTTGAAACAGGTGAAGTACAAGACGGCGCTGCCCCTGCCCGATTCCCGGCCGCCTGCCCGCCCGGCGCGCAAGCGTGCGGCCAGTGGACGAAGCGCCGCGCGACGCTGACCCGTCCGCTTACACGTCCGATTACAGCCGTCCCATGCCGCCTGCCTGATAGCGGCGGATCGCGTCGTTGACCTGAGCGGCATCGCTCATCGCGAACGGGCCGTGCATCAGCACCGGCTCGCGCAGCGGCGTGCCTGCGAACAGCGCCAACCGCCCGCCCGCCGCGCTACGCAAAGCGAGCGCCCCGTCGTGCGCTTCGAGGCCCGCCGCTTCGCCTGCGTCAAGCCGCGTCCCGCCGATCTCCGCCTCGCCTTCAATGACGAGCACGAAGGCATTGCGCTCCGCGCCGATTGCAATCTCGCCTGCTGCTCCGGGCGCAAGCGCCACATCGGCGAGCGCCGCATCGCCGGGCACGCCGATCGGTGTGTCCATGCCGTCGAGTCGGCCAAAGACCAGCCTGAGCGTCATGCCGTCGTTCTCGCGCGTCGCCATCGCCTCGCGCGCCACCCGAATCGCACGCGGTGCGATCAGCTTCTGCGCTGCAGGCAAGTTCACGAAAATCTGCAGCCCGTGCGATACGAGGCCGTCGGTCTCGGGCACTTCGTCATGCACGATGCCGGCACCTGCCAGCGTCCAGTGCAGGTCGCCCGGCCGGATCAGCGTGCGATCGCCCTGCGAATCGCGGTTGAGCATCGCGCCGGTGGAGTCGTCGAATAGATAGGTGATCGCCGAAAACCCCGCGTGCGGATGCGGATCGAAGGTCGGCGCGCGCATCCAGAATTCCACCAGGTAGATGAACGGATCGAACGATTCGAGCGACGCGTTCACCGCGCGCGCCTTGAACGCGGCGCCCATGCTGCGCGGCGAAACAGCGAAGGGTTGAAGGCGAACGCTCATGCGAAAGTCGGCTTTCCGGAACAGTAAAGAGAATCTCGTCGCATCATACGGCAGCCTGCGGCGGGCTTGACCGCGATCAAAGCCTCCCCCTCCACCCTCAACCATGCTTGGTCAAGGCCATTGAAGGGCACCCCCATGCCGCGCGCTACCACCAAAGTCTGGAACATCCATCCGAAGGAATTCCCCGAGCGCGCAGGGCGCGCGGAGCAGATTCGCTTCGTGCTGCGCTATGCGTTGCTCGCACCGTCGACCCGCAACACCCAACCCTGGTTGTTCGACTCGGATTCCAGCCGTGTTCGGATTTACGCCGATTTCTCCCGCTGGCAATCGGTGGCCGACGCCGACCAGCGCGAACTCCATGTCAGCCTCGGCTGTGCTCTGGAGAACCTGCTGATCGCAAGCGAGCAGTTCGAACTCGGGCACGCGCTCAAATGGTTTCCACCCTCACCCACCGGCAACCTCGTTGCGGAGATCAACTATATCGACAAGTTCAAGGCGGACCCGGCACGGCCGGTGCGCCTGTTCGAGGCGATCACCCGGCGGCGCACCGACCATGGCGTGTTCGATACGCGCCCGGTGTCGGACACTATTCTCAAGCAGATACGCAGCGTAAGCGCCCACAAGGATGTAAGCCTTCTGCTCAGCCGCGATGCCGAAATCAGGGACGCGGTCGACAAACTGCTTCTGCGCGCCGATGCGCTCGCCTTCGCCAACCCCGACTGGCGCGCGGAACTCGCCGAATGCGTGGGCAGCGGCGGCTTCGGCACGCCCTGGTTGCTCTCGATGCTCGGGCAATTCGCGATCGCGCACCTGAACGTCGGTCCGCAGATGGCCAAGCACGACCACAAGTCGCTGATGAGCACCTCGGTGTTCGGGATGATCGGCACCCGCGGTGCCGGCCCGCAGGCCTGGGTGCATGCCGGGCAGGTGCTCGAGCGCGCCTGGCTGATGGCCACATCGCACGGCCTGGTGCTGCAGCCGATCAACCAGTTGCTGCAGACCGAGCCAACGCGCGAAGCCTGCGTGAAGCTGTTCCGCGCCGGGGGCGCGCCGATCGTGCCGTTCCGGCTCGGTTATCCGCGCGAAAAAGTGCCTCCCACCGGACGGTTCGATCTGTCGAACGTGCTGATGGAGGAGTGAGGAACGCTCGCCCGTTCCTGCTTCACTTCACGCCAATCTGCGGCGGCACCGAAGGGAATGTCCCCCTCGATACGAGCTTCGCCCCATCGAAAACCAGCCAGCTTCGCTCGCCGTAATGCGGAAGCGGCCGCAATAGCGCCACAAGGCTCTCGGGATCGCGCGCCGAGACGATCACCACCGGAACGCCACCGGGCAGGCGCGCCGACCACACTCTCGCGCTGCCGCGGCCGGCCACTTCGCGCGGCGGCGCAAGCGCGGGCCGTTCCGCCACAAGCTGAAACACGGCGGCGTCGGTGCCGATCACCAGCGTCGGAGCGGAAAACGGCGGTCCGTCCACCGCCGGGGCCTCGAGTACGCGCATCGCCAGATGCTGCGCCACCTCGCGCACCGGGCTGTCCCGATCGGGAAGCAGCAGGTTCGCGCGCGATGCCAGTGTCACGTCCCGAAGGGTCGGTCCCGCCTCGCCCGGCGCGAGTTCGCGAAAGCGGCGGTAGTCGGGATCGATCATCACCGCAAGCGGCCGGCCCGGTACGTCCACGATCACGGTTTCGCTCTCATGCTGCAGCCGGACCACGCGGCGCTGCGGTCCTTCCGGTCCAAAAATCGCAATCGGCAGCGATACCGCGTAGGCGGGCGCCGGCTGCTCCATCGCAAGATGCAGGGAGCCTTCGATAATGCGCGCTGACGTGACTCGCGGCTGCGGCGCGTCAGCGCGCTCGACCCATTGGTTGAAAAAGAGACTGAGGCTGCGATCTGCTGCATATTCGAACTCCAGCCGCAGTTCCCGCCACGACACTGCGCGAAACCGGTGGCGATCCCAGAACGTGCGAAGTGCTTCGCGAAAAGCCTTCTCGCCGATCTCCTCGCGCAGCATGAAAAACACCATCGCGGTCTTGCCGTAGCCCACGACCTGCGACGCGTCATGGGTGCGTGAGACAAATCGCGCAATCGGCGTGCGTGCCGGCTCGGGCAGTGCGCTGAAGTCGCGTATCCAGCGGGTGCGCATGTCGCGCGCCTGCGCCTCGCCCTGTTCCTCAGACAACGCATAGTCGGCGAGAAAAGTGGCGAGCCCTTCGGACCAGTTGCCGCGCGCAGGGTCGACATACACGCCGTTGCCGAACCAGTCGTGCAGCACCTCGTGCGCAAGCGAGGTGTCACGTATGAACGGCAGCTTCAGCACATCGATGCCGAGGTAGGCAATGCCCGGGAAACCGAAACCGGTCGGCGTCGGGCTGGAGACGATCGAATACGCCGCGCGCGGATGCTCACCGAGCAACGCCTCGTAGCGCGCAATGTGTTTTGCCGCAGCATCGAGATACCCCGCCGCGAGCGAGCCGATCTCGCGATGGAAATAGGTGCGCACGCGGATGTCGTGCCCGAAGCGCGACAGCACGCGGCGCTCGCGCACCTCGTAGGGTCCTGCAATCAGGGTGATGCCTTCGCCCGGCCGGTCGAATTCGAAGCTCGCGCGGTAGCGCCCTTCGCGCTCCGCTTCCTGGATCAGGCGGCCGGGCGCGATTCCGCGCTGTCCGAGCGGCAAATCGACATTCACCCGCCAGCGCGCAAGCCGCCCCGGCACCGACGGATACCAGCCGCTGGCCGCGGAAAAAAAACTGCCGCGCACATCGACCACCGGCACGTCGCGGGTCAGCACCGCACGCTCATCGAGCGTGGCGTCGAGCGAATCGAGCGTGCCCTGCCAGCGCAGCTCGACGCGCCGCCCGCGCACCGAGGACAGGCCCTTCGCGTCGGTCTCCCGGCCATCCACCCGCAGCGACTCGATGCGAAACCTCGGCGCGGAAGGGAGGCTCACGCTCTGAACGGAAGCCAGCGTCACCACGCCGCGCGCCTCCATCGTGTGGCGCAGCGGATCGAGCCTGACCGATATCTCGTAATGTGCGTCGCTCACCGCCGGCGGCGACGCCGCGGTGCTCGCGAATGCGAATTGCACGCAAAACGCGGCGACAAGCAGGACCGATACTCGAAGCAGCCGCGTCATCGTTTCACCGGCACGGCAATCTGCAGATCGAGCATTGCGCCCTGGCGCAGCACGCGAAGCGGCAGCAGAAAACCCTCGGCCGCGCGCTCGATGACAGCGATCAGGTCGTCGGGCTTCACGAGTCGCACACCCGCCGCTTCGACAAGCACGTCATCGGAACGCATGCCCGCCGCGGCCGCCGCGCTGCCGGGCACCACTGAACTTACCCCCACGCCGTCGGTCGCATCGCCAAGCTGCAAGCCCAGCCGGAAGCGCGCCGGCGCCGGCGCGGTCACAAGTCCGAACACCGCATCGGCGAGACCTGCACGCAAGTCACGGCAATCTTCGTCGCGCTCCCACGGCAGCAGGCTCGCAACCTGCTGAACGCCGAGATCCGCGAGCTGCCGTGCGACCCCATCGCCCCAGACAACGTGACCCGAACCGATCAGCGACACCACATACCTGTCCGGCGAACGCGACAGCGCGCCTGCGATCGCCTGCGCCATCGCGCGGTCCCACAGTTGCTGCGCCTCGACAAAGCGCAGAAACGGCGGCGCATCCCGTGCGACCGCGGTCTTGGCGTCGTGAGAGGCAAAGCTTTGATACAGCCGATCGAGATAGGAAGGGCTCGCTAGCGCGGGCCGGGTGAGTTCGCCGCGCTCGGACGGTGTCAGCGCATCGAAGCCCTGCGCGCCGACCTTGCGCACCAGCGCACGGTCGATGTTGAGCGCGAGCATCGGTATGCGATTCATGCGCGCGAAATGAAACACCGGCGCATACAACGAAAAATCAAAGCCCCAGGCGCGGCGCCAGTCAGACTCGCGAACGAACTCTTGTTCCGAAAAAGCGCCCGCGACCCAGCGGTCGAGCACCGGCTGCGCGGAGCGCGGAAGCATTTCCAGCCCGATCACCGTACCCGGACGCTGCGCGTGCAGCGCCGCGATCACCTGCAACTGGAACCGGTGGTGTTCCTCGCTGTCGTGGTTTTCGCCCAGCAGCACCGCCCGGGCGCGCGCGGCGCGCGCAATCGCGTCCACCGCAGACACCGGCCCGCTGCCCGGCGCGACCCAGGCACCGGGGGCGACACAGACGGTAGATAAGCCGGAGGCGGTAGATAAGCCGGCGGGTGAACTTGCAGACGGTTCCGCTGCCCGTGACGTCGTTGATACGCCCGCGACAAACATCAGCGCTGCGGCAAGCAGGACACGTTGCTTACCGGAGCGCCGACAGTTCATTCGATCGTTCTTCCCTTGCGCACCGACGCGATGAGCGAGGCGCGCAGAAGGAATTTGCGGGTGCGCTCGGGATCGGCGGCGATCCGCCGCAGTTCGTCGAGCCGCTCCTTGCGGACCGCGGGATCGCGCTCCTCCAGCCGGTTCTTGTTCGAGACGGTCTGCTCCTGCACGAACTCCACGTTGAGCGGCCGGCGCCTGCGATCGTAACGGTCGAGTATCTCCGGCCCTGCCTTGCCCTCGGTGACGAGCGACAGCAGCTCGGCGAGTTCCACGCCATCGTGCACGCCGCTGTTCATGCCGAGGCCGCCCGCGGGATTGTTCACATGCGCCGCATCACCCGCGAGGAAAATGCGCCCCGCGCGAAAGCAGCTCGCCACACGCTGGTGAAAGCGGTACACGCCGCGGTAGTGGATGTCGTAGCGATCCGCGCCGGGGAAAAAATATTGCATGCGCTGCTGCAGCGATTCCTCGGAGAGCACTTCCTCGTCCGGCTGCTCGGTGGTGGCGGGCGAGATCACGCGCCACAGGCCGCGCATGTCGTTGCCCGCAACCTTGAACAGCATCAGCCAGCGATCCGGGTCTGAGAAGTAGTTGCGGTTGGAGTAGCCGCGCCCTGCCTCGAAATCGAAGGGCGTGGTCATGCCGACGAAGCGCTCGGCAAACGTATAGCCCTCGAAGCCCACGCCCATGGTCTTGCGAACGAGGCTGCGCGCGCCGTCGGTGCCGACGAGGTAATCGCCGGTGAACTCCGCACGACCCTCCGCGGTGGCGCACACGAGACGGACCGAATCCGTGCCCGGATGGATTTCGATCACTTCGTGGCCGCGCAGCACTTTTGCGTTCGGATACTCGCGAAGTTTTGCTTCGGCAATCGCCACCAGCTTGTGCGACTCGCACTGCACCGCATACGGGAAGGGCGTCTCGTCGCGGAGCAATGAATAATCGAACTCCGCCACCAATTGGTTGTTGGTGCGGTCCCAGTGCTGGAAGCGGGAGGAAACCAGCCCCTGGCGGATCACCTCGTCCACGATGCCGAGATCGCGCAGCATCTCGAGCGTGGAAGCGTGGGTGGTGGCGGCGCGCGGCTTCTCGTCGTAGACGGCGTCGGTCTCGAGCACCGTGACGCGCAATCCCTTTTGCGCGATCGCGAGCGCGGTCACCGTGCCGACCGGGCCGGCGCCTATGAGAAGCACGTGGGGAGAACCCGCCATCGACGATTGCTCCGGTCGATCCGCCTTGTGAAAGCGGATCATGACATCTGAATGCGAAAGAGCAGCAATTCTACTCGCCCGGAAACGCATGAAGCGGGGCAAACGCCCGCTTCAGGCCCACGCAAGCCGGTCCCGGAACAGACCCGGAATCGGGGCGTCGTTGCGGCTACAATCCCGGCTCCGCCACGCTCTGAAAACCGGAGAAGCTGCCTTGGCAATACGCGTAGTAATACCCGATCTCATTTCCCCCTCGTACTTTCCCGCGATCGCGGCGGTCGAAATGGGTTTTTTCAAGAAGGAAGGCCTGGACGCGACGCTGGAACTCGTGTTTCCGGTCACCCGCGCCTATGAAGAGTTGCGCGACGGCAAGTGCGATTTCGTCGGTGGTGCATCTCACGCGCCGCTGTATGCGTTCAAGGACTGGGCGGGTGCACGCCTGCTTTGCGCGCTTGCGCAGAACATGTACTGGTTCCTGGTGGTGCGCGCCGACCTGAAGGCAAAGCGCGGCGACCTGCAGGCGATACGCGGACTGCGCATCGGCGCCGCGCCCGGCCCGGTGGACGGGCTTCGCCGCATGCTGCGCGAAGTTGGCATGGACCCGGATAAGGACGTGAAGATCGGCCCTGTGCCGGCCGCCGCCGGTGTCGGCGCTTCGTTTGGCGTCGCCGCGGCAAAGGCGATGGAGAACGGCGACATCGACGGCTTCTGGGCCAATGGCATGGGCATGGAAGTGGCCATCCGCAAGGGCACAGGCACGCTGCTGATCGACGCACGCCGCGGCGACGGCCCGGCACCCGCGCTCGATTACACCTTCCCCGCGCTCGTCGCCACGCAGAAGACCGTGGACGAACGGCCCGAATTCGCCGCGGCCGGCGTGCGCGCGGTGGTCGCGGCGCAGAAGGCGCTGCGCGAAGACCCGGAGCGCGCGACCGCGATCGGTCGTAAATTGTTTCCCGAGTACGAAGCAAGCCTCATCGCGGAGCTGGTCGCGCGCGATCTGCCGTTCTACGATGCGACGATCTCCGAGCACAAGGTTTCGGCGATGAACCGGTTCGCGCGGGACATGGGGATACTTTCGAAGGATGTCGCGTACGGCGAGCTGGTGCCGGCGCAGATGAGAGCGCTTTGGAAGTAGACGTTCCACACGCACTGCTTCTTAAACTTGCGGCGACCCTGCTTTTAAACTCTCTTCGGGGTCCATTCACTGCAAAGTGAGTAACGGGGGAAGGGACACGAAGAGACTCGTCTCCCGCACCCTATGTCCCTCCCTTCCCCCGTTGGCCCCCCATCCCTCCCTAAATTCAGCACGACGGTAAAACGTCGGCGCACTTAACTCTCATCTCTCAGAAATATGGCGACCACCACAGCACTCTCCGACACCGCAATCCTCAAGATCGTCCAGCTGATCGCCGTCGAGCTCGGCTGCAAGCCGCAGCAGGTGGCGGCTGCCGTCGCGCTGCTCGACGAAGGCTCGACCGTGCCCTTCATCGCGCGCTACCGCAAGGAAGTGACCGGCAACCTCGACGACACGCAGCTTCGCAACCTCGAGGAGCGGCTGGGGTACATGCGCGAGATGGAAGAACGTCGCAGCGCGATCCTTGCCTCGATCGAGGAACAGGGCAAGCTCACCGACGCACTGCGCGCATCTGTCGAAGCCGCGACCACCAAGCAGGTGC